>JBGAGP010000046.1:0-30557 GCA_044226685.1 Dongiaceae bacterium
TGATCAGGGAGTCTCGAACCATAGAACAATTTCCTAGAGCGGGTAGTTAACCGGCTGGCCAACTTCTTTCCGCTCTAGCCAATATGGTGTGTGTGGCCATTTCGTGGCAGTGACCCACCTCACAACATCCCGTGAGTCAGTCCTGCGCCAGGCTCCTGGCGCGGCCCAGGCACTGGCTGTGATCCCCTTGAAAATCCTGGGAAATCCACCACTCTTCGACCGCGCGCAGGAGCTCGCCAACGCGCGGCCCCTTGTCGATGCCGAGCTTCAGGATATCCGCCCCTGCGAGGGGGAAGCGGGGCTTAGGCCAGCCTTTCACCTGGTCCAAGGCCAGCCGGCCCGCCTGGCCGCTTGCCTCGTCCGGCCAGTCCAGCAGCAGCCGGTCGAGCGCCCCGTCATTGCCCCAGGCATAGATCTGCCGCCGCACCGCCTGCGGGCTGCCGGCGTCGAAGGGTGCCCGCGGCGCGTCGAGCGCGACGATCCGGTCGCTCTCCGCCCGCGACAGCTTCAGCGTCGCCGCCACCTGCTCCCCGCAGCCGGTCATGGTCAGCGCGGCCAGGCGCCGGATTGCATCCGGGTCGATGCCGTGCCGGTGCTCGAGCTCTGCAACCGAACGCAGGCGATCCAGCGTGGTGGACCAGGGCAGGAAATGCTGCACGATGCCGAGGGCGAGCATCTCGCCCCAAATCTCCGGGCCACGCCGCGCGGTGAGCAGGCGCAGCGTCTCCTGCCGCAGCCTTTCGCCCGACAGGCTCTTCAAATTCGGCGCCAGTGCCTTCGCCGCCGCGATCGCTGCTGCATCGAATCCATCCGCCGCATAATCCGCGTGAAAGCGGAAGAACCGCAGCAGGCGCAGGTAGTCTTCCGTGATGCGCTGCGTTGCATCGCCGACGAAGCGCACGCGGCCCTCGGAGAGGTCGGATAGGCCACCGAAATAGTCATGCACCTGCCCATCGGCATCGGCGGAGAGCGCGTTGATGGTGAGGTCGCGCCGCGCCGCGTCGGCCTGCCAATCGTCCGTGAAGACGACCTTGGCGCGCCGGCCATCAGTCTCGAGATCGAGGCGCAAGGTGGTGACCTCGACACCGGTGCCCTCGGCGACGGCGGTGATGGTGCCGTGCTCGATGCCGGTCGGCACCGCTTTCAGCCCAGCTTTCTTCAGCAGCTCGGTCACGCGCTGCGGCGACAGCGGTGTCGTGATGTCGATGTCGCGGATCGGCCGACCGACCAGCGCGTCGCGCACGCACCCGCCGACGAAACGCGCCTGGTCGCCTTCCGCCGTCAGCGCCTGCATGACATGGGCGGCGGGGCCCTCTTTCATCCAGGGCTGCGGCAGACGGTGCAGATCGGGCCGGGCCTGCGTCATCAGGATCGCCGCCCCGCGTCGATCGCGCCCAGCACCTCGACGAGGTTGTTGAGCATGCCGGCGGTGGCGCCCCAGATGTAATACTCGCCCCAGGGGAACGCATAGAAGAAGCGCTCGCGGCCCTGGAACACGCGGCTTTCCAGCTTGCGGCTGGCCGGATCGAGGAAGAAGCCCAGCGGCACCTCGAACACCTCGGCGACCTCGAAGGGATCGGGCCGATAGGCCGCCGGGGGCGCCACGAAGCCGACGCAAGGCGTCACCTCGAAGCCGGTGCGTGTCACATAGGTGTCGAGTTGGCCGATCATCTCGACCTGGCCGCGCGGCAGGCCGACCTCCTCCTCCGCCTCGCGCAGGGCGGCGGCGGCGGCATCGGCATCCTGCGGGTCGACGCGCCCGCCCGGGAAGCTGATCTGCCCGGCGTGATCGGTCAGGTGCGGCGTGCGCTTGGTGAGCAGGATCTGCAGGCCCTGCGGCCGCTCGACCAGGCCCACCAACACGGCGGCTGGAATCAAGCGCGCCGCTGCGGGTTGCATGTCCGGGTTGAGATCATCATCGCCGCGCCGCGGCAGGATCGTCGGCGCAGTACCGGCCGGCGCCGCCCGGCGCCCCGGCGGCGGCGCGACGGCGAAACGCTGGCTGATGAGGCTACGTTGCATCAATGGGCCGTGCTTTCGGCCGAGGCGGCGTCGAGATCGCCGAGCTGGCCCAGGACAAAGAACTGACCACGGCTCCATACGCCCAGCTGGTCGAGTCCGTCGACATGCCGGACCGCGCCCAGATCGACCAGGTGATAGAAGACCGGACGCAGGATCAACGCCTCCAGCCCCGGCCGGACCAGGACATAGGGACTCGGCTCGCCCGCCTCCCGGTGGTAGGAAACGCGGATCGGATGGTCGCAATCGGCAATCACAAAATCGTCAAGATTGGTGCGGAAAGTGAGCTCCTGGTCGGCGCCGCTGCCGGAGGCTGTCACCTCGACCGCGGTAAAGGGTGCATCGTCGACCTGGATGCGGCCGCGCTCGACCGGGGTGACCAGCCAATATTCCCCGGTTTCCGCGCGCCGCAGCACGCTGGAGAACAGTTTGACCAGGGGTTTCCGGTTGATCGGGGAGCCGCGATAGAACCATGTCCCGTCCCGGGCGATGCGCATGTCGAAGTCGCCGCAACCCGGCAAATCGGCGAATTCGGGCCCGGACTCTGGGTTGGACATGGCGGCCGTTAACGGTTTACCCTGCAAGGCATATTACGGGAGCTGTCCTAAGAGGTGAAGCTAGCCATGACTGAAGGGCATATTTCGACGACTTCCCAAGGACCTAGCGCAAATCCAAGCCCCGGCGACCTGGCCGGCGTGATCGACAGCCTCAGCCAGCGCATCGAGCTGGTCCGGCGCCAGCTCGGCCAGGTTATTTTCGGCCAGGAACAGACGGTTGAACAGGCGCTGATCTCGATCCTGTCCGGCGGCCACGTGCTGCTGATCGGCGTGCCGGGCCTGGCGAAGACCAAGCTGGTGGATTCGCTCGGCACCGTCCTCGGCCTGCAAGCCAACCGCGTGCAATGCACCCCCGATCTGATGCCGGCTGACATCGTCGGCTCGGAAGTGCTTGAGGAAGGCGAGAGCGGCCGCCGCTCCTTCCGCTTCATCAAGGGGCCGGTCTTCTGCCAGCTGCTGATGGCAGACGAGATCAACCGCGCCAGCCCACGCACGCAATCCGCGCTGCTGCAAGCGATGCAGGAGCGCAAGGTCTCGGTCGCCGGCCACACCTATGCACTGCCCGAGCCATTCCATGTCCTCGCCACGCAGAACCCGCTGGAGCAGGAAGGCACCTATCCATTGCCCGAGGCGCAGCTCGACCGGTTCCTGCTGCAGATCGACGTCGACTACCCGACACCGGATGCCGAGCGGCAGATGCTGATCGTCACCACCGGGGCCAACGAGGCGGGCCTCACCCGCATCCTGGCACCGGAGGACGTGATGTCGGCGCAGCGCCTGGTGCGCCGCATGCCGGTGGGCGAGAAGGTCGTCGATGCGATCCTGAAACTCGTGCGCGCCGGCCGGCCGGAACTGACGGCGATCCGGGACGTGAAGGAAGGCCTCGCCTGGGGTCCGGGTCCGCGCGCCGGCCAGGCGCTGATGCTGGCGACACGCGCGCGCGCCTTGATCCAGGGCCGCTTCAGCCCATCGATCGACGACGTGGTGGCGCTGGCGCATCCGGTCCTGCGCCATCGCATCGCGCTCACCTACGGCGCCCGCGCCGAGGGTGCGACGCCGAAGGCGATCATCGATCGCCTGATCGCCGAGATCGGCTAGGCGCAGCGCAGACATCCAGGCCCGCATGGCGCAGCCCGCGTTCGAGAAAGCCAGATACCAGGCGGCGGAGATCGCCGAACGGGTGCCGCCATTGCTGCTGGCGGCGCAACGTATCGCCGCGACCATCGAGCAGGGCGTGCATGGCCGCCGCCGCGTCGGCCGCGGCGAGGCGTTCTGGCAGTTCCGGCAATACTATCCCGGCGACGAGATCCGGCGCCTCGACTGGCGCCAATCGGCGAAATCCGATCGGCTGTTCCTGCGCCAGATGGAATGGTCGGCCTCGCAGACCGCGTTCCTGTGGTGCGACCTCTCCGCCTCCATGCGGTTCAGCAGCCGGCGCGACCTGGCCAGCAAGCAGGAGCGCGCCCAGGTGCTGACCCTGGCCCTCGCCGGTGCCTTGTCGCGGGCGGGCGAACGGGTCGCCCTGCTGGGTTCCGGCGAGCGGCCGAGCACCGGCCGCTTCGTGCTGGAGGCAATTGCCCATCGCCTGGCCTACATGTCGGCCCAGGCCGAGCCGAGCGCGGACGAGAAATTCTCCCTGCCGCCGGGCGCCGCGCTGCCGTCCCACGCCCATGTCATCCTGGTCAGCGATTTCCTGGCGCCGATCCCCGAATTGCGCGCGGCGATCAACCGCTTTTCCGGCCGCGCCTGCCGCGGTCATCTGATCCAGGTGCTGGATCCGGCGGAGCTCGACCTGCCCTATGCCGGCCGGGTGCGCTTCGAGGGCGTGGAGGGCGAAGGCGACCTGTTGATGAGCCGGGCCGAGAACATCCGCGACGATTATCGCGCCGAGCTGGCACGGCACTGGGAGGGCCTGAAGACCTTGACCCAATCGGCGGGCTGGAGCCTGTCGCGCCACGTCACCGATCAATCGGCGGCGAAGTCGCTGCTCGAAGCCTATCAATGGCTATCGGCCGATCGCCGGCCGACGATCCAGCAATAGGCGGACGGCCAACGCATGGGCGCGATGCTCACCCTCGGCAACCTGACCTTCGCGGCGCCCTGGCTGCTGGCGGCGCTGCTCGCCTTGCCGATCCTGTGGTGGCTGCTGCGGCTGACGCCGCCCAGTCCGCGCCGCATCAAGTTTCCGCCGATCCGCCTGCTGCTCCTGCTCAGGCCGAAGGAAGAGACGCCGCACCGTACGCCGTGGTGGCTGATCCTGCTGCGCCTTGCCATCGCCGGGCTGGTGATCGCCGGCCTGGCGCAGCCGTTGTGGAACGCCGATTTCGGCTTTCCGCGCACCGGGCCGGTGCTGATCGTGCTCGATGACGGCTGGGCCGCCGCGCATGGCTGGAACGACCGGCAGGAGGCGGCGCGCAAGCTGATCGACCGGGCCGCGCGCAACGGCCGCCAGGTGATCCTGGCGACGACGGCGCCGCAGGTCGGGACCGCGGCCTTCGCCCTGGCGCCGATCCCGGCGGAGACCGCGGCGGCGCAGTTGCAGGCGCTCGCCCCGTCGCCCTGGCCCGGCGACCGCGCCGACACCGCCAAGCGCCTGGCCGAAGCCGGCCTGCCCGCCGATCTCAACACCTTCTGGATCGCCGACGGCATCGGCAGCGCCAAGCCGGAGATGGACCAGGCGCTGAGCGAGGGGCTGCGGAAATTCGGCTCGCTCGACGTGATGGGCCTGGGGCTCGACCTGCCGCTGCTGCAATTGCCGCCGGAGCGCGACGCCAGCGGGCTGTGGGCGCGGGTGGCGCGGGCGGAAATCGGCGTCGCCCAACCGGTGCGGCTGCGCGCCCTGGACCGCGAAGGCCGCACCCTCGGCCTGTCGGAAGGACTGTTCCGCGCCAATGACCGCATTGCGCGGATCAAGGTTGATCTGCCGATCGAACTCGCCAACCGGGTCAGCCGCATCGCGCTGGAGAACGGCGGCACCGCAGGGTCGGTGACGCTGCTCGACGACGGCGGCGGACGCAAGCCGGTCGGGCTCGCCAGCGACAATCCGACCCTCTCCCGCCAGCCGATGCTGGGCGACATCTATTTCGTCGAGCGGGCGCTCGCTCCCAACCACGACGTGCGCGCCGACCGGCTGCAAAATCTGCTGCGCCAGGAGCTGGCGGTGATCGTGCTGACCGACCAGTCGACCTTCGCCGAAGGCGACCGCCGGGCGCTGGCCGAGTGGGTCGAGCGCGGCGGCATGGTGGTGCGCTTCGCCGGCGAAAGGCTGGCAAGCGAGACCGCCGCCGAGCCGGGCGACGATTTCCTGCCGGTCCACCTGCGCAAGGGCGATCGCACGTTGGGCGGCGCCTTGTCCTGGACCGAGCCGGCCAGCCTGGCGCCGTTTCCGACCTCCTCGCCTTTCGCCGGCCTCCCGATCCCGAAGGACGTGGTGATCAGCCGCCAGGTCCTGGCCGAGCCCGACATCGACCTCGGCAACAAGACCTGGGCGCGCCTGACCGATGGCACGCCGCTGGTCACCGGCATGCGCAAGGGCAAGGGCTTCGAGGTGCTGTTCCATGTCAGCAGCAATGCCGACTGGTCGAACCTGCCGATCTCCGGCCTCTTCGTGGAGATGCTGGACCGTCTGGTGGCGACGGCCTCCGGCCTCGATGCCAATGCCGAGGAAGGCCGGCCGCTGGCACCGGCGCAGAGCCTGAACGCCTTCGGCCAGCTGGTGCCGCCGATCCCCTCGGCCATCGCCATCGCCGCCAAGGACGTTGCCGCCGCCCGGGTCGGCCCGCAGCATCCGCCCGGCTTCTATGGGCCCGAAGGGCAGCGCCTGGCGCTGAACCTCGCCTCGGCGCAGACCAGCTTCGCCCCGCTCACCATCCCCAGCCGGCAATTGGCGGCCGACCGCACGCTCGACCTGGCGCCCAGCCTGTTCGTGCTCGCCTTCCTGCTGTTGATCGCCGATCTGGTGATTGCCCTGCTCCTGCGCGGCCTGTTGCGCCGCCGCAGTCTTGTTACCGCGGGCATCGCCGGCCCGGCGATGATCCTGCCGATGTTCGTGGCGCTGTTCCTGGCGCTGCCCCACGAGGGCAAGGCGCAGCAGATTCCCGACCAGGACGTGCTGGCGGCGATCGAAACGACACACCTGGGCTACGTCCGCACCGGCGTGCCGCAGGTCGATGCCACCAGCCGCGCCGGCCTGTCCGGCCTCAGCCAGATGCTGCTGCGCCGGACCTCGGTCGACGTCGGCGATCCGGTCGGCGTCGACCTCGAGGCCGATGAATTGTCGTTCTATCCCCTGCTCTATTGGCCCATCACCGCCGGCCAGCGCACGCCCTCGCCCCAGGCGATCGAGAAGCTCAACAAATACCTCGCCGTCGGCGGCATGGTGTTCTTCGACACCGCCGACCAGAACCTGGTGGGGCTCGGCGGTGAAGGCATCGGCCCGGGCGCGCAGCGCCTGCTGGAGTTGACGCCTGGCCTGGACGTGCCGCGCCTGATCCCGATCCCACCCGATCACGTGCTGACCAAGTCGTTCTACCTGTTGCGCGACTTTCCGGGCCGCTGGATCGGCGGCAGCATCTGGGTGGAAAGCCCGCGCGGCCGGGTCAATGACGGCGTCTCCGGCATCCTGGTCGGCAGCAACGACTATGCCGGTGCCTGGGCGACCGACGATCTCGGCCAGCCGCTGTTCCCGGTCACCCCGGGCGGCGAACGCCAGCGCGAGATGGCCTTCCGCTTCGGCGTCAACATCGTGATGTACGCACTGACCGGCAACTACAAGTCGGACCAGGTGCACGTGCCGGCGATCCTCGAACGGCTGGGACAATAGGCGATGATCCGCGACGCATATTCCATCGCCCTCGATCCGCTGTTGCCGTGGTGGCTCATCGCCGCCCTGGTCGTGCCGTTCGCGATCCTGGTCGCCTACGCCCTGTTGCGGCGCGCGCGCGGCGGCGTGCTGCGCCTGCTGGCGGGCGCCGCCCTGACCGCGATCCTGCTCAACCCTTCGCTGGTGCAGGAGCAGCGCGCCTATCAGAAGGACGTGGCGCTGGTCGTCGTCGACCGCTCGCCCAGCCAGCAATTGGAGAACCGCACCGCCGAAGCCGATGCCACGGTGGCGCAGCTGCGCAAGATCGCCGAGGCCTCGCCGGACCTGGACCTGCGGGTGGTCGAGAGCGCCGGCGGCCCCGACCATGCCGAAAAGGGCACCCAGCTCTTCGACGTGGTGCGCGAGGCACTGGCCGACATCCCGCGCCAGCGCCTGGCCGGCCTGGTGGTGGTGAGCGACGGGCAGATCCATGACATTCCGGCGGAGGCGCGTGAACTCGGCGTGACCGCGCCGGTGCATCTGGCGCTCACCGGCGACCCGGCCGGCAAGGACCGCCGCATCCTGGTGACCCAGGCGCCGACCTTCGGCCTGGTCGGCAAGAGTGTCGACGTGACCTTCGAGGTCGACGACCTGGGCAGCCCGGCCGAAGGCACCGCCGCCGTCACCATCCGCCGCGACGGCGAGCAGGTGGCGAAAATCGCCGCGGTGATCGGCCGGCCGCAGACCGTGCCGCTCGACATCTCGCATGGCGGCCAGACGGTGTTCGAGATCGAGGTCGAGCAGTCCCAGCAGGAACTCACGCTGGCCAACAATGCCGCCGTCTTCGCGGTCAGCGGCGTGCGCGACCGGCTGCGCGTGCTGCTGATCTCCGGCGAGCCTTACCCGGGGGAGCGCACCTGGCGCAACCTGCTCAAGTCCGATCCCTCGGTCGAACTCATCCACTTCACCATCCTGCGGCCGCCGAACAAGCAGGACGCCACGCCGATCAACGAGCTGGCCCTGATCGCCTTCCCGGTCGATGAGCTGTTCGACATCAAGCTCAAGGAATTCGACCTGATCATCTTCGACCGGTTCCAGCACCTGGGCATCCTGCCGGACGAGTATTTCGACCACATCGTCGACTACGTGAAGGGCGGCGGCGCGGTCTTCGAGTCGGCGGGGCCGAGCTCGGCCGGTCAGTTCAGCCTCTACCAGACGCCGCTGCAGCAGATCTTCGCCGCCCAGCCGACCGGCGAGATCCGCACCCAGGGCTTCCAGCCGCAGGTGACGCCGGTCGGGCTGCGACATCCAGTCACGGCCGATCTGCTGGCACCCGGCCAGGACCGCCCGCATTGGGGGCGCTGGTTCCGGCAGATGCCGGCCGTCTCGACTCGCGGTGTCACCGTGATGAGCGGCGCCGAGGGCCTGCCGCTGCTGACCCTCGACCGGGTCGGCAAGGGCCGCGTGGCGCAGCTGTTCTCGGACCAGCTCTGGCTGTGGTCGAAGGGCTTCGAGGGCGGCGGCCCGCATGCCGAACTGATCCGCCGCATCGGCCATTGGCTGATGCAGGAGCCCGACCTCGAGGAAGAGGATCTGCGCGCCACGGTGATCGACGGCAAGCTGGAAGTGCGCCGGCAGAGCCTCACGGCGCAGACGGGCGAGGTAACCGTGACGCGCCCCGACGGCACCGAGGTGAAGCTGAAGCTGGTCGATGACGGCCGCGGCCGCGCGACCGGCGCGATCGCGGCGGCGGACCAGGGGCTCTACAAGGTGAGCGATGGTACGCGGCAGGCTTTCGCCGCGTCAGGCGCGCTCAATTCCAAGGAATGGTCCGACCCGCGCGCCAGTGCCTTGCCGATGAAGGCGCTGGTCGAGGAGAACGGCGGCGGCGTGCAGGCGATCAGCACCCAGGGGCAGCCGAACTGGCGCCGCATGCCGGCCGGCAGTGCGATGGCGGGCGCGGGCTGGTTGGGCCTGCGGCAGAACGACGACTACACCGTCACCGGCGTGCGCAACACGCCATTGCTGCCCGCCTGGGTCGCCTTGCTGATGACGCTGGCGCTGGTGATGCTGGCGTGGCGGCGTGAAAGCAAGTAGCGCACGAAGCACGTCAGCGGATTGCACAAAGAAAAACGGCCCCGCCTGAGCGGGGCCGTTTGCATGAGATACGCGCGCGGCGAAAAATCAGCCGGCAACCAGCGCGTCGTAATCCTTCAGCAGAGCCGCGGCGTCTTCGCTGTCGCAGCCCTTCTTCTCGACGAGGACCCGCGCATCGGTCTTCGCGGTCTCGATCAGGGTGAGGCGCTCGCCGCCACCGATCTCGTGACCAACCGCCGCGTCGATCTTCATGCCGAGCGAACGCCAAGTCTCACGATCATGGCTCACGCCGCGGCAAATCTCCGCCACGCGCACCGCCTCGTGCAATTGGGTCCACTTTGCGGCCATATCTTGAGCGAGCGCAGCGCCGGCGCTGCCGGCCATACCGGCCGCAACGGCCGCCGCCAGGAGCTTGCGGGAGAACTTCGCTTTGGACATTTTTGCCATCCCTTCTGGTACTTGGTTATCCGAACTAGGGTTTTTGCGAAAACCGGGCCTAGTCTCCGGCCACCCGGTCCCGTTTGCAACCTATTTTTTGGTCGTTCCCGGCCCCGGAATCGGTCATTTGTAATACCCTGGGAAGGCGATCTAAACGCTTGTGCGACTGGAATAGTTCGGCGTCCGGACCAGCCCTTCGACAGGCCATCCACGGGAGCAATAACGTGCATCCGACGACACGGTTCCGCAGCCTGATCGAGGCCGATGAAATATTGGTCCTGCCGGGCATTTATGACGCATTGTCCGCCCGGATGGCTGAACTGGCGGGTTTCCAGGCACTGGTCGGCGGCGGCTATTCGGCCACGGCGAGCCTGATCGGCGCGCCGGACATCGGCCAGCTCGGCATGAGCGAGATGGCCGATTATTACGCCCGGTTATGCGATTCCGTGGAAATCCCTATCCTGGCCGATGCCGATACCGGGTTTGGCGACGCCGTCAACGTCGCCCGCACCATGCGCGCCTACGAACGCGCCGGCTGCGCCGCGCTGATCATCGAGGATCAGGTGTCGCCCAAGCGCTGCGGCCACATGGACGGCAAGCGGGTGATCCCGGTCGTCGACATGATCGCCAAGATCAAGGCAGCGCTGGATGCCAGGCAAGATGCCGACCTGATGGTCGTCGCCCGCACCGATGCCCGCGCTATCGAGGGCCTGGAGGCCGCCGTGGAACGGGCGCAGCTCTATCGCGCCGCCGGTGCCGACATGATCTTCGTCGAGGCCCCGCTCTCGATCGACGAGATGGCCTACATCTGCTCCGCCATCGCGGCACCCTGCCTGGCCAACAACGTCGAGGGCGGCAAGACGCCGATCCAGAGCGCCAAACGCCTGGAGGAGATCGGCTATGCCGCGGTCGCTTTCCCGGTGGCGGCGGCCTATGTGGCGGCGAAGGCCCTGCACGGTTTCTTCGCCGGCCTGCGGGAGACCGGCGACACCCGCGAGCTTGCCGACCGGATGCTGAGCTTCGCCGCCTTCCACGACGTGGTCGGCCTGCCGCGCCTGCGCGAGCAGGAGCGCGCCTGCGACGCCTTCGCCCGCGACCTGCTGGAGCGCGTGGCGGCGCTGGAGGATGAAGCTTAGGTCCGCAGCGAGACCTTGTTCCAGTCGAGGATCTGGTGCGGCTGGTTGCCGTCATAGACCTCGATGGCGACGAAGCTGCCGGCAGGGTCCGCATCGCGCCACAGCGGCATGATCGCATATTCGTAGAGGGCGACCGCCGTGCCGTCCCGCCCCTTCACGCTGGCATCGCCGATAATCGGCTCGCGGGTGCGGTGGATATGACGATAGCAGGATTGCCAGTCGGTATCGTCGCGCTCCTCGGTGGCGAGTTCATCGAGATAGCGGTTGGTGAAGTCGTAGCGCGAAAATTCCGCGACCCGGGTGCCCACCAGCTTGTAGAGGACACGGAACGGCTTGGCCTCGATGTTTCCGGTGATGAGATTGGCCAGGAATGGCTTCATGTCCTGCGGCTCGAGATCGCTCCGCCCGGGTCGCTCGAGCCGCTCCTGCAATCCGTGCCAATAGGCCAGCAGCGCCCGCGTCTTGTCGAATCGCGCCTGCCCGGCATGCTCGAAGGGGGCGAATCCCGCGCGCGCGACGAATTCCATCATGGGCTGGCTGATCCTGGCTAGAGCTTGAACCGATTGGGAATTTTGCGTTGCCGCGCCTTAACGGCGGGTTTATTGACGAAGTATAGCATAAGTCTCGTTACATTCGATTGCCTCCAGCGAAAGACCCGTCGCCCATGGACCATGAGAACACCTCCCGGCAGATCGCCTCGCACTCCTACCGCCTGCCGGTGGAAGACCAGGAATTCCTGCTGCGGGACGAGCTGCGCGGCATCCGCTTCGCGCTCGAATACAGCAAGACCGACCTGCTGCTGCGCGACTGGGGCATCCGCTCGACCATCATCGTGTTCGGCAGCGCCCGCGTTCCCTCGCCGGAGCAGGCCGAGGCGCTGCGCGCCGGCGCGCTCAACGGGGGCGACGAGAAGGCCGCGGCGCGGCGCCTCAGCCTCGCCCCCTATTACGAGGAGGCGCGCAAGTTCGGCCGCATTGTTTCGCTGCAGGGCGGCGCGCTCAATCCCAAGAGCGGCATCCGCGACAACGTCATCGCCACCGGCGGCGGGCCGGGCATCATGGAAGCGGCCAATCGCGGTGCCTCGGAAGTGGGCGCGCCCACCATCGGCTTTAACATCTCGCTGCCGCATGAGCAGTACCCGAACCCCTACACCACGCCGGACCTCACCTTCCGTTTCCACTATTTCGCCATGCGCAAGATGCATTTGGCGATGCGCTCCAACGCCCTGGCTGTGTTCCCCGGCGGTTTCGGCACGCTCGACGAATTGTTCGAGATCCTGACTCTGCGCCAGACCGGCAAGTCGTCCGCCAAGCCGGTGGTCCTGGTCGGCCGCGACTACTGGAGCGGCCTGGTCAATTTCGACTGGATGGTCGACCACGGCATGATCGACCAGGACGACCTCAAGTTGTTCGCCATCTGCGACAGCGCGGAAGAGGCCTGGGCCGCCCTGCTCGATCGCGGCCTGATCCTGCCGGATTGATGGCCAGCACGACCTACCTGCGCGGCGCCGTCCTGCACTTCGTCGCCGATCCCGGCGAGGCCGCGGACCCATCCGCCTGGCAGTACTTTGAAGACGGCGCGCTCCGCATCGACGACGGCAAGGTGGCGGCCCTGGGCACCGCCGCCGACATCCTGGCGGCGCGGACACCGGACGACGTGCTGCACGACCATCGCGGCAAGCTGATCCTGCCCGGCTTCGTCGACACCCATGTGCATTCCGCCCAGGTCGACGTCATCGCGTCTTATGGCCGCCAGCTGCTCGACTGGCTGAACGACTATACTTTCCCGGCCGAGCGTGCCTTCGCCGATCCGCAACATGCCACCCGCCTGGCCGAAATCTTCCTCGACAACCTGCTCCGGAACGGCACCACCACGGCCGCCGTCTATCCGACCGTGCACCGGGCCTCGGTCGACGCCTTCTTCGCCGCCGCCGCGGCGCGCAACCTGCGCATGATCTGCGGCAAGGTGATGATGGACCGCCACGCGCCCGACTACCTCCGCGACGACGTGGCCGGCGCCGAGGCCGACAATTGCACGCTGATCGAGCGCTGGCACGGCAAGGGACGGCTCGGCTATGCCCTCACCCCGCGTTTCGCCCCGACCTCGACGCCGGAGCAGCTGGCGATGACCGGGCGGCTCTATCGCGAGATCCCCGGCCTGTGGCTGCAGACCCACTTGGCCGAGAACCACGACGAGATCAAATGGGTCAAGGAGTTGTTCCCGGCCGCCCGCTCCTATCTCGACGTCTATGAGGGCTTCGGCCTGCTCGGGCCACGCTCGATCTTCGCCCATTGCCTGCACCTGGACGAAGCCGACCGGGCCCGCTTCAAGGCCAGCGACAGCGCCATGTCGTTCTGCCCGACCTCGAACCTCTTCATCGGCTCGGGCCTGTTCGACCTGCAGGCGGCCCGGTCGCTCGGCATCCGCGTCGGCCTCGCCACCGATGTCGGCGGCGGCACTTCCTATTCCCTGCTGCAGACCCTGGCCGAGGCCTACAAGGTGCTGATGCTGCGCCACCAGCGGCTCAATGTCTGGCGCGGCCTGTGGCTCGCCACCCTGGGCGGGGCCGAATGCCTCTCCCTCGCCGACCGGATCGGCAATTTCGCGATCGGCAAGGAGGCCGATTGCGTGGTGCTCGACTTCGCCGCGACGCCGGTGCTCCAGCGCCGGACGGAGATCGCCCGGACCCTCGAGGAACGGCTCTTCGCCCTGATGATGCTGGGCGACGACCGCGCCGTGGCGGCGACCTATGTGATGGGCAAGGAAGCGCACCGGCGCTGAGCGCCAGATTCCTGTCCGATCGTTCAGACTCTTCCTCAGGCGAAAATTCGTTTCACCCCACGATTCAAACCGCGGGAAAAATCGATTCCGCCGCGGTCTTAACCGGATATTTGCCATGCAAGCGCCACGATCCTCGCTAAGATCGCAACCCTTGCGATCAGGAGAGCTGGAGGGGACTGCAGTGGCCGACGAACTTTTCCGCCTGAGCGGATTGCCGCCTTACGTGTTCGCCGAGGTGAACGCGATGAAGGCCGCCGCCCGCCGGCGCGGCGAAGATGTCATCGACCTCGGCATGGGCAATCCCGACGGCCCGCCGCCGGCCCATGTGGTGCAGAAGCTGGTCGAGACCCTCAACAACCCGCGGGTCCACGGCTATTCCACCTCGCGCGGAATTCCCGGCCTGCGCCGGGCCCAGGCCGCCTATTACCAGCGCCGCTTCGGCGTCGAGCTCGATCCCGAGACCGAAGTGGTGGTCACCCTCGGCTCCAAGGAAGGCCTCGCCAACCTGGCCCAGGCCATCGTCGCCCCGGGCGACGTGGTGGTGGCGCCGGACCCCTGCTATCCGATCCACGCCTTCGGCCAGATCTTCGCCGGCGCCACCTTGCGCCCGGTACCGGTCGGCGCCGGCATCGACCTCTTCGCCGGCCTCGAGGCGGCGATGCGCCAGGAGCCGCGGCCGCGCTGCGTGGTGGTGAACTTCCCGGCCAATCCGACGACGCTGACCGTCGATCTCGGTTTCTATGAGCGGCTGGTGAAGCTGGCCCTCGAACTCGGCATTACCGTCATTTCCGACGTCGCCTATGCGGAGATCTACTTCGACGGCAATCCGCCGCCCTCGATCCTGCAAGTGCCCGGGGCCAAGGACATTGCCATCGAATTCTCGTCGCTGTCGAAGACCTACAACATGGCCGGCTGGCGCATCGGCTTCGCCGCCGGCAATCCGCGCCTGGTCGCGGCGCTGGCCAAGATCAAGTCCTATCTCGACTATGGCGCCTTCACCCCGATCCAGGTGGCGGCGACGGCGGCCCTCAACGGCCCGCAGGACTGCATCGCCGAGATCCGCCAGCGCTACAAGGACCGCCGTGACGTGCTGGTCGAAGGCTTGGCGCGCGCCGGCTGGCAGGTGCCGACCTCCAACGCCACCATGTTCGTGTGGGCGCCGCTGCCGCCGGAATACGCCGAGATGGGCAGCCTGGACTTCGCCAAGCACCTGATGACCGAGGCGGAAGTCGCCGTCTCGCCCGGCATCGGCTTCGGCGCCGGCGGCGAGGGCCATGTACGTTTCGCGTTGATCGAGAACCGCCAGCGCCTGCGCCAGGCCGCCCGCAACATCGCGCGGGTGCTGGGGCGGAACACGACGCTCAGGAACGCCGGATAGAGCCCGGAACGGGCACCGCCCCCCGGCGCGAGGCGACCGGAGGGCGGTATCCCGGGATCAATCGATCAGCCGAACAGCGCGGCCGTCTTCTCCAGGGTGATCCACACACCCCACAGGATCGGCACGCCGACCACGGCCCAGGCGACCAGGGCCTTGGCGTCGAAGCCGCCTTTGCCGATGCCGAAGGACCCGGTGTGGCCCTGCGCCGCCGCTTTCGCCTGCAGGGCCATCACCTCTTCGTCCGACATGAACCACTTCTCCGCCAGCGGCTTGACCATGGCATTGGCGATCAGGCCGAGGACCAGCATGGCGACCAGGATGTACATGGTGAAGTCGTACACCTGCTCGCGCGGGATGCCGGCGTTGATCTGGAACTCGCGGATGTAGTTGACCACGACCGGGCCGATGATGCCGGCCGTCGACCACGCGGTCAGCAGACGCCCGTGGATGGCGCCCACGAACTGCGTGCCGAAGATATCCGCCAGATATGCCGGCACCGTGGCGAAGCCGCCGCCATACATGGACAGGATGATGCCGAAGATCAGCACGAAGAGCACCTGGCTGCCCATATGGGCGGCAGTCGGCGCCGAGGCGTAGAGGATGATGCCGAGGATGAAGAACGCGTAGTAGGTGTTCTTCCGCCCCAGCTTGTCCGACAGCGACGCCCAGAAGAAGCGGCCGCCGATGTTGAACAGCGACAGCAATCCGGCGAAGCCGGCGGCGATCGCGGCGATGGCGGTCTTCTGCCCGTCATCGAGCTGGGTGAAGGTCAGCTCCGGATGGCCGATCAGCCGGCCGCCGAAGATCTCCTGCAGCATCGGCGAGGCCATGCCGATGACGCCGATGCCGGCCGACACGTTGAGGCAGAGCACCGCCCAGATCAGCCAGAACTGCGCCGTCTTGTGCGCATCCCGCAGGTGGACCTGCCGGTGCGTGATCATCGCCTTGCGCGCGGCGGAGGCGTCCCAGCCTTCCGGTTGCCAGCCGGCGGGCGGCAGGCGATAGCTGAACGCGCCCCACATCATGAAGACGAAATAGATGGCGGCGAGGACCAGGAAGGTCTGCCACACGCCGACCGATTCCGCCGTCTTGAAATGGTTCATCAGCTTGTCGGCCAACGGCGCGCCGATCATCGCGCCGCCGCCGAAGCCCATGATCGCCATGCCGGTCGCCATGCCGCGACGGTCGGGGAACCATTTGATCAGCGTCGACACCGGCGAGATGTAGCCGAGGCCGAGGCCGACGCCGCCGATCACGCCGGCACCGAGCCACATCAGCCAGAGCTGATGGGCGATGACGCCGACGGCGCCCAGCGCGATGCCGCCGCACCAGCAGATCGCCGCCACCACGCCGGCCTTGCGCGGACCGGCGCGTTCCAGCCAGCCGCCCCAGATCGCCGCGGAAGAGCCGAGGAAAACGAAGAACAGCGTGTAGATCCAGCCCAGATCGGCGACGCGCCAATCGCAGCTGGCGGTGAACAGGGCCGACATCAGGTTAAGGTCGGGGCAGGCCACCGATTGCTCGATGCCGATCGAGCGCGACAACGGCAGCCAGAAGACGCTGAACCCGTATGCCATGCCGATGCACAGATGGATGGCGAGCGCCGCCGGCGGCACCAGCCAGCGATTGAACCCCGGCTTGGCGATGATGCGTTCGCGATCGAGGATGCCGGAACCCCCGAGACCGCCCGTGAATGTGTCGCTTGCAGTGGACATGTTTCTTCCTCCCGTCCGCCGGGTGAATCCCCGGTCGGCTGTCCGTTTCATTTCTTGCCGTCCCAGCGGAAGCGTTCGCAGCCGCCTGCAACTTCCCCTGAGGTTGCAGGGCGCAAGCCGCAAGTTGCGTGCCATACCGGCGGTCTATTGAAATCAGGCGCTTAGCGGGTATGAAAAGCTGAGTTTGGACAAAATGTCCGTCGCGGCGGACATAATGCCCAGCCCCGCGCAGGGTGTTTAGATCGCTTCGGGAAGCCAGATGGTGAAGGTGGTGCCGGCGCCGGGCGCGCTCTCGACCGAAATCTTGCCGCCCTGGTTGGCGATCAGGGTCTGGCTGATCGACAGCCCGAGGCCGGTGCCCTCGCGCCGCTTGGTCGTGAAGAAGGGATCGAAGACGCGCGCGAGAATGTCCGGCGGCATGCCGATGCCGGTATCCGCCACTTCGATGGCGAGGCCGGCGCGACCGTCCTGGTCCTGATCGCGGCTGCGCAGGGTGAGCAGGCCGCCTTCCGGCATCGCGTGGATGGCGTTGACGATCAGGTTCACCACCACCTGCTGCAATTCGTTCCGGTTCATGAGCACGAGGCGGCTGGCGGAATCCTCGCGCGCCACGGTGATCTTCGCCCGGTTCAGCAGATGCTGCACCAAGGGCAGGCAATCCGAGATGACGCTGGCGGGCGCATGGCGTTCGACATAGCCGGCATATTCCTCCGGCTTCGAGAATTGCAGCAGCTTGGTGACGATCAGATGGATGCGCTGGATCTGCTCGTCGAGCAGGCGGATTTCGGTCTTCGCCACCTCCGCCCTGTCGCCCAGCAGGTTGCGCATCACCTCGAGATTGCCCTGCATCACCGCGACGGGGTTGTTGATCTCATGCGCGACGCCGGCGGTGATCTCGCCGATGGCGGCGAGCTTTTCCGACATGATGAGCTGCTTGGTGGTGGCCTCCAGCTGCCGGTTCGCCAGTTCCAGCTCGCGGGTCCGCTCGTCCACCCGGCGGTTGAGCTCCTCGTTCCAGGAACGCAGTTCGCGGTCGCGCTCCTGCAACTGGTCGAGCAGGCCGTCGAGATGCTGGGCCACGCGGCCGATCTCGTCGCTGGCATCGGCCAGCGCGGTGCGGGCGCCCAGGTCGCCGCTCTCGACCTTGACGATGGTGCCGGTCATGCGCTCCAGGGGCTTGAAGATCGCCCGCGCCCATTTCAGGAAGATCGGCACGCTGGCCGCCGCGACCACGAGGAAGGCCGCGGCAATCATCAGCAGCGTCGCGTATTTCGCCTGCTTGAAAGGAGTCTCGAGAAAGCCGACATAGAGCATCCCGACACGCTTGCCGTAGCCGTCGACGATCGGCTCGTAGCCGGAGATGTACCAGTCGTTGACCACGAAGGCGCGGTCGAGCCAGACCTTGCCCTGGTCCAGCACGGTCGCCCGCACGGCCGCGGATACGCGGGTGCCGAGCGCCCGGCGATTCTCGAACAGCCGCACATTGGTGCTGATGCGCACGTCGTCCAGGAACAGCGTGGCGGTGCCCTGGCTGCCCTCTGGCAGGCTGGCGGCGCGATAGACCAGGTCGTTGATGGTGTCGATGAAGACGAGATTCTGGTTGAGCAGGATGCCGCCGACCAGCGCGCCGACCCGGCCTTCGGCCAGCGGAACCGGGCTGGCGGAATGGACGACCATGCCCCGCGTCTCGGCATTGCGATCGGTCGGCACCGCATTGGGCGTCGGCACCAGCTCCAGCCTGGCGCGCTCTGCCAAGGCGGGCGAGATGGCCGCCAGTTCCTCATTGGCGAAGATGTCGATCGCCGTCGCCGACCGCCCACCCAGAGCCGCGGTGATCACCGGCCAGCGCGTCCTGACCGCGGGACTGCCGTCGCCGGCGAGGCTGGCGACGATCCGGCCGTCCGGCTCCACCAGGAACAGGAAGTCCAGGCCGAGCGTCTGCCGGCTCTGCTCCAGGAAGGACGGCAGGCGCCCACCGCCGCTCTCGCCGAGCACGTCGCGAAAGCGCGCCGAATCGCCGAGGGCGCGGATCTGCTCGCCGGTGTTCTCCAGGATGCGCGAAAGATACTGATGCGCGATGGTCAGGTCGCCGTTGACCTTGGAGATCAGCAGCGAATCGAACTTGTCGTTCCAGCGGACGATGGTGATGCCGAGCAGCAGCGGCAGGATGACCAGGGTCGGCAGCAGGGCGATGGCGAGCAGCCGGTAGCGCACCGAACGGGCCCGCCGTGGCGGGTTGGTCGTCTCCGCCCCGTCAGACATTCCACAAGGCGCATTTGCGGTCGATGGTCTTGCGCGAAATGCCGAGGCGACGCGCCGCCTCCGCCCGGTTGCCGCCGCATTCCTGCAGCACCGACATGATGTGGCGGCGCTCGATATCCTGCAGGCTTTCGCCCGGCGCGACATTGCCCGCCGGCCGCGCGCCATGGAACTCGTCCGGAAATTCGCCCAGGATCAGCGAGCGCTCGATCAGGTTGCGCAATTCCCGCACGTTCCCCGGCCAGTCGTAGCGCTCCAGGGCGGCCCGCACCGAGGCATCGATGGGGATCGGCGGCATGCCAAGCTGCTGCGACAGCTTGCGCATGAACAGCGTGGCCAGTTCCAGGACGTCGTCGCCGCGGCCGCGCAGCGGCGGCAAGTGGATCTTCATGACCTCGATGCGATAGAACAGATCGGCGCGGAAGTGGCCCTTGCTCACCTCGGCCTCGAGATCGGCATTGGTGGCGAAGACGAAGCGCAGATCGACCGGAATTTCGCGCTCGGCACCGACCGGGCGGACCTTCTTGTCCTCGATCACGCGCAGCAGCTTGCTCTGCAGCGCCAGCGGCAGTTCGCCGATCTCATCCAGGAACAAGGTGCCGCCTTGGGCATGGGTGAACAATCCATCGCGCGCCGCACCGGCGCCGGTGAAGGCGCCCTTGACGTGACCGAACAGCTCGCTCTCGATCATCTCGGGCGGGATCGCGGCGCAATTGACCGGCACGAAGGGCTTCTCCGCCCGATCGGACAGCGCATGCAGGGACCGCGCGGCTACCTCCTTGCCGGTGCCGGACTCCCCGGTGAAAAGCACCGAGGTCGGCAGCGGCGCCACCCGCGCGATGGCGTCGCGCACCTGCTTCACCGCAGGCGAATGGCCGATCAGCTTGTCGCGCAGCAGTACATGATCCGACGTCGAGCGCAGCTCGTAGCGCAGCACGTAGTTCTCGCGCTGCAGCCGGATGCGGTCGAGGCATCGCGCGACCGCGTTGAGGATCTGGTTGGAGCGGAAGGGCTTCAGCACGAAGTCGACGGCGCCGGCGCGCAGGGCCTGGATCGCCGTCTCCAGATCGGCATAGGCCGTCATCAGGATGGCGTCGGAGAAGAAGCCGATGGCGCGCTGCTCCGCCAGCCATTCGACCCCGTTCTTGCCCGGCATGATGTTGTCCAGGATGACGACGTCGAAATGCTGGGCGTCCAGCTTGCGGCCTGCCTCTTCGGTATCCACCGCCAGTTCGATCAGCTTGCAGCGCGGCCCCAGGGTGCGGACCAGGAAGTTCCGCATGCCCGGCTCGTCATCGATCACCAGGATCGAGGCCTGGGCCAACCACGGCCCGAATTCCGGGTCCTGCTGGGCATCAAGGGTTCTTCGGATCGGTTCTACGGCCACGTTTCCACCCCGGTTGCGCGTATTGATTGGTTTCCCAATCAATAGCCGACAGGGGGCGGAACGCAACCTTGAACCGCGCGCTGCACCGCAACGAAATTCGTCCGCTGGCCGCAGGCATCCGCAATCGGTGCGTGGTTAATGCACCGCGGCGTACATGATCTTCTCCTCCGTCGCCTCGGCGGGGGAGAATTCCTCGACCATGCGGCCCTGGCGGCAGACCAGGATGCGGTCGGAGAGGTTCATGATCTCCGGCAGATAGGATGAGATCACGATCACCGCCAGGCCGTCATCGGCCAGGCGGTTGATCAGCTGGTGGATCTCGGCGATGGCGCCGACATCGACGCCGCGCGTCGGCTCGTCGAAGATGACGATCTTGGGCTTCTGGATCAGGCCCTTGCCGATCACCACCTTCTGCTGGTTGCCGCCGGAGAGTTCGACCACGCGGGCATTGTCGTTGATCGCCTTCACGTTCAGCTTGCCGGTCCATTCGGCGGAAAGCTCCTGCATCTCTTTCATCGAGACATAGGGCTTCTTCTCCAGCCCCGCCGCCAGCAGGCCGGAATAGAGGTTTTCGGCGATCGACATGGTCTCGAAGAAGCCTTCGACCTTGCGGTCCTCGGTCACGTAGATGATGCCGTCCTTCACCGCCTCCGCCGGCACGTAGTAGCGCACCGGCTTGCCGTTCAGCTCGATGTCGCCGCCGCGCAGGAAATCGCGCTTGTAGATGCCGGAGACGACCTTGAAGGTCTCGGTCCGGCCGGAGCCGATCAGGCCGAACACGCCGGTGATCTGCCCTTCGTAGATCGAGAACGAGTTGTTGCGCACCACGTTGCTCATCGAGATGTCCTGCACCGAGAGCACGCGGTGGCCGGGCTTGCGCGCCGCGTCGGCGCCGCGCCGGTTGCGATAGAGCTCATCCGACAAGGTACGGCCGACCATCGCGCGCACGATCTTGTCGCGGTCGAAGTTCCGCGTCTCGTCCGTCGCCACCAGCTCGCCATCGCGCAGGATGGTGATGCGGTCGGCATGGGCCAGCGCCTCCTCCAGCGCGTGGCTGATGAAGACGATGGAGACGCCGCGCGCCTTCAACCGCTTCATCAGCGCGAAGAAATGCCGCTTCTCCTCCGGCGTCAGGGTGGCCGTCGGTTCGTCGAAGATGATGACCGCGGCGTTGTGGTGGACGGCACGGGCGATCTCGACCATCTGGCGCTTGGCAGCGCCCAGGCTCGCCACCGTCGCCGTCGGGTCGACCGGGAAATTCAGCGATTGCAGGAACTGCTGCGCGGCGATGTAGATGCCGCGCAGGCGGTTCAGGAACTTCTCCGAGCCCAGATAGATGTTCTGCGCCACCGTCATCGACGGCACCAGGCTGGTCTCCTGGAACACCATGGCGATGCCGCTCTCCAGCGCCTCGAAGGGCGAGGCGAAGGCGACTTCCTGCCCGCGATAGAGCATGGTGCCGCTGGTGGTGGGGATGGCGCCCGCCATGATCTTGGTCAGCGTCGACTTGCCGGCGCCGTTCTCGCCGAGCAGGGCGTGGATCTCGCCCTTTCTCAGGGTGAAGTCGACCTCGCGCACCGCGGGTACGCCGCGATAGGCCTTGGTGATCTTGCGCATCTCGACGATGGCATCCATGGCTCAGCCCCCCATGCCCGGCGCGGCGCCGATATCGAGGATGGCGCCGCCGCCCTTGGCCGCGACCAGGGTCCGGCCGGCGAATTCGGCGATGGCGGTGACGCCGTGGCGCCGCCCGTTGGCGCGGCTGTGATAGCTCGCCTGCGGCCGCAGCTTGTCGTCGAGCTTCACCGCCAGGCCGTAGGAGCGCGAGGGCGACCACGGCTTGTGCACGCCCATGGTCTTGACCCCGCCCGATTGCAACGGCTCGAGGAAGCTCGCCTGGGGCGCCAGCGCCGGGGCGATCCAATAGTCGCGCGGCATCTCGCGCATCATGTCGGCGCGATAGGCGTTCTCCAGCAGGATGAACTCGATCAGCCGGTTGCGCGGCGCGAACAAGGCGAGCCAGGCGCCGCCATCCGCCGCCGCGCTGAGCCGCGCCGGATAGCCGGCGATCTTGCTCAGGATCGGCACCGGCGTCGCGGCGCCATGCCCCGGGAACCCGACCAGGCGATGCCGCCAGGCCTCCGAGACCACCACGCCATGCTCGCCCTTGAGCGCGATCACGCCGTAGGGAAACGCCAGGCCCTGCGCCACGCAGTCCGGCTTGCCGGTGGCAAGGTCGTAGCGCCAGAGCGAGCCGCTGGCGCCCTTTTCCATCAGGTCGACCACCCAGTCGCTCGGCTTGTGCCGCGCCGAGCCCTGGCAGACATAGAGGGCATCCCGGCCGTCGAAAGCCAGCGCCGTCGGGCATTTGAGGCCGGCGGGCGGCGCCAGCTCGCGCAAATCGCCATCGTCGGAGAGCAGCAAGAGCCGGCCGTCATCAAGGCCGATCGCCAGCGGCCCGCCGGGCAGCGCCGCCAGCGCGGTGACTGCGCTGTCGAAGCTCGCCACCTCGCCGGTCTTGGCGTCGGCGCCGACCTTGAGGCCGATCACCTGGTTGCCGGTCGAATAGAACAGGTAGTCCCCGTTGCCGCACAGATTGTCCGGCGCGTCGGCTTCCAGCAGCACGGCAGCCTCGTCGAGCGCCGTGTTGGGCTTCAGCGCCCCGTCCATCGGCGGGATGGTGACCGCCTTGCCGCGGAAGATGTCGAGGATCGGGTCGAAGATCATGCCTTGGCCCCCCAATACGAGCCGATGCCGGTCCAGTTCGGATCGGCGTTGGGGATGCGATAGCGCCCGACGCGGTTGTTGAGGATGCCGCCGATATAGAGGTGCCCCTTGTGCTCGCGCATCGAGGTCACCATCGGGTGCGACTGGCCGCCGAGATCGCCCATCGCCGTGATGATCCGGCCGGTCTCGTCGAACTTCACCACGCCCCCGGTGTTGATGTTGGGGAACAGCCATTCGTCCATCGGCAGGCGGCGGGTCATGCGCTTGCGGAACCCGGGGTGGCGCAAGGCAAGGTCGAAGCTCGGCGTGCGCATGCCGAGCCAGGCCATCCAGTAGGTGCCGTCAGAGGCGCGGTTGATGTTGTCGGGATAGCCCGGCATGTCCTTGATCACGCATTCGACCTGGCCCTTCTTCGGCCCGTCGAACCAGTAGCGATGCACGCGGCAGGCCCAGGATTCCGCCATGAACAGAGATTGCCCGTCATGGGCGATGCAGACGCCGTTGGCGTAGCGGTATTTGTCGAGGATGGTCTCGGTCTTGGCCGTGCGCGGGTCGTAGCACAGCAGGCGCCCGGTCGGCCGGCTTTCGATCGAATCCAGCGCCCATTCATGGGCATCGTAGCGGGTGGTGGAATCGGTGAAGAAGATGCGGCCGTCCGGCGCCACGTCGCAATCGTTGGGATCGCGCAGCCGCGCATCGTCGACGATGGAGGTCCAGGACCGCTTGGTCTCCGCCGACAGCTTGGTCACCTCGCCCTTGGGCGAGATCGAGTAGAGCCCCATGGCGCCGACGCAGGAGAGCAGGTTGCCGTCCTTGTCGAAGGCGAGGCCGAGCGGGAAGCCGCCGGTATGGGCGAAGACCTCGGAGCGCTTGTAGTCCGGGGCGAAGAAACGAATGATCTCGCCGTGCCGCGTGCCGCAATAAAGATGGTCGTCCCGGTCGAGGATGACGTCTTCCGGCCCCTCCAGTTCGCCGAGGCCGATATGGTCGGCCTCCGCGAGCCGGTTATCCAGCGCATAGGGCGTGCCCGAGCCGGGCTCGGCCGATTGCGTCTCGCCCATGCGGTGATGGATCGGCGTCACATAGACTTCGTTCAGCACCTTGTGGCGATTCTTCAGCCAGCGGATGTCGAGGACAACCGCCACCGCCAGCATGATGCCGAGCACCATCTGGTTGAAGCCGGTGCCGAAGCCGAGGCGGATCAGGCCATTGGTCATCACCAGCACGATGATGGCGCCCATCACGCCCTTGGCGATGGAGCCGCGGCCGCCGCCGAGCGAGTTGCCGCCGACCACCGCGGCCGTCAGCGCCAGGATCTCGAGGCCGGCGCCGGTTCCCGGCCCGGCGCCGCTCAGCCGGCAGGCGATCAGGAAGCCGGCCAGGCCGCAGCATAGGCCGGAGATCACATAGGTCATGAAGACGGTGCGCTTGACCTGGATGCCGGAATTGAAGGCGGAGCGCCGCGATCCGCCCACCGCCAGCATGTGCCAGCCCGGCCGCGAGCGGGTGATGGCGATATGCGCGATGATGGCGATGACGATGGCGGTGAGGACCGCGACGGAGAAGCCGTAGACCGTGCCGTCGCCAATGAAGTCCCACAGATCCGAGGACATCATCGAGGACTGGATCGCGGTGCCGTAGTCGATCACCAGGATGTCGAAGATGGCGCGGCCGATGATGAACGTGACGAGCGTGGTGAGGAACGCCCGCAGCCGCATATAGCCGACCAGGTAGCCGTTGATGCTGCCGAAGACCAGTCCGATCATCAGCGACGAGCAGAGCGCCACCCAGACCGGCTGCTCGAAGATGAAAAAGGCGGAGACGGCGGCGAAATTCGCCAGGGCGAAGATCGAGCCGACCGACAGATCGATGCCGCCGCCCAGCATGACCACGGTGAGGCCGGTGACGACGATGGAGAACTCGCCCAGCTGCCGGGTGGAATCGCTCAGCGACTGCGGCTTGAAGAAGCCGTTGATGGCGGTGCCGAAGCCGACCACGGTGATGACCAGGGCCAGGAACGGGATCGCGTTGTCCGTCCAGCGCTTGGTCAGGATCTCGCCGATCAGATGGTCGGGGATCAGGTTGTAGCGCAGGCGCAAAGCCCGCTCTCTCAAGGTCATCGCCATTCCGCCAGGTGAGATCCGAAGATGACCGGCCCGGGGATTGCGCCCCGGGCCGGTTGGTTACGCAAGTCTGGAGACCTTTGTTACTGACCCGCCTGCAGCGACTTCAGGTCCCAGCAGGTGCCGGGCCGCAGGTCGGCCTTCGTGTAGGCGCGCTCCAGCGTGTAGATGTAGGTCGTCGACGTGCCCGCCGGCTGGCCGCTCTGCAGCAGGAACTTGATGATCGCGTTCATGTCGCGCGACTGGCCGGCCAGCTCGGTCATCACCACGGCGCCGAAGGTGCCGTCGTTGATGTAGTTGCAGTCGACCGTCTCGCCGCCGCCGGTGGTGACCAGGAACACCTTGCCTTCCATCTTGGCGTCGCGGATCGCCGCCGCGGCGCCGGTGGCGTCGCCGTCCCAGAAGTCGATGATGCCGCAGATGTCCGGATTCTGCTGCAGCATCGTCGCGGTGACGGTGCGCGAGGTGGTCGGATCCCAGTTGGAGAACGGCTCGGCCACCACCTTGAAGTCCGGATGGTTCTTCAGGACCTTCATGATGCCGTTGTACTGGAAGATGCTCGACGCGTTGGCGGCGTCGCCCTGCACCAGGCCGATCTTCTTCGACGAATTCTCGCCGCAGCCCTTGACCACCGCTTCAGCCTCGAGCTGGCCCAGGCGGTCCCAGTCGGAGCCGATGAAGGCATCGGCCGCGAAGTTCATCGGGTTGTCGATGAGGATGACGTAGATGCCGTCCTTCTGCGCCCGCTTCAGCAGCTTGGAGAAGGAGTTGAGGTCGGGCGAATGGATGACCAGCACGTTCGGCTTCGGGTCGGAGGAGATCACCTCGGTGATCGCCTGCGCCGCCGCCTCGGTGCTCCAGTTCGGGTCGCGGGTCTCGAACACGCCGCCCCAGCCCTCGACTTCGCGCTTCAGATAGGCCGCCCAGCCCTGGGCCAGGTCGAAGCCCATGGCCATCGGGATGAGGACGACGCGCTTGCCCTTCATCGCCGCTTCATACGCCGCCGGGCCGGGATCTTCCTGCGCCTTGGCGGGGGCGCTCCACGCCAGCGCCGCGACCAGCACGGCCGAGGCGAACGAGGCCAGAATTCTGCTGAGTTTCATGTCTATCCCCTTTTCTGTCAGATGCTCTTCGGTTTCAGTCAAATCAGATATCGCCTTGCTGCGCCGTCTGCTCGTCGCGCGGGTTGAGCAGGGAGTCGACGATGATGGCGATGAGCAGGATCGTCGACTTGATCAGGTTCTGGTAGATGTTCGAGATGTCGATGATGGTCATGGCGTTCTGCATGATGCCGATGAGCAGGGCGCCGACGATGACGTTGCGCACGCTGCCCTTGCCGCCGTTGAGGCCGATGCCGCCGATCACTACCACCAGGATGATGTCGTAGAGCAGGGTCGAATTGACCACGCGCACGTTGATGCTGTGCAGGCTCGACGCGGTCAGGATGCCGGCCACGAAGGCGATCAGCGCCGAGATCACGTAGCGCAGCATGATCATCGGCCGGACCGGGATGCCCATGTTGCGCGCCGCCAGGAAGTTGTCGCCCATCAAATAGACGTAGCGGCCCCATTTGGCGTAGCGCAGGAACAGGAAGACGACGAAGGCGGCGCCGGAGAAGAAGAACACTTCGACCGGGATGTCGAGAAAGCGGAAGCTGCCGACCTGCTCGATCCAATGGTCGGGCGGCACCGGTGTCGCGTCCTGCGCCACCAGCTGCGAGCGGGCGAAGCCGAAGACGAAGGCGGCGCTGGCCAAGGTCGCGAAGATCGCCGGCACGTCGGCATAGGCGACCAGGAACCCGTTCACCAGCCCGACGGCGACGACGCCGGACAGCACGATGGCGAGCGCGGTCGAGTTCTCGACGCCGTTGTTCAGCATCTGCAGGTACCAGGCGACCGACATGGCCATGATCGCGACCATGGAGAGGTCGATGCCCCGCCCGATGATGACGATCGCCATGCCGACGGCGAGGATGCCGAGCACGCTGACGCTGCGCACGATGGCGACCAGGTTGTTGGGGTCGATGAAGCCCGGCAGCGCGACCGCCGAGACCAGGAACAGCAGGGCGGCCAGGCCGAAGACGATGCGCTCCTGGCTGAAATTCCGGTTGGCGAGTGAGAACTGCATCGGTCGCGCCCAGGCCCTGTCACTGTTTCACGGCGGGGCGACTGCAGCGTGGCTCCCTTCCCGGCCGCGGCCGGGCGTCTCGCCACCCCTGTCATCCCCGTACGGACCACGTCTGCCGGTGGTCTTGCTGAACATTATTAAAGTGATGTGCATTGCGGCAAGTGCGCCGATGCGCGGCATCAACAGCATAGGGTCGGATTGCACGCCCACGTCGAATGGAACGCGGCCGGCGTTGCGGAACACCACGGGCCTTGCGAAATTAAACAAGCGGAATCATGCGCTTGTGTGGCACGGAGGTCAGAAATCCGCCGCCGGCGCCGTGATCGTGCACAGCGACCGCCGGCGATCAGTGCAATGGTTCGCGTGGTTCGCCCGGTCAGGCGCCCGCCGCCAGGCCGAACGGCACGATCTTGTTGTTGGCGTCGTGGCCGATATCGGCGCGGCCGAGATAGGGAATGCCGGCAAGATCGCACCAATGCCGGGCGACCTGCTCCTCGGTCTGGCCGAAATCGGGATCGTTGGCCGGAATGGCGCTGCAGCGGCCGAGGCGGATGCCGGCCACCCGCCGGATTGCCGGGTTGCTGGTGATGTGGAACAGCGAGCGGTCGATCCGGTACATATATTCCGAGACCTCCTCCAGCATCAGCACATGGCCGGCCAGGTCCGGCTGCCAGGGCGTGCCGATCAGCTGGCTGAAGGTCATCAGGTTGAAGGCGGCATGGCGGCCGCCCGCGGCGACCGAGGGCTCGAGGGCGCCGGCGGCGCCATTCACCAGGTAATCCAGGGCGCGCAGGACCGCCGCCTCTCCGCCCGTGCGGTTGATGTCGGCCGGCATCGGGCCATGGGCGACCTTGGGAAAGCCCCGGGCATAGAGGCCGGCCAGCAGCACCCCGGCATCGCTGTAGCCGAGATAGGCCTTGGCCCGCGCCACGTCGGTCAATTGCGGCAAGGCCCGCTCGGCGATGCGTCCGGAGCCATAGCCGCCGCGGCCGAACCACAGGGCGTCGAAGCCCGCGTCATTGGCGATCTCGACGAAGGCCGCGGCCCGGGCCGCATCGTCCCCCGCGAAGTGGCCGGAAGAGAGAAAGGCGTTGGGATGGAAATGCAGCTCGGCGGCGGGAAAGTGCCGGGCCGCCAGTTCCGTCACCCGGTCGGCCATCGGCCGGTCCAGGCGCGACGCGGTGGCGACGATACCGATCCGGAACCTGCCCGCCATTCATCCCCGCTTAACCGAGTTCATGCCATTTACCAGCGCGTCAAGCTGTGCGATTGAGGGCGCATGAACGCGACGGCGAATCAAACGCGACCATACTTCTTCTGCGGCATCGGCGGTAGCGGGATGCTGCCGCTGGCGCTGATCCTGCGGGCCAAGGGCCTGGCGGTCGAGGGCTCCGACCGCTCGCTGGATCAAGGTCGCCTGGCCCGCAAGTTCGAGTTCCTGCAGGCGCGCGGGATCCGCCTGCACCCCCAGGACGGCAGCGGCCTGGTGAGCGGCAAGCAGATCCTGGTGACCTCCGCCGCGGTCGAGGAAACGGTGCCGGACGTGCAGGCCGCCCGCCGCCTCGGCGCCACCATCCTGCGCCGGGCCGAGCTGCTCGCCCAATTATTCAACGCCGCGCCGAACGGCATTGCCGTGGGCGGCACCAGCGGCAAATCGACCACCACCGGCATGATCGGCTGGATCCTCTCGGCCACCGGCCGCGACCCCACGATCATGAATGGCGCGGTGATGAAGAACTTCGTCACGCCGGACGTACCCTTCGCCAGCGCCGCGGTCGGCGCCGGCGACGCCTTTGTCTCGGAAGTCGACGAGAGCGACGGGTCGATCGCGCTGTTCCGGCCGCGCATCGCGGTGCTCAACAACGTCTCCCTCGACCACAAGAGCATGGACGAGCTGCGCGCGCTGTTCGGCGACTTCATCGCCAAGGCCGAGACCGCCGTTCTGAATTTCGACAACGACGAGGTCCGCCGGCTCGCCGCCGCGCTGCCGCCGCAGGCCATCGCCAGCTATTCGCTGACCGATCGCGCCGCCCTGCTCTTCGGCCACGACCTGCAGCCGGCGCCCGACGGCATCGACTTCACCGTCAGCGAGCGCGACACCGGGGCCAATGCCCGGGTCCATCTCCAGGTGCCGGGTGCGCACAACGTCTCCAATGCGCTCGCGGCCCTCTGTGCCGCGCGGGCCTGCGGCATTGCCCTGGCGGACGCCGTCCGCGCCCTGGCCGGGTTCAGCGGCATCAAGCGCCGCTTCGAGATCGTCGGCAGCGCCGGCGGCGTCACCGTGATCGACGATTTCGCCCACAACCCGGACAAGATCGCCGCCACGCTGGAAACCCTGCACGCCTTTCCCGGCCGGCTGCTGGTGCTGTTCCAGCCGCACGGTTTCCGCCCGCTGCAATTGATGCAGGCGCCGCTGGTCGAGTGCTTCGTGGAGAATCTCGGGCCAGAGGACGTGCTGGTGATGCCGGAGCCGGTCTATTACGGCGGCACCGTCACCCGCGCCGTCACCAGCGCGGACATCGTGCACAGCCTCGTCGCCCGCCAGCGCAAGGCCTTCGCCTATGCCGACCGCGCCGCCTGCGGCGACAAGCTCGCAGCCCTCGCCCGCCCCGGCGACCGCATCGTCATCATGGGTGCGCGCGACGACACCCTGCCGGAATTCGCGGCGGAGCTGCTTGCGCGCCTCGCCGAGGCACCTGTGTCCGCGGCGGAACAAATACGCGCCTGAGCCGCGTACCGCGAGACTCTGAACTGTCAGTGGATAAGATTGGTGGGCGCAGCAGGACTCGAACCTGCGACCCGCTGATTAAGAGTCAGCTGCTCTACCAACTGAGCTATGCGCCCGCCCGGAGGCAAGGCGCGCGGTATAGCAAAAGCCCTTGGGCCTTGTCGAGGACCAATTTACCCCGGAAAAGCCGCGCCGGAACAAGGCGTTACGGCGAGGCTCAGTCCTCGCCGGAGGTGCGCCGGCCGACCCGGTAGTCGCGCTGGATGTAGACCGCCATCAGCAGG
>JBGAGP010000047.1:0-30297 GCA_044226685.1 Dongiaceae bacterium
CCGATCAGTTGGGACAGGAATTGTCCGCCATGAAATCGTGCACCTGCACCTTGCCGGCGATGATGTCGGCCCGGGCGGCTTCCACCTTCGCCTTCATGTCGTCGGTGATCAGCGACTTGTTGTTGTCGTCCAGCGCCCAATCGACGCCCTGCTCCGCCAGGCCCAGCACGGTCAGGCCGGGCTGCCAGGTGCCGTCCTTGGCCGCCTTGGCGCTGTTGTAGACGGCAACGTCGACGCGCTTCAGCATCGAGGTCAGCATGGTGCCGGGATGGATGTAGTTCTGGTTGGAATCGACGCCGATCGCCAGCTTGCCGCTGTCCTTGGCCGCCTGGTAGACGCCGATGCCGGTGCCGCCGGCCGCCGCGAAGACGACGTCGACGCCGCGATCGAACTGGCCCTTGGCGAGTTCGGCGCCGCGGGTCGGGTCATTCCAAGCGGACGGCGTGGTCCCGGTCATGTTGCCGATCACCTCGACGCCGCTGTTCACCGACTTGGCGCCCTGGGCGTAGCCGCACTGGAAGCGGCTGATCAGCGGGATGTCCATGCCGCCGACGAAGCCGACCTTGCCGGTCTTGCTGGCCAAGGCCGCCAATACGCCGACCAGGTAAGAGCCTTCCTGCTCCTTGAACACGATCGACTGCACGTTGGGCAGGTCGACCACGGAATCAATGATCACGAAGCGCGTCTTGGGGAATTCCGGCGCCACCTTCTTGATCGCCGATTCCTGGCTGAAGCCGATGCCGATGATCGGATCGGCGCCCTTCTGCGCCATCTTGCGGAAGGCCTGCTCGCGCTGGGCGTCGGCCTGCACCTCGAACTCGAGATAACTGACGCCGGTCTCGGTCTTGAACTTCTCGATGCCGTTATAGGCGGCCTCGTTGAACGACTTGTCGAATTTTCCGCCGGCATCGTAGACCACGGCCGGGTCCGCCGCGGCGACCGACGCCACGGCGCACAACGCGCCGGCGGCAAGGGCCGCCTGCAGAAGCTTGTTCATGAATATCTCCCGTCTCTTTGCCAGGACCGGTATGGGCCGGCCTCATCCCTTCAGGCCATCGCGGTTGCGCGAAAAATCTGGCCCATAACATCATTCCGACGCCCAGGCGGAAAATCAAGAATTTATTGACCGGTTGGACAGTTCTTTAAGCCCGCCAAAGCTTTAATGTGTAGACAGCCAAGGTTTCTGTCGGCGCTGCAACCTGCGACCGGCCGCCGCGCGCAAGACGCGTTGAAACTGGCCGCGACAACGCCATGTCCATACCGAAGCCACTGCCGCCGGCGGGATCGGGCGGCGTTCAACCCAGCAAACAAGGAGATCCGTCATGGCTCTGCGTTCATTATTGCCGTTCCGTGGCAACCGCTCCGGCGATCTTGCGCTGGACCCCTATTTCTCCCTGCATCGCGACGTCAACCGCGCCTTCGAGGATATGTTCAAAGGGTTCGGCGCCATGCCGTCGGTCTGGGGTGGCGACTCGGTTGCGACCCCGAAAATCGACGTGAAGGAAACCGACAAGGGCCTTGAAGTCACAGCTGAATTGCCCGGCGTCGACGAGAAGGACATCGAGTTGGAACTCGATGAGGACGTGCTGACGATCAAGGGCGAGAAGAAGCTGGAGACGGAAGAGAAGGACGAGAAGACCGGCTACCACCTGATGGAGCGCAGCTATGGCAGCTTCGCCCGGTCGATCCGCCTGCCCTATCCGGTCAAGTCCGAGGCCGTCACCGCGGAGTTCGACAAGGGCGTCCTGAAGGTGACCTGCCCGAAGCCGGCGGCAGTCGCCAACCCCAGCAAGAAGATTCAGATCCAGAAGCGCTGAGTCCGATCCAGCGCTCCAGTCGCGCAAACGCCCCGCCTTGGACCAAGGCGGGGCGTTTCGTTTGGCGCGATGGCCGGGCGCCGGGCGTTTCCCGGCGCTGGCGTCCGACGGCTTAGTTGCCCGGGCGCAGCGAGATCTGGCCGAAGCCGGCGGCGACGTTCAGGCCGGTGACGCCCTCGATGCTGACCGGCTGCAAGGCGATCTGATCGTTGCTGCCGCCCACCAGGACGTTGGCGCCGAGGCCGAGGCCCACGGCCGCTTCGGCGGTGGCGCCGGCGTAGTTGCCGGCCAGGGCGCCCTTGGCCACCTGGCCGGGGGCGAACACCGCCCACACCATGTAGGCGTCGCCGGTGAAGCCGATATCCACGCCGTACTTCTTGATCTCGCCGCGATAGCGCTCCGCCGTGCCGTCCGGGCGCGTGAACACGCAGGCAATGTCCTTGGACGAACCGAAGATGAAGCCGACACCGCCGGCGACGTTGCAGTTCAGCGAACCGATGTTGACGCCCGAGCCGGCGACGGCCGGGGTGGCGACGAACTGCGGAACGGCCAGGACGGCCGCGAGCGCGGTTGCGGCGATGAGACGCTTGAACATGGAAAACTCCCTGGGATTTGTCTTGTCAGACAGACATAGGAAACGACGAACGAGACATAGCATAGCGCATTTGATTCCACAGTGCGCGCCGTCACACGCCCTGCCGGCGTCGCTGGGACGCTAGCCAAACCGCGGAAAAACGTTAAGAGAAGTGGTCCGCACATTGGCCCAGGGAGGGGGGCGTGGACGTCAGGGAACGCTTCGAAACCGCCGAACTCAGGACCTTTCGCGACCAGGTGCGGAATTTTGTCCGGGCCGCGCTGCCCGACGACATCCGCCGCAAGGTGGCGCAGGAGCGCATGGACCTGCCCCGTGACGACCAGCAGCGCTGGCACAAGATCCTGCGCAAGCAGGGTTGGGCCTGCCCCGGCTGGCCACGGGACCATGGCGGTCCTGGCTTCGACGACGACCAACGCTACGTCCTGGAACGCGAGTTGGCCCTGGGCGACGCGCCGCGCTCGATGATTTACGGCGAAGGCATGCTCGGTCCAACGGTCATGGCCTACGGCACCGAGGCGCAGAAGCGCCGCATCCTGCCCGGCATCCTCGAAGGCGACGTCCTGTGGTGCCAGGGCTTCTCGGAGCCCAATGCCGGTTCCGACCTCGCCGCCCTGCAATGCAAGGCCGAGCGCCGCAGCGATGCCGAGGGCGAGCATTACATCCTCAACGGCACCAAGATGTGGACCAGCGAGGGCCACATCGCCGACTGGATGTTCGGGCTGTTCCGCACCGACAATACGGGACGCAAGCAGGAGGGCATCACGTTCCTGGTTCTCGACTTGAAATCGCCCGGCGTCACCATCCGCCCGATCCTGCTGTTCGAGGGCACGCACGAGGTCAATCAGGTGTTCTTCGACAATGTCCGCGTGCCGGTGGAGAACCGCCTGGGCGAGGAACACAAGGGCTGGAGCATCGCCAAATACCTGCTGAGCCTGGAACGCTTCGGCACCGCAGAGGTATCGCGCTCGATGGCCAGCCTGGCCCGGCTCAAGCGGTTCCTGCGCGAGCAGGATCCTTTCCGCGACGCGCCGGCGCAGAACGAGGCCGTGCAACGCCGGGTCGCCGAGCTGGAGATGGAGCTCGAGGCGCTGGAAATCACCGAGGTGCGCTTCCTGTTCCAGCCGGAAGGAGCCAACGCGGTCGGCCCGGAGGCCTCGATGCTGAAAGTGCGCGGCACCGAGCTCCAGGGCGACATCTTCGAATTGGCCATGATGTGCGCCGGCGCCCACGCGCTGTCCGCCCGCCGCGACGAATCCGGGGCGGACACGGATGCGACCGCGCGCGGCCAGGATACCGCCTATCCCTATTTCAATTTCCGCAAGACGCTGATCTACGCCGGATCGAACGAGATCCAGCGCAACATCATCGCCAAGGCCGTGCTCGGGCTCTGACATGTTCGCCAACCTCACCGAAGAACAACGCCTGCTCCGCGAAAGCCTCGAACGCTTCCGCCGCCAGGACTACACCTTCGAGAAACGCCGGACGCATCTGAAGGCTCTCGGCGCGACGGATGACCCGGTCTGGGCCATGCTGGCCGAGATGGGCTGGCTGGCGGCGACGCTGCCGGAGCAGCATGGCGGCCTGGGCGGCACCGGCACCGATCTGGCGCTGCTGATGGAGCAATTCGGCCGCGCCCTCCTGGCGAGCCCTTTCGTGCCGAGCATCGTGCTCGGTGCCGCCGCGCTGCGCATCGCCGGCAGCCCGGATCAGCAGGCCGCGCATCTGCCGGCTCTTGCCGAGGGCCGCGAGAAGCTGGCCTTTGCCTATCTCGAGGCCTCCGGGCAGCACCAACCCTCGCGGGCCGCGACCGAGGCCAGGCGGGATGGCGGCGACTATGTGATCCAGGGCGCGAAGAAGGCCGTGCTCTATGGGAATATAGCCGACCACATCCTGGTCACCGCGCGCCTTGCCGGATTGTCGCAGGATACCGGCGGCATTTCTCTGTTCCTCGTGCCGGCGCAGGCCAGCGGACTTACGATCGATGCCTTTCACACGCATGACGACGGCTGGGCCGCGGACCTGACACTCGATGCCGTGCGCGTGCCGGTCGCCAATCTCGTCGGCAGCGAAGGTGCGGCGCTACCGGCGATCGAGGCCGCGCTGGATGCCGCTACCGTCGCGCTGTGTGCCGAGGCGGTCGGCATCATGTGGACGCTGCACGAGATGACCCTCGACTACATCAAGGTGCGCAAGCAGTTCGGCGCAACGCTCGGCAGTTTCCAGGCGCTGCAGCATCGCATGGTCAACATCTACATGAAATGCCAGCTGGCGCAGTCCATGGCGATGGCCGCGGCCGCGGCGCTGGACAACAGCGACGCGCGGGCGCGCAAACGGGCAGTGTCCGCGGCCAAGGCGCAGATCGGCCGCGCCGCGCGCGCGGTCGGCGAGGACGCGATCCAGCTGCACGGCGGCATCGCCATGACCGACGAATACGCCGCCGGCCACTACTTCAAGCGACTCGCCATGATCCGCCTGACCTTCGGCGACGAGGAATTCCATCTGCAGCGCTACCGCGACCTGGACGCCACGAAGTAGGAAGTCGCCGAGTCCCGCCGCTATCTTCCTTCAGCGGCGCTGACCGGACAGCGATACCGCCGCGTATCGCGTCACCGTTCCGCAAGAAAATCGACACCAGCGCAGTCGCGCGTCACCAGCGCCGGCAATAATCCGGCGTACCGCGATGATGTAACATGTTCATCGCGGTGATGCAGCATTTCGCCGCCATACCTGACCCACGTTAAACCGTGGGGACGGTGGCACGCACAATGCGCCTCGATGTCATTGACACGCAGGGCCAAGAGGCAGTTCGGGAATCGACCGCAGCACCATCGATCTGGGCGATGACCGAGGGACGGATCGGCGACGACCGCCAGGTTCTGGCACTCGCACAGGCCATCGGCGGCCGGGTCCAGCGCATTCAGGTGCGCGAACGCCTGGTGCGCACGCTGGGCGGTCGCTTCATCAACAGCTTCGGCCTGCAGGCGCCCTGGCATGCCCAGCTCTATGCCGACTCACCATTGCCCGACGTGATGATCGCCGCCGGCGGTCGCTGCGCGTCGCTGGCTCGTTGGGTGAAGCAGGCTTCGGGCGGCAGGACCAAGGTCGTGATCATCGGCCGCCCCTGGGCCCGGCTGGCGGATTTCGACCTCGTGGTCACGACACCGCAGTACAACCTGCCGGCACGACGCAACGTGCAGACCAATCTGCTGCCGCTCAATTGCATCGACATCGACGCCGAGGACAAGCGCGTGCGGGACTGGCGGCAACGCTTCGCCGGCTTGCCCCGCCCTTGGATCGGCGTGCTGGTCGGTGGCGGCAGCGGCTCGTTCCGCATGACCGAGGCTTGCGCCCAAGACCTGGCCGCGCGGCTGAACACGATCGCGGCCCGCACCGGCGGCTCCCTGCTCATCAGCACGAGCAGCCGTACGCCCCGGTCCGCCATCGCCGTGCTCGCCAGCCACCTCTCCGCGCCGCATTACCTGCATGTCTGGCAGCCGGAGCAGATCGACAATCCGCATGTCGCCATCCTGGCCCTGTCCGACCGGCTGATGGTGACCGGAGAAAGCGCCTCGATGATCGCGGAAGCCGTCAACACCGGAAAGCAGGTCGAGCTGTTCGCGCTGCGGGAGCGGCACCTGTCGCGCCTGCTGACCCGGCTGCCGCGTGCCCTGGGACTCGAATGGCTGATGCAGCTCGGCGCCGTGCTCGGCTACTGGACACCGCCGCGCGACATGAACCGCCTGCACGCCGCCCTGGTGCAGGCCCGACCGGCCGGCTTTGACGGCATTGGCATTTCGCGTCAGGAAGACGTTCGCATGGTGGACCGTGACCTGGCGCGGACAGCGATGCGCATTCGTCAGTTGCTGGTCGCCGATCCCGCCGCGCAGAGTGCTTCCCTGCTCGATCTGCCGCCCGCCCTCCAGGGCCAATCGGCATAACAGCCCGGGCATGACGATGGCCAGCACCGACAGTCTATTGGTCAGCCGTGCCGATGCTTGGGCGGAGCCGATGCTCTATTTGAATCGAACGACCCTCGACGGCATCGATGCGGCCGCGTTCCAGGGCATCCAGCCCTTTCCGTTCCTGGAAATCCCGGACATCCTCAACCGGGATGCCTATCACGCGCTGACCCGCGACCTGCCCGATCCCGGCATGTATGCGCGCAGCTTCGGCCGCCGTCGGCGCTACGGCCAGCAAAGCCACGATCGCTTCGTCCTGCAATACCACCCCTTGCGCGCGATCCCGGAAACCTGGCGCGAATTCGTGGCGGAATTGCGGGGTCCCGACTATCGCCGCTTTGTCGCCGGCCTGCTGGGCCGGGACGATTTCATCCTCCACTTTCACTGGCACAACACGCCGCGCGGCTGCTCCGTCTCGCCGCATTGCGATGCCGAATGGAAACTCGGCTCGCACATTTTTTACCTCAATACCGAAGCGGATTGGCGGCCGGAATGGGGCGGCGAGACCATCGCGCTCGGCGGCCGCGACGGCGCGGATTCGCGCGCCGCGCCGCGGTTCGAGGATTTCCCGGTGCAGATCGCAGCGCGTCCCTACGGCAATCGCAGCCTGCTGTTCCGCCGCGACGAGGATTCCTGGCACGGCGTCAGGGCACTGGACTGTCCGCTGGGCGCCTTGCGGCGCGTCTTCATCGTCGAGTTCCGCAAGCCAGGCCTGATCAACCGCGCCCGCACGGCACTGGGTTTCTGACATGAGCCAGGCCCGCCAGCGTGCCATCGTCGTGCTCGGCCCAGGCCGCTGCGGCACCAGTACCATCGCCCGGGGTTTGATCGCGCTCGGCATCGATTTCGGCAACCGGCTGAAGCCGGCGACGCGCAAGAATCCGCGCGGCTTCTTCGAGGATCTCGACCTGCTTTCGGTGAATTACGAGGTGCATGCCCGCCTTGGCCTGCGGCGCAATGGATCATCGGTGTCGTGGATTGCGGATGACACCTGGCGGCAGGCGGATCTCGCCCCCCTGCAGGCGCGGGCCCGCCAGGTGATCCGCCGGCGTTTCGACGGCGCCGCGGTCTGGGGCTGCAAGGTCGGCGGCATGATGCGCATCCTGCCGTTCTGGCGCCAGGTGTTCGAGGCCGAGGACCAGAACGTCGCCTACGTCCTTGCCATCCGGCATCCGGCCAGCGTCGCCCGGTCGCGCGCCAAGCTCGACCCCTATCGCGCCATCCCGGAGAAATCGGATCTCGAATTCGCCGCGCAGATCCTGCCCTTCGCGGCCGAGGTGTTCCGGCGGCCGACCCTGGTGGTCGATTACGACCAGGTGATCGCCGACCCCAGGCGGCAGCTGCGCCGCATTGCCGGCCAGCTGGGGCTGCCCGTCACGCCGGCAGTGGCCGCCGGCATAGACGCCTATGCCGGCGCGTTCGTCAGTGCCAGCCTGCGACACGCGCACGGCGGCGGACAGGAGGGCGAGCACGGCGGCGAACAGGGCGGCGCCGCCTTGCCGCTGACCGCGCGTCTGTACCGGCGGCTGCAATCGCTGGCCACGGACGATGCGGCACCCGACGACCCGGCCGTGCGCCAGGACCTGGCCGATCTGACGGCGGAATTCAGGGCGATGACGCCGATGCTGCGGCTGGTCGACGAGCTGGAGGATCGCCTGCGCCGGCGCGGACCGAGCCTGCGATCCCTGTTGCTCACCGCCTACAGTCACCTCCCGACCCCGGCGACCTTCAGCGGGCTGTTCGTGCCGACTGGCACCGGCGCGGCGCGGCAACGCGATGCCACACGGCCCTAGAATCGGCATCCTGCTGAGCGGGCGGCATATCGCCAACCGCGAGCGCATGTTCTTTCGCATTGCCGACCAGCTGGCGGCGCGCGGCGCCGAGGTGGAGTTCCTGGCCGCCGGGCCGGAGGCATCTCTCGCGGCGGCGCCGGAAACATCGGGCAGGCTGCGCAACATTTCGCTCCTGCCGAACCATCTTGCCGGGATACCGCTGCCGCATGGCCTGCGGCTGCTTTCGGCGATCGGTCCGCTGGCGCGCCATATCCGCGACGGCGGGCTGGACATCCTGTTCACCACGTCGGTGCCGCCCAACCTGATCGGCCTGCTGGCGCGCAAGCGGGCGGAACGGCCGATCCGGGTCGTCATCCGCCAGAGCAACACGATCGGGCTGCGGCGCGGCGAGTTTGCCGGCATCGAGCGGCGCTGGCGCGACATGCTGGTGCCCCGGCTCTATCCCCTGGCCGATACCATCGTTGCCAACAGCGACGGCGTCGCGCGAAACCTGGCCGCGCTCGGCGTGCCGGCATCCCGCGTCTCCACCATCCCCAACGGCATCGATTGCGCATGGATCGCGCGCCAGGCCCGCTTGCCGGCGCGATTGCCGCCGGCGGATCCCGGGGTGAAGACCATCGTGACCATCGGCCGGCTGGTGGCCCAGAAAGACCATGCAACCCTGCTCCGCGCGCTTGCCGCCATCGGCAATGCCAAAAACTGCCGGCTGGTCATCCTGGGCAGCGGGCCGGAGAGATCCGCACTGCATGCCCTCGCCGACACTCTCGGCCTCGCCGGGCGCGTGCACTTCGCCGGCTATCAGGCCAATCCCTACCCCTATCTCGCCCAATCCGACCTGTTTGTCCTGTCGTCGCGCTACGAGGGCATGCCGAACGTACTGCTCGAGGCGCTGGCCTGCGGGTTGCCGGTCGTGTCGACGGATTGCCCCAGTGGACCGCGGGAAATCCTGGCCGATGGCGCCTATGGCGAGCTGGTGCCGGTGGCGGATGCGGCGCGCCTGGCGCTGGCCATTGCCCATGCGCTGGCGGCCACGTCGCAGCCCGAGCGCCAGCTGCGGAGAGCCCGCGCTTTCGATGTCGGCGCCATTGCCGCGCACTATGCCGACATCATCCTGGGGTCGCCAGATGCCGCTGCAACCGTCACCCATGCCGCGGCCGAATAGGCGGCTTCCAATGGCCCACATCGCGCTTTTCATCCACGGTCTTTCAGGCGGCGGCGTACAGCGGTCCACCATGAACCTGGCCGCGGAAATGCTGCAGCGTGGCCATCGCGTTGACGTGGTCGTTGGCACGGCAAGCGGCACCGCCCGTGATCTGCTGCCGCCGGCCGCGCGCCTGGTCCCGCTCCGCCGGCGCGGGCGCCTCTCTTACTTGCCGCTCGTCTGGCGCGCGGAACCGCAGGCCCGCGCCCTGATGTTGAAACCCGTCCTGCTGCCCCTGATCCCGCAAAAGGCGCTCTTCTATCTGCCGGCGCTGGTCGGCTATCTGGCCGAATACCGGCCCGATGTCCTGATCTCCGCCGACACCTATTGCAATCTGGTCGCGATCTGGGCGCGGCAATTGTCCGGCGCCGCGACCAAGATCATTGCCAGCGAGCACAACACGCTCTCGGTTCAGCTCCAGCGCCCTGAGCGGCGCCGCGCCTGGCGATGGCGCCACGCCCCGGCCTTGATCCGGCATGCATATCGGCGGGCAGACGCAATCGTCACGGTCTCCAATGGCGTGGGTGACGATCTGGCACGGCTGTGCGGCCTGCCGCGCGACCGTATCGCGACGATCTACAACCCGGTTCATTTCGGGCCTGATCTCGAACGCCTGGCCGCTGCGCCGGTGGAAGCCGGCCTGCTCCCCGCCGATGGCACGCCGATCGTGCTCGGCGTCGGCCGCCTGGTCGGCCCAAAGGATTTTGCCACGCTGATCCGTGCCTTCGCCATGGTCAGGGCGCGGCGCCCTGCCTGCCTGATCATCCTCGGCGAAGAGCAGAAGCGCGGCGAGCGCACGCGCTTGCTGGCCCTCGCGCGCGACCTCGGCGTCGAGCGCCACGTCCGCCTTCCGGGCCACGTTGCGAATCCCTACAGGTTCTTCGCCAAGGCCGCCGTCTTTGTCCTGTCATCCTATCGCGAAGGACTGGGCAACGTCGTCATCGAGGCGCTGGCCTGCGGCTGCCCCGTCGTCAGCACGGATTGTCCGTACGGACCCGCGGAGATCCTGGAAGGCGGGAGATACGGCAGGTTGGTGCGGATTGGCGATCCCGAGGACATGGCGGCGGCGATCAACGCCACACTCGATGCGCCGCCGCGACCGGAATTCCTCCGCGCGCGGGGTGCCGCCTTCGGCGCGGAGCGCGCCGCGACCGCCTATCTGTCCCTGGCTGGGCTGGACCCCGCGGCTACTCAGCCACGCTCGCCAGTGCATGACGGCAACGCACGGGCGGCACGAGGTCCGACGGGATAGCGCTGTCGGGCGACCAGTTGCTGAGCGCTATGCCGTGGCGGTCGCAATAGCGCCGCAGCGCCTCGAAAGACGGCAGAATCAGGTGTGCGAAGTTGCGGTCGATGAAGGACGGCTGGGGCTTGCTTTCGTCGTAGAACCGCGTCCGCATGCCATCCTGCTTCATGTCCAGGCCAATGAACTGCACATCCCGGTAGCCGCAGGCGATGGCGATCTGTGCCGCAGCCAGGACCACGGTGCCGCCGGCGAACACGCCCAGCGCCAGATCGGTGCAAACGCCGATGTGCCGGCCTTCGTAGTCGCGCAGGCGGTCGACCTCGGTCAGCGGATTGGCCATCAGCTCCTCCCGCGTATAGAGGTGCCGTCCGTAGGGCTGGTTGACATTGTCGAAGACCAGGAGCTGCTTGTCGCGGAACATCTCGGGACGCTGCCGGAGAACCTCGAACAGGCAGCGCACGGAGAGGCAGATGACCTCGGCCAGTTCCGTCGCCAGCTCGATCAGGTCCAACCGGTTCATGACAAAACCGGGATCGGTGACGACGTAGAATCGCGGCCGCAGATTGTGCTCGCGCGCCCACAGGATCGAACCGTTCACGCAGGCGATGTCGCGCCCTTGCCAGGCGCCCGGCGGCGTGCGCAGCAGGGACGGGCCGGATGCGATGATCGCGATGGAGTCGCTGCCGGGCGATATGTCGCGCAGGCGGATGAGCTCGGCGACCGGCTTGCCCCGCCACTGGACCTCGACCCAGCGTTCGTCCCAGGTCATGCCGAAGCGGCGGTCATAGTGCCGCATGTGCCAATAGGGTTTGGGATAAGCGAGCTGCCAGATCTGGCGGCGGACGATCTTCCAGACGCGACGAAAAAGCATGGCCCCCTCAACTAGCCTTGCTCTTTCCTAGTCATCTTCGATGAAGGTTTGATGGCAGCTGGCGGTCCTAGATGCCCCATCGCAAGGCTGCGGTATGGACGGGCGCGTCCCACAGCCCCGCCAGATCGCCATCCAGCACGCTGACGGTGAGCGAGCAACCGGCCATTTCCAGCGACGTGACATAGGACCCGACCAGAGACCGCACGGTCTTGATGCCCTTCCCGTCCAGGACGCGCCGGGCGGAATTGTACATCACGTAGAGCTCCATCGCCGGCGTGCCGCCGAAGCCGTTCGCCAGCAGCAGCACCTCGCTGCCCGGCTTCGGCTTCAGGTCGCCGAGAATGGCTGTCATCATCTCCTCGGCGATGGCGTCCGCCGATGCCAGCTTGACCCGGCGGCGGCCCGGTTCGCCGTGAATGCCGACGCCCATCTCCATCTCGTCCTCGCCGAGGCTGAAGGTCGGCTTGCCGGCCGCCGGCACGGTGCAGCTGGTGAGCGCAACACCCATCGAGCGGGTCTGGCCGTTCACCCGCTGGCCGAGCGCCTGCAAAGCGGGCAGGTCGCTGCCGCGTTCCGCCGCCGCACCCACGATGCGCTCGACGATGAGGGTACCGGCGACGCCGCGCCGGCCGGTCGAATAGGTCGAGGTCTCGACCGCGACGTCGTCATCGGTGATGACGGTCGCCACCTTGCCGCTGGCCATCTCGGCCGCCATGGCGAAGTTCATCACGTCGCCTTCGTAGTTCTTGACGATGTAGAGCACGCCGCCGCCGGTCTCGACCGCCTCGGCTGCGGCCAGCATCTGGTCCGGCGTCGGCGAGGTGAAGACCTGGCCCGGGCAGGCTGCGTCCAGCATGCCGAACCCGACGAAGCCGGCATGCAACGGCTCATGCCCCGACCCGCCGCCGGAGATCAGGCCGACCTTGCCACGCTTCAGGTTCCGCCGGCGCACGAACTTGCCTTCGTCGCCCAAGGTCACGATGTCGCCATGGGCGCCGACAAACCCCGCCAGACTCTCGCTCAGCACGGTTTCGGTGCCGTTGATCAGCTTCTTCATCGCGGTTCCTCCCCTATTCCTTGGAACGGTCGTCATCCGTTTTGCCGGCGGACGAGCGGCCGGAGATCAGATCGACCATCTTGGTGGCGAAATCGCCCAACAGCTTGTCGAGTTCGGCATTCTTCTGCGCATCGTTGAGGTCGGGCACGTAGAGCGTGACATGGCGCAGGTGCGGGCTCGACCCCTGCGGCTGCTGCAGCCGGCCGGGATGGGCGCGCTCGTAGGCGCTCAGGAAGGCCTTGCGGTCGGTCTCCGGAAAGCGGCAGGCATCGAAGATCAGCTCGATGTGGCGGGCCGGAATCGGCACCGGGTAGGCCGGATTGGTGATCTGGGAAATGAAGCTGCGATTGGCGCCGAGCGCGTCGGCCAGTCTTTGCCGCATGCCCGACGGGCGCAGGTCGAGCACGCGCACCAGGATGCGCTTGTACTCCGCCACCCAGTTGACTTCGCCGGAACGATCCCCGTCATCGGCCATGGCCGCTCACCTCGGCAGCGCGCCGGCGATGGCGGCCTTCACCAGGCCGACCGCGGCGGCGGAGACCGACAGCGCGCGCAGCCCGGCCCCCAGCAGATGCGGCACCAGCACCGGATCGGACGCGGCATCGCCGCACAGGCTCACCTCCCGCCCGGTGCGCCGGCCATGCTCCACCGTGCGGGCGATCAGGCTCAGCACTGCCGGATCGGCGGCGTCGGCATAGTCCGCCAGCGTGGCGATGTCGCGCGCGGCCGCCATCACATACTGCGTGAGATCGTTGGAGCCGATGGAATAGAAATCGGCATCGAAGCGGTCGATGGCGATGGCGGCCGCCGGCACCTCGACCATGATCCCCAGCGGCGGGCGCTTATGCGGAACTCCGGCAGCCTGCAATTCCGCCACGGCAGAGTCCAGGTGGGCGCGGCCGCCCTCGAGGTCGCGCGGCACTGCCACCATGGGCAGCATGATCTTGAGGTTGCCATGCATGGCGGCGCGGCACAGAGCCCGCAGCTGGACACGGAACACCTCCGGCTTCAGCAGCGACAGGCGGATGCCGCGCGTGCCGAGGAACGGGTTGCCCTCGTCGTCCAGGGTCAGTCCCTTAACCGGCTTGTCGCCGCCGGCATCGAGCGTGCGGATGGTGACCGGGCGGTCGCCGGCCCATTCCAGGATACGGCGATAGGCGTGGTACTGGGTCTCCTCGTCCGGCAGATGCGCGCCGTCATGGAACAGGAACTCGGAGCGCACTAGCCCGATGCCATCGCACATCGCGGCATCGAGCGGCTGCAACTCGTCCGGGCCGGCGGCGTTGATCATGACCGCGATGCGCGCGCCATCCGGCATGGTCGCCGGCTTCAGCAGAAACGAGGCCGCCAGCTTGCGGCGTTGCTCGAGTTCGATACCGCGTTCGGCGGCGGCTGCCCGGGTCGCGGCGTCCGGCGCCACCACCAGCGTGCCGCGCTCGCCATCCAGCATGGCTTCCTGCCCGCTCGGCACTTTCATGACGTCGGCGCCGAGGCCCACCACCATGGGAATGCCCCGCGCCCGGGCCAGCAGCGCCACGTGGCTGGTGGGTGAACCGGCGGCCAGCGCAATGGCCGCACCCGTGCCCCAGTCGATACCGAGGAAGCGGGAGGGCGGCAGATCGCGCGCCACCAACAGGGCGCCGGAGGGCACCGCTTCCGCCTTGCGGCCGGACAGCGCGTTCAGCACCCGGTCCCGCAGATCCTCCAGATCGGCGGCGCGGGCGCGGAAATATTCGTCCTCGGCGCCGCTGTATTCCGCGATCTGGGCGTCGAGCGCCGCCGCCCAGGAGGCATCCGCCCCCTCTCCCTCGGCGATGGCCGCCATCGCCGGATCCGACAGGGCATCGTCGCCTAGCATTGCGATCTGGAATTCAAGGATTTCGCGGGCATCCTCGGCCGCTGAGTCGGATACGCTTTCCAGTTCCGCCGTCGCCTGGGCGATCGCCTGGCGCAGCCGCGCTGCTTCGGCTGCCGCCTCGCCGATCGGCCGCGCCGCCGCCGGCGCCCCAGCTTCCGGCAGGACGAACAGCTTGCTGAACGCCAGGCCGGGGGAAGCCGGCCTGCCGTGCAGGCGCAGCTCAGCCATCGCCGTGGCCTTCGTCGAAATCGCGCCGCACCAGGTCGACCAGGGCGGCGACTGCCGCCTGGGAATCGTCGCCGTCGGCGCGGAAATGCAAGGTCGTGCCCTTGGCCGCCTTGAAGGCCATCACCTTGACGATGCTCTTGGCGTCGATCCACGGACCCGCATCGCTGAGGCCGAGTTCGATCTTGCTGGCGAAGGTCTTGGCCAGCTTGGTCAGCTTCACCGACGGGCGCGCATGCAGGCCGACCTCATGGGCGATGAGGATCGAGGCCGTGGCCGCGTTTCCGGTGGTGCCGACGCTGTTCATCGCGCTGAATATTCCTCCGCCGTCTGGCGCACCGTCTCGACGCTCGATCCGCCTGCCGCCTCGGTCGCCGCGACGACCGCGCCTTCGACCACCGGCGCGTTGCAGATCAGCACCTTGCCGCGCTTCTCATCCGGCAACATCTCGATCGCCATTTCGCTGTTGGTCTCGGCGCCGCCGAGATCGACCAGCACGACGACGCCCGAGGGCGACCAGGCCTTGTCGATCGCCGTCATGATCTGGCCGACATCGGTGCCGAGGCCGCCCGAAGGATTGCCGCCGGTCCAAGCCAACGGCACCTCTTCGCCCACCATCTGGCGCACCATATCCGCGGCGCCCTCGGCGACCTTGGGCGAATGCGACACGATGACCACGCCGACGCTGTCCATTACGCGTTCTCCAGAATGCCGCTGACGGCTTCGATCAGCAGGGCCGAGGACCGGGCGCCCGGGTCCATATGGCCGATGGATCGATCGCCCAGGAATGAGGCACGACCGCGCACCGCCTTGATCGGGATGGTCGCCTCGGCCGCCGCGTGGGCGGCGGCGGTGATCTGCTCGGCCGTGGCGGTGCCGGCTTCCAGCGCCTCGGCGACAGGAATCAGCACGTCCAGCATGGTCTTGTTGCCGCGCTCCGCCTTGCCACGCGCCTGCACCGCGAGAATGGCGGCGCGGAAGGCCCGCGTGAGATCGGCCAGGGTCGGGCTTTCCGGCAGTTCCTTGCCGAGACCCATGAACAGAGTCCCATAGAGCGGGCCGGAGGCGCCGCCGACCTTCATGACCAGGGTTGTGCCGACGCCTTTGAGGAAATCCGGCCAGGGCCTCGCGCTCAAGGCGTCGGCATCGGCAGCCACCGCCTCGAAGCCGCGCTTCATGTTGATGCCATGATCGCCGTCGCCGATCGCCTGGTCGAGCGCGGTAAGTTCCTCGGCATGGCTGTCGATCACGGCAGCCACCGCTTTCACCAAGGCAAGTTTGAGCTCGGTCGCGGTCTGCATCACGTCACCCGATCCGCTCGCCATCCGCCCCGAAGAAGAGCGGCGCGCGCAGTGCCACGTCGATGGAATCGCCCACGGCCAAATCCGTCTCGGGCTCGACCAGCGTCACCAGCCGGTGCTCACCGACACTCAGATGCAGATGGTTCTGGTCGCCCAGATGCTCGATCCACTCGACCTTCGCATGGGCGCCGCCATTGGCGCGGGCGATGGTCACATGCTCCGTGCGGGCGCCGATGGTCCTGGTCCCGGCCGGCGCCGCCAGATGCGGAAAGGCCTGCGGCGGCAACAGATTGATCGCCGGCATGCCGAGGCGCGTCGCCACGTAGATGTTGCGCGGCGATTCGTAGATCTCGCGCGGCGAGCCGATCTGCACCAGGCGGCCATGATCCAGCACGCCGATGCGGTTGGCCATGGTCATGGCCTCGGTCTGGTCGTGCGTCACATAAAGGACGGTCGCGCCGAGATCCTGCTGGATGTGCTTCAGCTCGAGACGCATGTCCGCACGCAGCTTGGCGTCGAGCGAGGACAGCGGCTCATCCATCAGGAAGATCGATGGATTGCGCACCAGGGCGCGGCCGATGGCGACGCGCTGCATCTCGCCGCCCGACAGCCGGGTGGCGCGGTTGTTCAACTTGGCCTCGATGCGCAGCAGCTTGGCCACGCGCTCGACGCTCTGGCGCACCACGGCCTCGTCCACCTTGCGCACGGGTGAGCGCAGCGGGAAGGCCAGATTGTCGAAGACGCTGAGATGCGGGTAGAGCGAATATTGCTGGAAGACAAACGCGACGTTGCGCTCGGCCGGCGACTGCCCGGTCGCGTCCTTGCCGCCGATAAAGACCTTGCCCCCGTCGGGCTTCTCCAGCCCGGCGATCAGGCGCAGGGTCGTGGTCTTGCCGGCCCCGGTCGGCCCCAGCAGGACGACGAACTCGCCATCGGCCACGGTCAGGTCGATGCCGGTCACCGCGGTGACGTCACCGAAGCGCTTCTCGACCTGCTCCAGGCGCACCTCAGCCATGGGCGCCTCCCTCGAACAAGGCGCTGCGGATGGCGCGGCCGCTGCCCTTGTCGAACAGCGACAGGCGTTCCGACATGAAGCGCAGGCCGACATTCTCGCCTGGCCGCACCTCGCCGGTCGATTTCGTGCGCGCCTTGATCTGGCCAAACTCGGTGTCGATGGTGACGATCTGCGTGGTCCCCAGATACTCGGCCCCGTAGACTGACCCGCGCAGGGCCGAGCGGTCGTCGAAGCTGATATGCTCGGGCCGCACCCCCAGGGCCAGGTCGGTCGGCGCGATATCCTCATGCACCACCGGCATCTGCACGATGGCGTCGCCCAGGCGCGCCTCGCCGGAGCCGCGCTGCAGCCCTGCCTTGAACTGCAGGAAATTCATCGGCGGGGAGCCGAGGAAATCGGCGACGAACATGCTGGCCGGCCGCGCATAGAGCTCCTGCGGCGGGCCGAACTGCTCGATCAGGCCCTTGTTCATGACTGCGATCTTGTCGGCCATGGACATGGCTTCGAGCTGGTCGTGGGTGACGTAGACCGTGGTCGCCTTCAGGCGGTTGTGCAGGCCGCGCAACTCAGTGCACATCAGGTGCCGGAACTCGGAATCCAGCGCGCCCAGCGGCTCGTCCATCAGGAAGCACATGGGCTCGCGCACGATGGCGCGGCCGAGGGCGACGCGCTGACGGTCGCCGCCGGAGAGGCCGGAGACCGGCTTGTCCAGGATGTGCTGGATGCGCAGGATGCGCGCCGCCTCCTCCACCCGCCGGTTGATCTCGGCTGTCCCCATGCCCTGGCATTTCAGGGAGAAGCCGATGTTCTTGCGCACGTTCATGTGCGGATACAGGGCGAAGAGCTGGAACACGAAGGCGATGTCGCGCTCCGCCGCGCGCTTGAAGGTGACGTCATCGCCGCCCAGCAGGATCCGTCCCGAGGTCGGTAGTTCCAGCCCGGCGATCATGCGGAGCGTCGTCGTCTTGCCGCAGCCGGACGGGCCGAGCAGGACGAAAAACTCGCCATTCTCGACCACGAAGCTGGAATCCTTCACCGCGGCGAAATCGCCGAAGCTCTTGTGCAGGTTCTCGACCCTGATCTCAGCCATCGTCTACTCCGGGAACTTGCTGACGATGGTGAACATCAGGGTGCCGGCCAGGACCGTGATGAAGGAATAGCTGTAGAGCGTGATCGAGAACGGCTGCACGAGCATCAGCACCCCAAGGGCGATGAGGGCGATGGCGACGTTCTCCATCAGGCCGCGCCGCGCCCAGCGTGGCCAGCGCTTCCTGGCCGGGCCATTCGCCGGCGATTGCGGTTCCACGGTCATTTGCGCACCGCGCCGAAGGTGATGCCGCGCAGCAGATGCTTCCGCAGCAACACGGTGAAGACGACGATCGGGATCAGGAACAGCGTGGTTCCGGCGCCCACGGCGGGCCAGTCCATGCCGCCCTCGCCGATGATGGTCGGGATGAAGGGCGGCGCGGTCTGCGCGGTGCCGGAGGTCAGCAGCACGGCGAAGGCGTATTCGTTCCAGGCGAAGATCAGGCAGAAGATCGCGGTGGCGGCGATGCCGGTGGCGGCCTGGGGCAGCACCACCTTGAAGAAGGCCTGCAGCCGCGTATAGCCGTCGATCATCGCGGCCTCTTCGTATTCCCGCGGGATCTCGTCGATGAAGCCTTTCAGCAGCCAGACCGCCAGCGACACGTTCACCGCCGTGTAGAGCAGGATCATGCCGAGGGCCGTGTCCGACAGGTGCAGTTCGCGATACATCAGGTAGATCGGGATGGCGACCGCGATCGGCGGCATCATCCGGGTCGACAGGATGAAGAACAGCAGGTCGTCGGCGAGCGGGATCTTGAAGCGCGAGAAGGCATAGGCCGAGAACGTCCCCAGCGACACCGCCAGGAAGGTCGAGCCGAAGGCGATGATCAGCGAGTTGACGAAGCGCGGCAGATAGTTCGACGGGCCGGCGATGACCATCTCGCGCTTGCGGGTGACGGTGTCGCAGGTGCCTTGCGGCGGGCCCAGCGCCTCGATGAAGTCAGAGGTCTGGCGAGTCCGCGTGGTGAACAGGTTGCAGTAGCCCTCGAGCGACGGGTCGAACACCACCTTGGGCGGATAGGAGATCGAATCCGGCGGCGTCTTCCAGGCGGTGGCGAAGATCCAGGCCAGCGGCACCATGGTGATGACGGCGTAGAGGATCACCAGGAAGGCCGCGACGCGCTTGGAGGTCGCCGACGGCTCGACGACGGAATGCGCGGTGGTGACGGCGCCGCTCATCGCTGCTTCACCTTGTTGAGCGCCTTCACGTAGATGTTGGCGAGGCCGAAGATCACCACGAACAGGATGATGGCGAAGGCCGAGGAATAGCCGGTGCGGTAGGCCTCGAAGGCCTGGCGTTTCAGCGTGATCGAGGCGAGCTCGGTGGTCGAGCCTGGCCCGCCGCCGGTCAGCAGCACCACCATGTCGAACATCTTGAAATTCTCGATGCCGCGGAACAGCACGGCCAGCATGATGAACGGCAAGGCCATGGGCAGCGTGATCGACCAGAACTGCCGCCATTTAGAGGCGCGGTCGACCTCCGCCGCCTCGTAGATGTAGTCCGGGATCGAGCGCAGCCCGGCCAGGCAGATCAGCATCACGTAGGGCGTCCACATCCAGGTGTCGACGATGACGATGGCCCAGGGCGCCAGGGTGACGGAGCCCAGCATCTCGAACGAGGATGGCGGGATGCCGGTGAAGAACGAGACAACGTAGTTGAACAGGCCGATCTGCGGCTGGAACAGGAATTTCCAGAAATTGCCGACCACCGCCGGCGACAGCATCATCGGGATCAGGATGATGGTCGTCCAGAAGGCGTGGCCGCGAAACTTGCGGTCGATGAGATAGGCGAGCGTGAAGCCGATCAGGGTCTGGAAAAAGATGGTCCAGAAGACGAAATGCGCGGTCGCCTGCATTGCCGCCCAGACTTCCGGCGAGTTCAGGATCTCCTGGTACCACTCGATCCCTTTGCTCACCACCGGCCGGTTGGGCCGGTTCGACGCGTAATTGGTGAACGACAGGCGAATGGTCCAGATCAACGGGAAGATGTTGATCGCCAGCAGCAGGATCATCGTCGGCGCGACGAAGAGCCACGCGATCGAGCGGTCGGACAGGCCGCGCACGGCGCGTCCCAGGCTCGGCGGCGTCGCGGTCGCGACGCGATTGGCGATGGCGTCCATATCAGGCATGCGGGTTCTTTGGCGTCCGTGGGGCTCCAGCGGCATCCCCGGCCGGAATGCCGGGGATGCCGTCGCGGGAGTATATGCGATCGACTAGAGCTTGCCCTCTTCCTTGAAGATGGCGGTCCAGTCCTGGATCAGCCCGTCCAGGGCCTCCTTCGCCGTGCCCTTGTCGGCCACGACGTAGTCATGCAGACGCTTCTGCATGGCCTGGAGCAGCGAGGCGTAGGCCGGCTCCTGCCAGAAGTCCTGGACGCCGCCCATGGCTTCCAGGAACTGCGCGGCGAAAGGCTGCGAGTCCTTGAAGCCCGGATCGTTCAACACGGCATTGTGGCAGGCGTAGCCGCCGAGCGCCCACCACTTCTTCTGCACTTCCGGCTGAGCGAACCATTTGATGTAGGCGAGCGAGCCGTCCATGTTGTCGGTATTGGCGACGACCGAGATGCCCTGGCCGCCGAGAGTCGACGCGGCGATCTTCTCACTCGGGTTGACGAAGAAGCCGGTGACCTTGCCGACATTCTCGTCCTTCGCCATGCCCGGCATGAAGGCGAACCAGTTCATCATCATGGCGACCTGGCCCGACTTGAAGGCGTCGAGGCCCTCGCCCATGTAGCTGTCGGTGTAGCCCGGAGGGGTGCAGCACTTGTAGATCGCCTTGTACATCTCGAGGCCCTTCACCGCGTCCTCGGAGTTCACGGCGCCCTCCATGTCGTATTTGCCGGGCGTGTTCTCGTATTTGAAGCCGTACGGATAGAGCGCCGAGGTGGCGCCCATGGTGATGCCTTCCGACGCGCGCTCGGTGAAGATGGCGGCGCCGTAGACGGTCTTGCCGTCGATCTTGCGGCCCTGGAAGAACTCGGCGGTGTCCTTCAACTCGTCCCAGGTCTTCGGCGGGGCGAGATCGCGGCCGTATTTCGCCTTGTATTCCTTCATCAAGTCCGGATTCTCGAACCAGTCCTTGCGATAGAACCAGCCGTTGGCGTCGCCCATCGCCGGCAGCGCCCAGTAGTTCGGCGTGCCCTTGGGCCAGGTCGAATAGGCATAGACCGTGGCCGGCGCGAAGTCCGACATCTTGATTCCTTCCTTGTCGAAGAAATCATTCAGCTTCACGTAGTAGCCGTTCTCGGCCGAGCCGCCGATCCACTGCGAGTCACCGATCAGCAGGTCGCACAGCTTGCCGCCGGAATTCAGCTCGTTGAGCATGCGGTCGGCGAAGTTCGGCCACGGCACGAATTCGAACTTCATCTGCGTGCCGGTCTGGGCGGTAAAGTCCTTGGAGAGCTCGACCAGAGCGTTGGCCGGATCCCAGGCCGCCCAGCAGAGGGTCAGTTCATCCGCCTTCGCCGAGCCGGTGGACGACAAGGCCATGACGGCAGCCAGCGCACTCGCGCTCGCCAATAGCTTCTTCATTTGGGTTCCTCCCATTGTTGCGATTGACTCCCAAGCGCCCTGCCGCCGGGAGATCCCCGCCCCGCCCTCTTCATGCCGGGTCGGGATTGTTGTCGTTGTGACGCCGCCGCTGCCGCTCCTGATGGAATCAAGCGACCTCGTCGTGATGTTTAGTGTTACGTGCGGTTACTAAACATGACAAGGCCGGAATCGCGAGATCTGCCGAAATTCGTCGCTGCATCGCAGCAATATGGATCGCTTTTTGTGCAGTCGCAAAATGACAGCGACGACACTCTCTAAACAGAATTCACTTCAACGCAACATGACCTCAACTGATCTGACGTATTCACGTCATTTCTGCGTTGCGCACGTCATTTCTCCTGCGCTATGTCTTGGCGCATGTCGAACCGCCGCCGCAGAACCACGCTTGTCGATGTTGCCGATGTCGCCGGTGTCAGCCTCGCCACGGTCGACCGCGTGTTCAATCACCGCCCCGGCGTCAGCCCGCGCACCGCGGAACGTGTCGAGCAGGCGCTGGTGCGGCTCGGTTATCGCCCCGACCCCGCGGCCGTGCGCCTTGCGCGCGGCATCCAGTACCAGTTCTGCTTCGTGCTGCCCACCGGCACCAACAGCTTCATGAACCTGCTGGCAGGCCAGGTCGAACGGACGCTCATCGCCCTCGCCGATCAGCAGGCCTACGGCGATGTGGTGCGCGTCGACGTATTCGATCCGAATGCACTGTCGGAAGCGTTGCGCGGCTTGATCGGCCGCTATCACGGCGTCGCCACGGTGGCGCTCGACCATCCGCTGGTGCGCGACGCCATCAATGCCCTGGTCGATGCGGGCACCAGCGTGGTGACGCTGGTGTCCGATGTGCCGAACTCGAAGCGCCATCGCTTCGTCGGCATCGACAACTCCGCCGCCGGTCGCACCGCCGGCACCCTCATGGGGCGCTTCGCCGGTGGCCGCAGCGGGCCTGTGGGCCTCATCGCCGGCAGCCTCGCGCTGCGCGACCATGTCGAGCGCATGTTCGGGTTCCAGCAGGTGCTGGCCTCCGATTTCCCGGCCTTACGCACCCTTCCCGCGCTGGAGGGCCGCGACGATTCCCAGCGCTGCCGCACGGTCGCCGAGAAGCTGCTGGCGGAGCACCCCGATCTGATCGGCATCTACAGCATCGGCGCCGGCAATCGCGGCATCGCCGACGCGCTGGAGAAGGCCGGCCGGGCGCGCGACGTCATCTTCCTCGGCCACGAGCTGACCGACCATTCGCGACGCTATCTCATGCAAGGCACCATGGCTGCCGTGCTGAACCAGGACCCAGGCCACGAGGCCCGCTCGGCGGCGCGCATCCTGCTGGCGCAATGCGCCAACCTGCCGGTGATCGACGACCAGGAACGGATCCGCATCGACATCTTCCTGCGCGACAACCTGCCCTGACCGGAGCCGTCATGTTCATCGGCATCGATCTCGGCACGTCGTCGGTCAAGAGCGTCCTGCTCGACAGCAACAGCCACATTGTCGCCACCGCCAGCGCGCCGCTGGAGGTCCAGCGCCCGGCGCCCGGCCATTCCGAACAGGACGCCGAGAGCTGGTGGCGGGCGACGCTGCAGACCATCGACGACCTGGCGCGCCAGGCGCCAAAGGCGGTTTCCGCCGTGGCCGGCATCGGCCTGTCCGGGCAGATGCACGGCGCGACCCTGCTCGACGCCTCCGGCGCGGTGCTGCGCCCCTGCATCCTGTGGAACGACGTGCGCGCGGCGGCCGAATGCCGCGAGCTGGAACAGCGCCTGCCCGATCTCGGACGCATCACCGGCAATCCGGCGATGCCCGGCTTCACCGCGCCGAAGGTGATGTGGGTGCGGAAGCACGAGCCGGCGATCTTCGCGCGGATCGCCAAGGTGCTGCTGCCCAAGGCCTATCTGCGCTACCGCCTGTCCGGGGACTTCTTCGAGGACATGTCGGATGCGTCCGGCACGCTGTGGCTCGATGTCGGGGCGCGGCGCTGGTCGGACGCGGCGCTGGCGGCGACGGAGATGTCCCGCGCCCAGATGCCGGACCTGGTCGAAGGCAGCCAGCCCGCCGGGACCCTGCGCGCGGAACTGGCGCAACGCTGGGGAATGGCGAGACCGCCGGTGATCGCCGGCGGCGCCGGCGACAACGCGGCCGGCGCGGTCGCGCTTGGCGCCATCAAGCCCGGCGACGCCTTTGTCTCGCTCGGCACCTCCGGCGTGTTGTGGGCGACCACCGCCGGCTTTGCGCCCAATCCGCAGGCGGCGGTGCATGCCTTCTGCCATTGCGTGCCGCAAACCTGGCATCAGATGGGTGTCATCCTGTCCGCCGCGTCCTGCCTGTCGTGGCTCTCGGGCCTGGTGGGCGCTTCGGAGGCGGATCTGCTGCGCGAACGCGGCGACCACCTGGAGCGGCCGAGCCCGGTGCTGTTCCTGCCCTACCTTTCCGGCGAGCGCACGCCGCACAATGACGCCGACATCCGCGGCGCTTTCGCCGGCCTGTCGCACCAGACCGATCGCGTGGAGCTGACCCAGGCGGTGATGGAAGGCGTCGCCTTTGCGCTGAAGGATTGCCTCGACGCCCTGCGCGCCGCCGGCACGGACCTGAAGGCGGCCGATGCCATCGGCGGCGGATCGCGTTCCGAGCTGTGGCTGCGCATCATCGCCAACGTGCTCGACCTGCCGATCCACCGCCTGGCCGACAGCGAGGTCAGCGGCGCGATGGGTGCTGCCCTGCTCGGCCGCATGGCGGCGACGGGCGAGGACCCGCGCGCGGTCTGCAAGCCGCCGCAGCGCAGCGCCACCATCACACCGACACAGGGCTTGCGCGACGCCTATGCCGAGGCGTTCGCGCGGTACAGGAAACTCTATCCGGGACTCAAGGAGGCGATACGATGAGCGCAGGGAAATTCTTCAGCGTCGAGCAGCCGATTCCCTACGAGGGCCCGGGTTCCAGGAATCCGCTGGCCTTCAAATGGTACGATCCGGACAAGGTCGTTCTGGGCAAGAAGATGGCCGATCACCTCCGCTTCGCCATCTGCTACTGGCACAGCTTCTGCTGGACCGGGACCGACCCGTTCGGCGGCGATTCCTTCCAGCGTCCCTGGATGCAGCCGGGCGACGGGATGCAGATGGCGCGGATGAAGGCCGACATCGCCTTCGAGCTGTTCCGCCTGATGCGGGTGCCGTTCTTCACCTTCCACGATCGCGATATCGCGCCGGAGGGCGCCTCGATCGCCGAATCCAACCGCAATGTCCGGCAGATCGGTGAGCTGTTCGCCCGCAAGATGGAACAGAGCACGCTGAAGCCGCTCTGGGGCACCGCCAATCTGTTCTCCAACCGCCGCTACATGGCGGGTGCTGCCACCAATCCCGATCCAGACATGTTCGCCTATGCGGCAGCGCAGGTGAAGAACGTGCTCGAACTCACCTCTGAGCTGGGCGGTGCCAACTACGTGCTGTGGGGCGGACGCGAGGGCTACGAGACCCTGTTGAACACCGATCTGAAGCGCGAGTTGGACCAGCTCGGCCGCTTCCTGAACCTCGTCGTGGAGCACAAGCACAAGATCGGCTTCAAGGGCACCATCCTGATCGAGCCCAAGCCTCGCGAGCCGACCAAGCACCAGTATGATTTCGACACCGCCTCGGTCTACGGCTTCCTCTGCCGCTACGGGCTGGACAAGGAGGTGAAGGTCAACATCGAGGCCAACCACGCGACGCTGGCCGGCCATTCCTTCGAGCACGAGATCGCGCTGGCCATGGCGCTCGGCATCTTCGGCTCGATCGATATGAACCGGGGCGACGCGCAATTGGGCTGGGACACCGACCAGTTCCCCAACAACGTCTCCGAGACCGGGCTTGCCATGTACCACATCCTGCAGGGCGGCGGCTTCACCACCGGCGGACTCAATTTCGACGCCAAGATCCGCCGTCAATCGCTCGACCCCGACGATCTGCTGCATGCCCATATCGGCGGCATGGATGTGAGCGCGCGTGGCCTGCTGATCGCGGCCAAGATGATCGAGGATGGCGCCCTCGCCCGCCATGTGAAGGAGCGCTATGCCGGTTGGGAGACACCCGAAGGCAAGGCGATGCTCGGCGGCCAGCGATCGCTCGCCGACATCGCCGCGGCGGTCGAGGCGAAGAATGCCGAGCCGCAGCCACGCTCGGGCCGGCAGGAATATCTTGAAAATCTGCTGAACACCTACGTCTAATCGAACATTGGACGCCTGCCCACGCGTCGGGCGTCCAATCATGCATCAAGCCCGGCGGATCGCAGAATTCGCGGGCGACTGTGGGAGGATGGCGACAATGGCGATGACCAACATCAAGGGCCCGGCGATCTTCCTGGCCCAGTTCGCGGGCGACACGGCGCCCTTCAACTCGCTGGACAGCATCTGCAAGTGGGCCGCCAAGCTCGGCTTCAAGGGCGTACAGATGCCGAGCTGGGACAAGCGGTTGTTCAATCTCGCGCAGGCGGCCCGGTCGAAGGCCTATTGCGATGACGTGAAGGCGGTGGCCGACAAGCACGGCATCACCATCACCGAACTCTCCACGCACCTTCAGGGGCAGCTCGTCGCCGTGCATCCGGCCTATGACGCCGCCTTCGACGGCTTCGCCGACCCCAAAGTGCGCGGCAATCCGAAGGCGCGCCAGCAATGGGCGGTCGACCAGATGATGCTGGCGGCGAAGGCCTCCAAGAACATGGGCATGACGGAGCACGTCACCTTCTCCGGCGCGCTCGCCTGGCCCTATTTCTATCCGTGGCCGCAGCGCCCGGCGGGGCTGGTCGAGACCGCCTTCGACGAACTGGCGAAGCGCTGGCATCCGATCCTCGACGCCTTCGACAAGGCCGGCGTCAATGTCTGCTACGAGGTGCATCCGGGCGAGGACCTGCACGACGGCGTCACCTTCGAGATGTTCCTGGAGCGGGTGAAGAATCATCCGCGCTGCAACATCCTCTACGACCCGTCGCACTTCGTGCTGCAGGCGCTCGACTACCTGGACTACATCGACATCTATCACGACCGCATCAAGATGTTCCACGTGAAGGATGCCGAGCTCAATCCCAACGGCCGCACCGGCGTCTATGGCGGCTATCAGTCCTGGGTGAACCGCGCCGGCCGCTTCCGCTCGCTGGGCGACGGCCAGGTCGATTTCCGCGCCATCTTCTCCAAGTTCGCGCAATACGGCTTCCAGGGCTGGGCGGTCCTGGAATGGGAATGTTGCATCAAGCATCCGGAGGAAGGCGCGCGGGAGGGCGCCGCCTTCATCAAGGATCACATCATCCGGGTGACCGAGAAGGCCTTCGACGATTTTGCCGCCGGCGGCGCCGATCTGAAGGCCAACCGCAAGATGCTCGGCATCCGCTAGTCCAGGGGAGGAAGTCATGGCAATCGAAGGCCGCGGCCGCGAAAGCGCGGATGGCAAGGTGCGTCTCGGCATGGTCGGCGGCGGCGAGGGCGCCTTCATCGGCGCCGTGCACCGCCTCGCCGCGCGCATGGATGACCACTACGCGTTCGTGGCGGGCGCCCTCTCCTCGACGCCGGAGAAGGCCAAGCGCTCCGGCGCGGCACTCGGCCTGGCGCCGGACCGCATCTACTCCGACTTTGAGGCGATGGCCAAGGCCGAAGCGAAACGCCCCGACGGCATCGAGGCGGTCTCCATCGTCACGCCCAACCACATGCACGCGCCCGTCGCCAAGGCGTTCCTCAAGGCCGGCATCCACGTGATCTGCGACAAGCCGCTGACCACGACGCTGAAGGAGGCGCTGTCGCTGCAGAAGGCCGCGGCGTCCAGCAAGCGCCTCTTCGCCGTCACCTACAACTACACCGGCTATCCGATGGTGCGGCATGCGCGCGCCATGGTCGCTGCCGGCGAACTTGGCGAGTTGCGCGTGGTGCAGGCCGAGTATCCGCAGGACTGGCTGACCGAGAAGCTGGAGGCCACGGGGCAGAAACAGGCCGCCTGGCGCACCGATCCGAAGCAGTCCGGCGCCGGTGGGTGCATCGGCGACATCGGCACCCACGCCTATGACCTGGCGAGCTTCGTCAGCGGCCTGACGCTCGACAGCTTGAGCGCCGACCTCACCAGCTTCGTCAAGGGCCGCAAGCTCGACGACAACGTCCACATCATGATGCGGTTCAAGGGCGGCGCCAAAGGCATGCTGTGGGCGAGCCAGGTGGCGCCGGGCAACGAGAACGGGCTGCGCCTGCGCGTCTATGGCACCAAGGGCGGGATTTCCTGGGAGCAGGAGCATCCGAACCAGCTGACCTTCGCGCCCTACGGCCAGCCGCCGCGGGTGATCTCGCGCGGCACCGGCGCCGCCAACGCCGCCGCCGGCCGCGTCACCCGCGTGCCGCCCGGCCATCCCGAGGGCTATCTGGAAGGCTTCGCCAATCTCTACACCGAGATTGCCGCCGCCATCCGCGCGGCGCGCGCGGGCAAGAAGGCCGATGCCGCCGTCACCTTCCCCACCGTCGCCGACGGCGTGCGCGGCGTCGCCTTCGTCGAGGCGGCGGTGAAATCATCGCAGAAGAACGGGAAGTGGGTGAAGGTCTAACGCCGGGCCACTCCGCCGCCATCCCGGTCGAGCGTGAGCGAGCGCCGGGATGACGAAATTGACTAGGTCCGCCGCCTTAGCACCGCGACGATGTAGCGGCACGCCGCACTGCCGGCGTTCTCGAACCGGCAATCGGCCGGCGGGCCGAGGCGGCAGCAATCGCCAGCGGAGAGTTCGGCCATTGCGCCGCCCTGGATGAAGCGCAAGCGGCCTGACAGCACGACGATCTGCTGGTCTTCGATCATGGCGAAGGCCGCTGCCGGATAGGTGACCGACGCGCCCGGCGGCAACTCTCCCGCGACCAGTTCCAATGGCGTCGCCGCGCCGGGCGGCGTCAGCGAACGCCGCTCGAATTCCGTCTCCGGGTCGCGCCAGGCGCGCTGGTCACGGCGGCGATGCACCGAGAGGCCCCCATGCCCCTGCTCCGCCCGCGCCAGCAGCTGCGACAGGGTCAGGCCAAACGCCGCCGACAGCTTGCCGAGCAGGACGGCTGTCGGGCTGCTTTCCCGCCGCTCCACCTTGCTGATCATCGCGCGCGACACGCCCGAGCGTTGCGCCAGATCGTCCAGGCTCCAATTGCGCGCGTCGCGCTCCGCCCGGATGCGCGACGCGATCTGGACGTCCAGCGATTCCTCTATGATCGTCTCCATTCCTCTACTATAGTGGATTTTCGACAGGAGACAACCATGCACCTGCGCATCCGGGACGCGGCGCCGGCGGACCTTCCCGCCATGCTGGCGATCTACAACGAGGTCATCGCCACCACCACGGCGATCTACAGCTACGAGCCGCGCAGCCTGGAGGCGCAGGCCGCCTGGCTCGAAGCCAAGCGCGCCGAGAACTGGCCGGTGCTGGTGGCGGAGGATGAGGGCACGCTGGTGGGCTATGGCAGCTACGGCCCGTTCCGGCCCTGGCCCGCCTATCTCCATACGGTCGAAAACTCGATCTACGTCGCCGCCGGCAGGCGAGGCGGCGGAATCGGCTCCGCCCTGCTGCCGGCGCTCGTCGCCTCCGCCGCGGAGCGCGGCTTCCACACCATGCTGGCGGGCATCGACGCCGCCAATGAGGCGAGCCTGCGCCTGCACGCGAAATTCGGCTTCCGCAAGGTGGCGCAGTTCCACGAGGTCGGCTGGAAGTTCGACCGCTGGCTCGACCTCGTGTTCCTGCAGCGGATGTTGACGTTTCCGGCCTGACGATCGCTCCCGTGCCAACTGTAGTGCCGGCCCGCGACGGCCACGTCCCTTTTTTGAAATCCATTTGACTTAATATTTTTCCCGGTGCTAGCGTGACGGCACAGGGAAGCAAGAAGGTCGAACAATGGCCTTGAAGGGGACGAACCAGGAATATGGCCGGCCGTACAACCGGCGGATCGTCTTGGAGACGATCCGGCTGCACGGCCCCATCGCGCGCGGCGACATCGCCAAGCGCGTCGGACTGACCGTGCAGACCGTCTCCACCATCATCCGCGAACTGGAGCTGCAGGGCTTCATCCTCGGCGCGCGCGAGGTGCCCAAGGGCCGCGGCTACCCCGCCACGTCGCTCAAGATCAATCCCGAGGGCGGCTTCGCCATCGGCGTGCATGTGACGCCGATCGGTCTCGAGGCGGCCCTCATCAACCTGGCCGGCGAGGTCATCGGCCGGCGCAAGCGCGAGCTGTCGCACCTGGCGCCCGGTACCGCCTTCCGCGAGATCGGCAAGCTGGTGGCGGCGCTGCGCAAGCAACGGCCGCAGGGCCGCATGCTCGGCATCGGCCTCGCCATGCCCGGCCCGTTCGACGTCGAATCCATGAGCTTCGTCGGCCCCACCACGCTGGAGGGCTGGAAGAACGTCCCGGTGCGCGAGCGCCTGGCCAAGGTGGCCGACCTGCCCGCCTTCGTGGAGGTCGACCTCGCCGCCGCGTCGCTTGGCGAGCGGCTCTATGGCATCGGCCGCGACCTGCGCGAGTTCTACTATCTCTATTTCGGCGTCGGGGGCTGCATGGTGCTTGACGGCGCGCCGTTGCGCGGCGCCCACGGCAATGCCGGCGAGATCGGCCATCTGCCCCTGGTGCCTGGCGGCGAGCCCTGCCCCTGCGGCAACAAAGGCTGCCTGGAGCGCTATCTGTCGCTGGAGGCGCTGGAGCGCCGGGCGAAGAAGATCGGCCGCGCCGGCTGGATCAAGGAGGCGGCCCCCCTCTTCCGCAGCGCCATCGTCG
>JBGAGP010000048.1:0-30235 GCA_044226685.1 Dongiaceae bacterium
AGAGCATCGCCGCCTGGCCCGGCCGGGCGCTGGTCGCCTCTTCGATCAGATCCGCCGCGGCTTCCTCCAGCAGCGCGTCCATCGCCTCGCCGCCGACCTCCGTGGCGCCGAGGGTGATGAGGACCGGCACCGCCAGCGGCGTCACCCGGTCGAGCCGGCGCAAATCGATCTTGCCCCGCACCCGCTTCAGGAAATCGCCCAGGCGCTGCAGGTCGGCGAGGTTCCAGGCCGCGTCCTGCCGCGTCGCCCGCAGCAGGATGTGGTCAGGCTCATGCTTGCGCAGCACGTCATAGATGAGATCGGCGTTGAAGGTGATCTGCCGGCGGGTCTTCTCCTCGCCCGGATAGCGCCGCTCGATCAGCCCTGCCACCACCGCGACATTGCGGAAGCTGCGCCGTAGCATGGAGGAATCGTCCATCCATTCCTCCAGGTCGTCGCCCAGCATGTCGATCTCGAACAGCCGGTCGATCTGCTCCTGGGTCGGCGCGCCAAGCGCCCAGGTAGCGAGCACGTAGTCGGTGGCGACGAAGCCGAGCGGCTTCAGCCCCGCGCGCTCCATCCGCCGGGTCAGCAGCATGCCCAGGGTCTGGTGCGCGATACGGCCCTCGAAGCAATAGGCGACGAGGAATTCCTTGTTGCCGCGCGGGAAGCTCTCGATCAGCAGCCGGTCGCGGCCGGGCAAGGTCGAGCGCCAGCGCTGCAGCCGCAGCCATTCCTGCACCTCCTCCGGCAGATCCGCGTGCTGGCGCGGATCGGCAAGCATGGCGCGCACCCGTTCGGCCAGGCCCGTGGTCAGCGGCAGGCGGCCGCCGCCATAGATCGGCACCTTGGGCTCGCCGCTCTTGGCCAGCGAGCAGATCACCGACATCTCCTGGATGCCCTCGAAGCGCAGCAGGCGGCCGGCGAACTGGAACGTGTCGCCGGGCAGCAGGCCTTGGGCGAAATATTCCTCGACTTCCCCCAAGGATTGACCGGGGGCCATGCCGCGGCCAAGGCGCACCTTCAGCATCGTCGATTCCACGATGGTGCCGACATTCATTCGGTATTGCCGCACCACCGTGGGATTGGCGGCGCGCCAACCGCCGCCGATCTCGCGCAGGCGGCGCCAGCGCTCATAGGCCTTCAGCGCATAGCCACCGTCGCGCACGAAGCCGAAGACGCGGTCGAACTCCTCGCGCGGCAAGTCCGCATAGGGTGCGGCGTCGCGCACCTCGTCATAGAGCGCATCGGGCTGCACCGGCCCGGAACAGGCGAGGCCGAGGATGTGCTGCGCCAGCACGTCGAGGCAGTAGGGCCGCGGCGGATATTCGTCGAGGTCCTTGGCCAGCGTGGCGTCGATCGCCGCCTTGCATTCCAGCACCTCGAAGCGGTTGGCCGGCACCAGCAGGGCGCGGCTCGGCTCGTCCAGCCGGTGGTTGGCGCGGCCGATCCGCTGCAGCAGGCGGCTGGCGCCCTTGGGGGCGCCCACCTGCACCACCAGGTCGATGTCGCCCCAATCGATGCCGAGGTCGAGGGACGAGGTTGCCACCACGGCGCGCAGGCTGCCCTTGGCCATCGCCGCCTCGATCTTGCGCCGCTGCTCCACCGCCAAGCTGCCGTGATGCAGCCCGATCGCCAGATTGTCGTCGTTCATCCGCCACAGCGCCTGGAACACCAGCTCCGCCTGGGCGCGGGTATTGACGAAGACCAGCGTGGTCCGGTGCCGCTTGATCGCGTCATAGACCGCCGGCACCGCATGCAGCGCCATGCGCCCGCCCCAGGGCACCCGAGCCTCGGGCACCAGGATGCCGATCTCCGGCGTGGCGCCATCGCGGCCGCGGATGATGTCGAGCTTGCGCGCGCCGAATTGCAGATGCCCGGCCAGGCGCTGCGGATCGGCCACCGTGGCGCTGAGGCCGAGGAAGCGGCAATGCGGCGCGAGGCGCCCCAAGCGGGCGAGGCCGAGCGACAGCAGCTGGCCGCGCTTGGAATCGGCCAGCGCGTGCAGCTCGTCGATGATCACGGTGCGCAGCTCGCTGAAATATTCCGGCGCCTCGTCATAGGAGAGCAGCAGGGCCAGGCTTTCCGGCGTCGTCAGCAGGATGTGCGGCGGATGCTTGCGCTGCCGCTGCCGCCGGTTCTGCGGCGTGTCGCCGGTCCGCGTCTCGCTCTCGATTCCAAGTCCCATCTCCGCGATCGGCGTCTCCAGGTTGCGCGCCACGTCGACGGTCAGCGCCTTCAGCGGCGAGATGTAGAGGGTGTGGATGCCCTTGCGTTTTTCCGCGGGCCGCTTCGCCTTGGATTGCTCCAGCGGGTCGACCTCCGCCAGCTCGACCAGGCTTGGCAGGAAGCCGGCCAGCGTCTTGCCGCCGCCGGTGGGGGCGATCAGCAGCGCCGAGCGCCCGGCCTGGAGTGCTGCCAGCACCGCCAACTGATGCTCATGCGCCGCCCAGCCCCGGTTCTGGAACCAGGCGGCAAAACGGGCCGGCAGAGGGCTCAGATCGCGCTTTTCGCTCATGACAGCTTGCGGAACAAAACCGGATCATCATAGGTTAAAGGCCTGGCAAGACAACGATTTTGAATCCGCGGGATTTCAATGCCCTTGCACCCACAGGCCTGGCTGAAGGCGCTGCCCGGCGGGCTTTATTGCGAGCCGGGCGGGTTCTTCATCGACCCGTCGCGCCCGGTCGACCGGGCCATCGTCACCCATGGCCATGGCGACCATGCGCGCGCCGGCCATGCCAAGGTGGCGGCGACGGCGGAGACGCTGGCCATCATGGAGGTGCGCTATGGCGCCGGCTTCGCCCGCCAGACCCAGGCGCTCTCCTACGGCGAACGCCTCACGCTGGGCGACGTCACCGTCATGCTGGAGCCGGCGGGACATATCCTGGGCAGCGCCCAGGTGGTGCTGGAGCATGGCGGCAGCCGCGCCGTCATTTCCGGCGACTACAAGCGCCGCTTCGATCCGACCTGCCCGCCCTTCACGCCGGTCCACTGCGACGTCTTCATCACCGAGGCGACGTTCGGCCTGCCGGTCTTCCACCATCCGCCGGACAAACAGGAGATCGCCAAGATCCTGCATGCCCGCGCGCTGTTCCCTGAGCGCAACGTCCTGGTCGGCGCCTATTCGCTCGGCAAGTGCCAGCGGGTCATCGCTTTGCTACGCCGCGCCGGCTATGACCGGCCGATCTATCTGCACGGCGCGCATCAGGCCTTGTGCGACCTCTATGTGCGGCTCGGCCAGGATCTGGGACTGCTGCTGCCCGCCACCGTCGCCGACACCAGGTCGATCCGGAACGAGATCGTGCTCTGCCCGCCTTCGGCCATCGGCGAGATCTGGAGCCGGCGCCTAGGGGATCCGGTGCCGGCGGTCGCCTCCGGCTGGATGCGCATCCGCGCCCGCGCGCGCCAGGCGCGGGCCGAACTCCCACTCATCATCTCCGACCATTGCGACTGGGACGAGTTGCTGATGACGGTGGGCGATGTCGACGCGCCGGAAGTCTGGGTGACCCATGGCCGCGAGGAAGCGCTGATCCACGCCATCGCCCAAGGCGGCCGCAAGGCGCGCGCATTGTCGCTGGTGGGGTACGAGGACGAGGAATGAGTTTTCCCCTTCTCGTCAATAAAACCGCCTTCCCCCCTTGCGGGGGAAGGCAGCGGAGACTTGGCGAACGCAGTGAGCCTAGCCGCAGCCGGATGGGGGGTCGCGCCGTGCCGGCGCGCATCGCCGGAGGCGATAGGAAGCGGAGATTCTTCGCGGAGAAACTTGGCGCTGCAACACCTCCCTTCCCCACCTTCCCCCGCCCCGTCGGCGCATGCCGACATTCGTCGGCGGTGGGGGGAAGGAGCACACCGAGTGGTCGGGACTAATGCAGCCCTTCGCCGACCTGCTCGACGCCCTTTCCTATCAGCCGGCGCGCAACGGCAAGCTGGCGCTGATCGCGGATTATCTGCGCCATGCGCCGGACCCCGATCGCGGCTATGCGCTGGCGGCGCTGTGCGGCGAGATCGACCTGCCCGGCCTGAAGCCGGCGGCGTTGCGCGAGATGGTGGGCGCGCGCGTCGATCCGGAGCTGTTCGGTTGGTCCTACGACTATGTCGGCGATTTGGCGGAGACCATCGCCCTGATCTGGCCGGCCGACGCCGGGGCACAACATCCGCCGCCGCGCCCGAGTCCACCTCTGGGCGAAGTGATCGAGCGCCTGCGCCTCGCCGCGCGGGCGGAGGCGATGATGCTGATGGCGGGCTGGCTCGACGGCCTCGACCCGACCGGGCGCTGGGCGCTGCTGAAGCTCTGCTCCGGCGCGCTCCGGGTCGGCGTCTCGGCGCGGCTGGCGAAGACGGCGCTGAGCCAGCTCGGCGACATTCCGCTGGAGGAGATCGAGGAAATCTGGCCGCAGCACGCGCCGCCCTATGCCGAGATCTTCGCCTGGGTCACGGGCGCGGCACCGCGCCCGGCCGCGCGCAACGTGCTCGGCTTCCGGCCCTTGATGCTGTCGCACCCCATCGAGGACAGCGATTTCGCCAATCTCGCGCCGCATGACTTCGCCGCCGAGTGGAAATGGGACGGCATCCGGGTGCAGATCGCCGCCAGCGGTGGCGGCCAGGCGCGGCTCTATTCCCGCGCCGGCGAGGAGATCACCGCATCCTTTCCCGATCTCATCGAGGCGCTGGATTTCGACGCCGTGCTGGACGGCGAATTGCTGGTGGCGCGACGCAAGGACGAGGCGATCGAGGTCGCACCGTTCAACGACCTGCAGCAGCGCCTGAACCGCAAGAAGCCCGGCGCCGCGCTGATCCTCGCCCATCCGGCGCATGTGCGGCTCTATGACGTGCTGTCGATCGGCGGCGAGGATCTGCGGCCGCTGCCGCTGCGCGAACGTCGCGCGCGGCTGGAATCCTGGTACGCGGAGAAGCCGCGCCCGCGCCTCGATTTGTCGCCGCTCATCGCCTTCGCCGATTGGGACGCGCTGGCACGGCTCCGCGCCGATGCGCGCAACGCCGGCATCGAGGGCCTGATGCTGAAGCGCTGGGAGAGCCCGTATCTCGCCGGCCGCATCAAGGGCCACTGGTTCAAGTGGAAGCGCGACGCACTGACCATCGACGCGGTGCTGATGTACGCCCAGCGGGGCCACGGCAAGCGCAGTTCGTTCTACTCCGATTTCACCTTCGGCTGCTGGCGGGCTTCAAGTGAAGGCGGCCGCGAGCTGGTGCCGGTGGGCAAGGCCTATTCCGGCTTCACCGACGAGGAGCTGAAGCAGCTCGACCGCTTCGTGCGCAGCCACACGGTGGAGCGTTTCGGGCCCGTGCGGGTGCTGGCGCCAGCACTGGTCGCCGAGTTCGCCTTCGACAGCGTGCAGCAGTCAACGCGGCATAAATCCGGCCTCGCCTTGCGCTTCCCGCGCTTCCACCGCATCCGCTGGGACAAGCCGGCGGAAGAGGCCGACGAGGTCGAGACGCTGAAGAAGCTGGCGACGTGAGACGAAACCGTCATCTCCTTGCGCATCGATGGCGTGCGCCAGTGACCCGACTGATCGATCGCTTACTGGCGCCGCCGTTCTTGACCAAGGCGGCTGACGGAATACACGGGTGACCGTTATTTTCGGCGGTCGGATCAGCGGGAAGGCGACAACGAACTGCCGCACGATCGGCTGCGACATCAGAGCCGGATTGCCCAGGCCGATCCGCTGTGACAAAATTCCCTGTCAGCAAATCACTGATTTGGGGGCCGGCGTGCTGCAAAATCACCGCCTATTGGTCGCATTGGCTGTTTCCGTCGTCTTGAGCGCCCCGCTGCAAGCCCGCGCGCAAAACGGAACGCCCAGCAGCGCGCAACTCATGGTCAGCACCGAGGTGCAGGAGGACATCGCGATCTATCTGCGAAACGCAACCAACTCCTCGAGGTTCTGGGCGCTTGCCATCAGCACTGACGGGACCAGGAGTCAGCGGACGAGTTGTCCAAAGACCGATACCAGCGGACCGATTGATTGCTACTATGGCGTTGGCCATCCGTCGCAAGAGCGAACCGATCGCCGCTCGCTGAAAGACTGCGGCTCCGACTGCATCCTCGTGTACTCCGGGATCACCAAGACCTTCAGCGGCGAGATTGTGCCTAAGTAGCGAAGGACGGGCCTTCGAAGCCTGGGAGATGCCATTGCTTCGGCACCGATGCCCTCGCCGAAGCGATCCAAACCCAGTGCCGTGCCCCGCCAAAGCCGCCGGCCCGCGCCCGCGCAGGCGACGTCTGGGTGGTGGGGTAGCCCTGCCCAGCTAGCCGGAAGTAGCCCTCCACCTCCCGATCGAAACCGAGTATGGGACAAACCGTCGGGGGTGAAGAAGCTGATGGCTTGATCAGCCGCGCAGGACCAGCGGCGCCAGGTTGGCGATGGCGCCGGAGATCAAAGCGAAGAAGGTAAGCATCATGCCGGCGCCGCGGAACTGGAGCTTCTCCGCCTCCTGGTTCACGCCATAGGCATGCAGCAGCCTTCCTGCGACCAGCGCGACGCCGATCAGGTGCAGGCTCCAGGCCGGAACGCCCTGCCATTCCGCCAGCGCCATCAGCAGCAGCGCGAAGGGCGCGTACTCGGCGAAATTGCCCTGCACACGCTGGCGCCGCAGCAGGCGCTGGTCGCCGCCATCGCCCAGGCTGACCTTGGCGCGCTGCCGCTGGAAGATGACGCGCAGGCTGAGGGCGACGAAGACCACCGCCAGGACGGCGGCATAGATCGGCGTGACGGCAAGCGGCATGGCGGCGCTCCACGGCGGGAGGAACGAGAGCTGCAGGATATGCCAGATACGAAGAAGCGGTGCGGCTGGATGTCCGGCCGGCTAGGGCTGCCCGCCGCCGCGCGTCCGCCGGCCGCCGCGACGGCCCCGGCCGGCATTGGCGCCCGCCTCGGCCGTCTGCTGCAGCAGCAGATGCAGGCGCTGGATCGGATGCCGGGCGCCAATGTCGCCCAGTGCCTCCAGGGCCGGCCGGTAGCGCGCGGCCAGGCTGGCGGCGATGGCGGGCGCATCGGCATCGACCGGCAGCGACAGCATCCACGACAGCAGCAGATCCTCGGCCGGGCCGGGAAATTCCGCGCCCATCTCGAAGGCCTGCTCGATCAGCCGCTTGGGATCCGCCCCGGCCTCTGCCGTTTCGGCGGCCGGGCTGGTCATGGCGCCCCGCCCTGCTGCGTCGTGAGGCCCTGCAACGTTGTCATGCCGATATCTCCATACCAGCCTTCTACCAAGGCGCCGGTCTGGTCGCCATCCGTCATCACGCAGACGCCGTCCACCCGGTCGATGTCGCGCTTGAAGATGCGCCGGAAATCCTCGCGCAGATTGCGCCGTTCCGCCACCCAATCGCCCGGCCGCGCCGGGCCGCTCTCCGCCGCCAGTTCATAGGCCTGCGGGCTGAACGCGTTGGGCCAGGCGGCGCCCTGGGCCTCGCCCTGCGACCAGACATACTGGATGGCGATGACCGAGCCGGGCAGGAAGCCGTCGCGATGCAGGAAGCTCACGCGCAGGCCCTGGTCGTCGCCGGCGCGGCTGCGCTCGTCGCCGCGGACGGGCGCCCGGTCCAGGCGCCAGCGCCAGGTCGCCACCGGCAGGCTGGCGAGGTCGATCTCGGTTTCGCGGCACAGCACCGACGCCGTCCCGCTGGCCGTCGCATGCAGCGCGGTGGCCGCGCCGTCGCGCTCCAGGCGGTAGCGCGTCTCGCCGGCGAAGGAATGCGCCTCCCAGCCCGCCAGGTCGCCGGCGGAAAAACGCCCCAGGGCCGCCTCCGTCACCGCCGCCCCGGCGTATGACAAGATGCCGTGCCAGAGCGCGGGGCCACACACAAGAAGCAGGGCCGCGAAGACGAGGGAACGCTTCCGCAGCGCAATAAAACGCGGTGAAGATTCGATTGGCCGAGGTTGTTGACGACACTGGTTCACGTTTCTTAGACTAATTCTAAACGCAAGGGGAACGGGATCACATTCCGGTCAAGCCGTGTTTCTGCCGGATGGGATCACCGGTCACGGGACGGGAGTACGGGGCATGTTCGATCGCTTGCTGGCACATGGCATCCGGCGCGGCCGGGTGACGCTCATCGACCACCGCGGCCGCGTGCAGACTTTCGGGGCGGGAGACCCGCATGTCACGTTGCGCGTCGCCGACGCCGCCACCGACCGCGCCTTGGGCCTCAACCCATGGCTCAAGGTCGGCGAAGCCTATATGGACGGCAAGCTGACCTTCGAGGGCGGCACGCTCTACGATCTCATCGATATCGGCATGGCCAATGTCGGCCCGCTGCAGGGCGTCGTCTGGCAAAAGCTGGTCTCGGGCTTCCTGCGGGTCGCGCGCTGGTGGCACCAGCACAATCCGGTGGGGCTCGCGCGCACCCATGTGGCGCACCACTATGATTTGTCGCGCCGGCTGTTCGAGCTCTTCCTCGACGAGAGCATGCAGTATTCCTGCGCCTATTTCCCAAGGCCGGAAGCGAGCCTGGCCGAGGCGCAGCAGGCCAAGATGCGCCACATCGCCGGCAAGCTGCTCCTGCAGCCGGGCCAGCGGGTGCTCGACATCGGCTGCGGCTGGGGCGGGCTCGCCCTCTATCTCGCCAAGCAGGAAGACATCGAAGTCGTCGGCGTGACCCTGTCCAAGGAGCAGCACGAGGTGGCGCAGGGCCGCGCCAAGGCCGCCGGCCTCGCCCACAAGGTGACCTTCAAGCTGCAGGATTACCGCCTGGAGACCTCGGAATACGACCGCATCGTCTCGGTCGGCATGTTCGAGCATGTCGGCGTCAAGCACTACCCGGAGTTCTTCACCCAGGTCGAGCGCCTGCTGAAGCCTTCCGGCGTGGCGCTGCTGCACGCCATCGGCCGGCGCGACGGGCCCGGCTTCACCAATCCGTGGCTGCGCAAATACATCTTCCCTGGCGGCTATTCGCCCGCCTTGTCGGAGGTGGTGCCGGTGGTCGAGCGCACCTCGCTGTGGATCACCGACATCGAGGTGCTGCGCCTGCACTACGCCGAGACCCTGCGCTGCTGGCGCGAGAATTTCGAGCGCAACCGCGCCGAGATCGCGCGGCTCTATGACGAGCGCTTCTGCCGGATGTGGGAGTTCTACCTGATCGGCAGCGAGCTGTCGTTCCGCCACGACTACAACATGGTGTTCCAGATGCAGATGTCGCGCGGCATCCGCAACGTGCCGCTGACCCGCGACTACATGGTCGACTGGGAACGCGGCCGCGCCGCCGCCGCGAGCAGCCGCGCCAGCCCGGGCAAGGAGCGCGCCGCCGAATAGGCGGCGGCGCGCAGCAAGAAAATCTACGCCGGCCGCTCCATTTTTGACTGGATGTATACTTTAGATAACGCGATCTATTCGAAATGATATCAGTATTGCTGCGGATTTTAACCGTGTCTTCACTGGAGACTTCATAAATTCCTCAGCGTGGGGACGCTTCGCGTCACTCCGGCGGCGTTGTGCCGCCTGGGACCCGCATCTGGGGGAAACGACAATGAGCCACGTCCATTCTGGCGGCCATGCGGCGGCGAACGTCGACCGCGATGGCCGCATCCAGTTCATGCGCATCACGCCGGAGACGAGCAAGCTGCTGCGCGAATTCTGGCCGGCGGTCGAGAAGGCGCTGCCCGCCATTCTCGACGACTTCTATACCTTCGGCGCGTCGGTTCCGGCGCTGGCGAAGCTGATCGGCAGCCAGAGCGCGCGGCTGAAGGGCGCGCAAGCCAGGCATTGGGCCAAGCTGTTCGACGGCCGCTTCGACGAGGACTACGTCAATTCGGTGCGCACCATCGGCCTGACGCACAATCGCATCGGCCTGGAGCCGCGCTGGTATATCGGCGGCTACAACCTGGTGCTCGGCCACCTGATGAAGCTCATCGCCAGGCATCACAAGTGGTCGCCGGAGAAGACCGGCGAACTCACCAAGGCGGTGGTCTCCGTCGTCATGCTCGACATGGATTTCGCCATCTCCGTCTACCAGGAAGCCATGCTGACCGAGCGCGCCGAGCGGCAGAAGAAGGTGACCGCCGCGGTCGACCAGTTCGGCAACGTGATGGAGAAGACCCTGGGTGCGGTCGACGGCGCGACCAGGGAACTGCAATCCACCGCCAGCAGCCTGAACGACACGGCGGAAGTCTCCGCCAAGCAGGTGGCGCAGGTCGCCAACGCGGCGCAGACGGCGACCTCCAACGTCCATGCGGTGGCCGCGGCGGCCGAGGAGCTGACATCCTCGATCACCGAGATCGGCAACCAGGTGCAGCAATCCACCCGCATCACCGCGCGCGCGGTGGACGAGGCGCACCAGACCAACACTTCGGTCCAGGGTCTGGCCCAGGCCGCGGAGAAGATCGGCGACGTTGTGCGGCTGATCAGCGACATCGCCGGGCAGACCAACCTGCTGGCGCTCAACGCGACCATCGAAGCGGCGCGCGCCGGCGAGGCCGGCAAGGGCTTCGCCGTGGTCGCCTCGGAAGTGAAGAACCTCGCCAACCAGACCGCCAAGGCGACGGAAGAGATCAGCGCGCAGATCCAATCGATCCAGGAAGAGACCAAGAAATCGGTCACGATGATCGAGGGCATCAGCCGCACCATCTCCGAGGTGAGCGAGATCGCCACCACCATCGCCGCGGCGGTGGAGGAGCAGGGTGCCGCCACCCAGGAAATCGCCCGCAACGTGCAGGAAGCCGCCAACAGCACCGAATCGGTGTCTGGCAACATCGTGCTGGTCAGCGACGCGGCACAGAGCACCGGGGCGGCGGCGCAGCAGCTGCGCGGCAGCAGCGGCAGCCTGGGCGAGCAGATGAACGGCCTGAAGGACGAAGTGAAGCGCTTCTTCCAGGAAGTGACCGCCGCCTGACACGATCCCTCAAGCTGCAACGACAAACGGCGCGCCCATCAGGCGCGCCGTTCTGTTTTGACGGTCGCGTGCCGCGCGCGGTCAGCTGGATTCCAGCAAGGAGCGCTCGTTCAGCGGTTGCGTCGGCCGGGCATTCCCCGGAAACAGCCGGGCGAATTGCTCGATCTGCGCCGCAGAGGCCGTGATCGGCTGCCTGAACACCGTCCACAGCACGCCCTCCGAGCAAGGCGGCGTGGTCAGCGAGCCACTATAGCGGAAGAACCCGCGCTCGACTGGCAGCAGATCGGCCGGCGCGATGGTCGCGTCGATCGACTGCTCATCCCCGGCTTCCCGCGGCATGGCCGCCCAGATCGGGGTGAGCGCCGCATTTTCCGCACCCGGGGTGATGAAAACGCCCAACACCGCGAGCTGCCCGGCGGCCGACTTGTGCACGAAATGCAGCTCCATCCCGAAGGCCTTCCCCGACAGCAAGTGTTCGCTCGGATGGTGGAAATGGAACTGCAGCAGCTGGAACTCCTGGCCGTCGATCACGGTCTGCGAACCCTTTTCGCAATTGACCTGGATCGTGTGGCCGTTGTTGAGGATCTTCAGCGGCATGATCTTGAAGCTCGGGGACACGGCCGCGAGGTCCGCGGGCGTGCCGCTCCTGATGTCGATCGGCGTCTGCTGCAGGCCGAGCTTGCAGGTCTTGAAGTCGGTGGAGAGCTCGCTCCAATGCTCGGGACCTTCGGCGCCCTCATAGGTCCAGTGCGGACCGTGGCTGCTGTCCGCCAAGGCGCCGTGCGCGCCGAGCAGGCTGGCGCAGACCGGGCAGGCGAGGCCGGCGGCAGCACCGATCAGCAGCTTGCGGCGGGTCAACGATGATGCGTTCGAGGGGAGATTCGGCTTCGACATGGCAACCCTCTCTTGGCTGAAGACAGCGTGGACTCTAGGAGGGCGTGCCTTAAGGGAAGATTGCTCGGGTCTACGGCCAGACGGCCTAAGCCAGTCATACGCGCAATGGGGGACGAAGCTGTGGAAGCGCCTAGCGCTTCTTGCCCCCGGCCGCGACCTTGGCGGTGGCATGCCGGGCGTCCTCGGCGATCAGATGGGCCAGGATGTCGCGCCAGCGCAGCGCCGGGGCGTTGTAGCGGATCTCCAGGCCCTTGTCGTCGTTGCGCACCACCACGCCATAGGTCGGCAGCGGGCGCGGATGCTCGTCGATGGTGATGACGAAGGAGAATTCGATCTTCTGCCGCGGCGCAATCCAATCCGGCGCGCCGGCCACCAGGACGTCGACGATGTTCATGTTGATGATGTCGTGCGGCTTGCCGTCGATCATCACATGAATGTTGCCGAGTTTGACGCGCCCGGCTGGCGCGGTGGTCAGGGTTTCGGGCGACATCACCGTATAAGCGTCGCTACGCCTTGGAAGGTCTGAACTGCCGTCCACTATTGCCTCTTCAAGGTTACCAAGTGGTTAGCCGCCTCGGTAGGCAATCACGCCCGGCAAACCGGCCGGACGGCCTACTACACCGCCAAAACGCCTGCCGCGCCAATGCGTTCCGGGGCGAGTGTGACGGGGATCACATTGCCGGGGATCACATTGCGGGCGCAGCCGCTCGGGCCACGCGGAGATGGCCCCGACGGGCCCCCGCGGGAAGGGGTCCTAGCCCATCTGGACTAGCGACCTATGCGACTGGGTGAGGATCAGCGGTTGGTGAACCTGGCCGGGCGCTTCTCGGCGAAGGCGTTCATGCCTTCCTTCTGGTCGGCGGTGCCGAAGGTGGAGTGGAACAGCCGGCGTTCGAACTTCAGGCCCTCGGCCAGAGAGGTCTCGAAGGCACGGTTGACCGATTCCTTGGCCATCAACGTCGCCGGCAGCGAGAAGGAGGCGATCTTGGCGGCGATGCCCAGCGCTTCGTCCAGCAGCTTCTCCGCCGGAACCACCCGCGCAACCAGGCCGCTGCGCTCGGCCTCCGCCGCATCCATCATGCGGCCGGTCAGCACCATGTCCATCGCCTTGGCCTTGCCCACGGCGCGGGTCAGGCGCTGGGTGCCGCCGGCGCCGGGGATGGTGCCGATGGTGATCTCCGGCTGGCCGAACCTGGCGGTCTCGGCGGCGATGATCATGTCGCACATCATGGCCAGCTCGCAGCCGCCGCCCAGGGCATAGCCGGCCACCGCGGCGATGGTCGGCTTGCGGCACTGGCTGAGGCGTTCCCAGCCCTTGGTGATGAAGTCGCTGGTGAAGACGTCGACGAAATCGCGGTCCTTCATCTCCTTGATGTCGGCGCCGGCGGCGAAGGCCTTCTCGCTGCCCGTCACCACGATGACGGCGACATCCGCATCCGCCTCCAGCCCGTTCAGCGCCTGCTCCAGCTCGGCGACCAGCTCGGCGCAGAGCGCGTTCAGCGCCTTCGGCCGGTTCAGGGTGACGAGGCCGACGCGGTCGCGCTTTTCGACCAGGATGGTGTTGAAGCTCATTGGGGCTGGCTTTCCGCTGACAAGGTGAAGCTGACATTGACCGGCGACCCGTCCTGGCCGCCGAGGACATCGATCTTCAGGGTCTCGCTCTTGCGCCGGAAGGTGCCCTCGCCGGTCTTCTCCCAGCCCAGGGCAGGCAGGGCGCCGTCATAGAACGCGCGCACCGAATCGGCGTCGACCTTGCCGGTGGCATAGGCGGTGACGATGCGGCCCATGGGGGCGTCGAACACCGTCGACTTGTCCTTCTGCTCGGCCAGGCCATCCGCCACCGGCAGATCGGCGATTTCCGAGAAATACTCGACCGCCCAGGCAGGCAATCCGGCGGAGAGCAGGAACAGAGCCGCAACGAGCGGCAGGAGGCGTGGCATGGGATCATCCCCTTGCGGCGCGCGGGAATTCCGGGCGGCCAAGTTCTAGCCCAGCCCCGGAAGCAGCCGCAAGCGACGTGTCGGTGACGTCATTCCGGCAATCCTGCTTTCCGCATGCCGTCCCTGATATGCTCGCCCTCGGCCATGCCCCAACCCGCGCGCCGGAGCTTGCCGATCGAGAAATCGGGCCTGACCCGCAACACTTGCGCAACCGCCGCCGCGGCCTCCTCCATGCGACCCAGTTGTGCATAGCAGGCGGCAAGGCGAGACGATACCCAGTGTCCAGGCCTGGCGAGGTGGAGATAGGCCTCTATCGCGTCCTCGTAACGGTGTGCCACGTAGAAAACGATGCCGAGGTCGATCCAGTACCATTCAGGGTGATACGGGTTGAGCCGCATGGCATGGCGAATCCGATCGATGCCTTCTTCGGGCCGCCCGAGCAAGGCGCACAGCGCACCTGAAGTTGCAATGACATTGGCGTCGTTGGGATTGAGCACCATCGCGCGCTGGTAGTGCTGCTCCTCGCCCTTCAGGTCGCCACTGACGCCGCGGATCATCCCCACCAGCCAGTGAATACGGCCGTCCTCACTGTCCATCTGCAGACCGCCCGACGCCATCTCCAGCGCTTTGGCGACGATATCCGGCGGCGCCTCGTCGTAATTGTGCAGGACCACGTCCGCGAAACCGCGATAGGCACGCGCAAGCGGGTAATCGGGATCGAGATCGACAGCCCGCTGGAACAGTTCCACCGCACGCTCATTGTCACCCGGCTCATAGCCGCGCAGATGCTTGATCCCGCGCAGAACACAGTCATAGGCGGCTGGATTTGGCTTGCGCCGGCCTTGTTGCATGAGAGCACTTTCCACGCGCCCGTACAGCGTCGCCACCAGCGCTCGCGTGATGGCGTCGGGAATGTTGGCGATATCCGCAAACGCATGGTCGTAGGCTTCGCCCCATACCTGCGCGCGGGTTGAAGCGTCGATCAGCCGGACGGTGATGCGTACGCGCTCGCCCTGTCGCTGCAGGCTGCCTTGCACCAGATGCGCGACACCCAGTCGCCTGCCGACCTCGATGATGTCACTCGCCTGCTTCGCTATCATCGATGAAGAGTGGCGATCGATGACGAACAGCAGCTTGAACCGGCCGAGGCCGGTGATGATGTCCTCGGCGACGCCGTCGCATAAGTGGTCGATGTCGGAATCGCGACTGAGGTTGCTGAACGGGAGCACCGCGATCGAGGGCCGGTCCGCCGCTGGTTCCGGCGGCACCGGCGCCGGCGCCGGACGCTCGGTCAGGATGTCGCGGTACAGTGTCTCGGTCTGCAAATCGGGCGTCGCGTCGACGTCAAGCTTCAGCGCGTCGCGACATTCCGCATAGAGCCTCAGCGCGGCGGCGCGCTCGCCGCCGGCGACATGTAGCCGCATCAGCGCGCGATAGACCGGCTCGCACAGCCGGTCGCGCGCCAGCAGACGCTGCGCCAGCGCCATTGCCGCATCGCTGCGCGTGCCGGCCTGCGCCATCTGCTCCACCAGCCGCACCGCGCGCAGAGCGAGGCGCTCGCGCTCCGGCGCCAGCCAGGCCTCGAATTCCGGCGTCAGCCCGTCGACCCCCTCCAGCAGGTCGCCGCGATAGAGCGCCGCCGCGCGCTCATGCGGATCCGTCGCATCCGCCGCCTGCTGAAAGGCAAGGGCGTCGATCTCCACCCCGGCCGGGTTGAAGGTCACCGTCTCGCGGTCGGTCGCCAACGGGTCCAGGCCCGCCTGGCGGAAGGCTTGGCGGATGGCGGCCAGCGACTGGCGCAGGGAATCGCGCGCCTGGGTCTCGCCGCGGTCGCCCCAGAGCAGCCCGGCCAATCGGTCGCGCCCCAAAGGCCGGCCGGCCTGCAGCGCCAGATGGGCCAGCAGCAGCCGGTCTTTGCGCGTGGAGAGGGGCAGATCCCCGCCCTCCGCCAACCGCAGGCCGAACCCGCCCAGCAATGTAAGGCTGCATGTCGCCAAAGTCTGATTCCCCGGCTCGCGTCCCAAATGCGCGTTTCAGAGCGCCGATTTCAGCCCCGGTCGCGGATTTTACGCACTTTTCACGCGGCTTCCATCCCGGCACGCGGTTGGACCCGGAAATCCAGCCGGCTTTTCCGTCTGGCTTTACGGGGCGGCGGCAATCTTGCCCCAACGCAACGCCATGCAAGGGGGAAGATCATGTGGGGTCTGCTGCAATCCATCCGCGGTTTGGCCGCGCTCCGACGCCGTCCTGCCGCGCCCCAACACCCCGTCGGCCGCCGGGCCGACGCCTCCACTACCGATTGGCTCCCGCCGGTCCTGGATCCCGGCGACTGGTCGCTTAGCCTGACGGCAGACCGCAGCGCCGGCTGGTATTTCGAGCGCGACTGAGGCACCCTGGCACGGAGAGCGCGTCCGAGGGCGTGAATATTATGAAAGGTCAAATGGCGCTGACGGCCGAACTGGTCGCGCGCTGCGAACGCATCGAGCCGGACCCGGGTCCGGAAGGCGGCTATCGCCACTATGAGGACAAGGATTTCGAGGCGGCGGCGGCGCGGCTGTTGCAGCAGGCCGAGCCCGGGCCGTTCTGGATTTTTGCCTATGGCTCGCTGATCTGGAAGCCGGCGATCCCCACCACCGATCATCGCCTGGCCATGGCGCCAGGCTGGCATCGCGCCTTCTGCTTGCATCTGACCCGCTTTCGCGGCTCGCCAAGCCAGCCGGGCCTGATGATGGGCCTGAAACGCGGCGGCAGCTGCAAGGGCATGATCCATCGCATCGCCGATGAGGAGCGCCGGCCGCTGTTGGTGCAGTTGCTGAAACGCGAGGTCGGCTGCGACGAGGACGTGACCGGCGTGCGCTGGATCAAGGTCAGGACCGAGACCGGCCCGGCGCGGGCCCTCGCCTTCTGGGCCGAGCCGGAGGGCCTCGCCGACTGGGTCGACGTGCCGCTGCCCGAGGTGGCGCGCATCCTGGCCAGGGCTTGCGGCCACGTCGGCTCGGGCGCGGCCTATTTGTTCAACACCGTCAGGCACCTGGAAGAGCTCGGCATCCGCGACCGCAACCTGTGGCGGCTGCAGCAGATGGTTGCCGACGAGATCAGGCGGCTGCACCTGCCAGATCCCGCCGCCGACACTGCGGTCGAGTCAGCGGCCGCGCCAGAGACCCTCACGAGTGAGGTCATCCTGGACCGATAGAATGGCGCCGCGCATGGCGGCGACGGTCTCGTCGATCTGCGCCTTGGTGATGATCAGCGGCGGTGACAGCACGATGAGGTTGCCCATCGGGCGGATCATCAGCCCGCGCTCGCGGCAGCGCTCGAACACACGCTTCGCCACGTTCCAGTCGCCCGGGCAGGGCGTCTTCGCCTCGCGGTCGGAAACGCATTCGACGCAGACCATGAAATGACTGCCGCGCACGTCGCCGACCAGTTCCAGCTCGGCGAGCTTCTCCAGCTCGGCGTGGAAATACGGCCCCCATTTGCGCACATGGCCGCAGATGTCCTCGCGCTCCAGGATGTCGAGCGCGGCAAGCCCGGCGGCGCAGGCGACCGGATGCGACGAATAGGTGAAGCCGTTGGCGAAATTCTGCCCCTCGCCCGCCGTATCCAGCATCTTGTTGTAGAGCGCGTCGGAGACCAGGAAGGCGCCGAGCGGCACATAGCCGGAGGTCAGCCCCTTCGCCGCGGTGATGACGTCGGGCACGATGTGGAAGACCGGCTCGGAGGCGAAGACATGGCCAAGGCGGCCGAAGCCGGTCACCACCTCGTCGGAGATGTAGAGCACGCCGTATTTGCGGCACACCTCCCAGGTGCGGCGCTGGTAGCCCGGCGGCGGCACGATCACCCCGCCCGAGGCCAGCAGCGGCTCGGCGATGAAGCAGGCGACGTTCTCCGCGCCGAGCTCGAGGATCTTGTTCTCGAGGTCGTGGACGCAGCGGTCGCAGAATTCCTCCACGCTCATGCCCTCGGGCCGGCGATAGGGATTGGGTGCGGGCAAATGATGCACGATGTCGGCGGCGAAGCGCATATGCGGCTTGTCGGCCGGCTTGCCCGACAAGGTGGCGGTCAGGAAGGTGGAGCCGTGATAGGCCTGCTCGCGCGAGATCACGTGGCGGCGCTGCGGCTGGCCGATGAAGCTGAAATAGAAATGGATGAAGCGCACCGCGGAATCGACCGCGGTGGAGCCGCCGGTGGTGAAGAACACGCGGTTGAGGTCGCCCGGCGCATATTTCGCGATGCGGTGGGCGAATTCGATTGCCGGCTCGGTCGAGTTCTTGCTGAAGGGCGAGTAGTAGCACATCCGCTTGGCCTGGCGCGCCATCGCCTCGGCGATCTCGTCGCGGCCATAGCCGACATTGACGCACCACATGCCGCCCATGCCGTCGATCATCTTCTGGCCCTCGGCGTCGTAGACATGGACGCCCTCGGCATGGTCGATGATCAGCGGCTTCTGCGCCCGCACGGCGCCGAGATCGACCCAGGGATGGATCAGGTGGCGCTTGTCGAGGTCCTCCAGCCGCTCGCGCTGCATGGAATCGGTCAGGTTGGTCAACATCGCTCTACCTCGGTCTTCGGAATTCCGGGCGCGAAAAACGGGGCGTGGCGGACCACGCCCCGTTCGCGGTGGTCTGGTGGTTACTGGCCCGTCTTGGCGCGGGTGAATTCGCGGTTGAGGATGCGCGTGCCCTCGCCCGTCCGCACGTCGATGGTGAAGATGTTGGTGAGGCGCGTCGGGTCCGGATACATCGCCGGGTCGTCCCGCAGCGACGCGTCGACCAGCGGCGTCGCCTTCTCGTTGGCGTTGGCATAGCCGATGTCGTTGCTCACCTGGGCGATCACCTCGGGCCGCATCATGTAGTCGAGGAATTCGAGCGCCTCGGCGGGATGCTTGGAATCCTTGAGGATCACCATGCCGTCATAGTCCATGTTGACGCCTTCCTTGGGCGACACGAACTTCAGGTCGACGTCGGACTTGGTCTCCTCCGCCCGCGCCTTGGCCTGCGAATAGTCACCCGACCAGGTCATCGCCAGGCAGCGGCTGCCGTCGGCCAGCGCGTTGATCGTGCCGCTGGAATCGAAGGCCGCGACATGCGGCTGGGCCTTGGCGACCAGGTCGCCGGCCTGCTTCAGTTCCTTTTCGTCGTTGGTGCCGGGATGCAGATGCAGGTAGTTCAGCGCCAGGTCCATCACGTCTTCCGGGGAATCCAGGATGCTGACGCCGCAGGGGGTGAACTTCGACACCACCGCCGGGTCGAAGAACATCGCCCAGGAATCGACCGGCGCGTTGGAGTCGATCGCCATCACCTTCTTGGCGTCGTAGACATAGCCGTTGGTCCAGAACATGTAGGGAATCACGTACTGGTTCCCCGGATCGACCACCGCCAGCGCGTCCCAGAAGCGCTGGCCGATATTGCCCAGGTTCTTCAGCTTCGACTTGTCGAGCGGCAGATACAGGCCCTGCTTGACGTGCTGGCTGATGTAGTAGCGGCCGGGGAAGACGATGTCGTAGCCCGAGGAGCCCGCCTGCAGGCGCGCATCCATGGTCTCGTAGCCGTCGAACAGGTCATAGGTGACCTTGATCCCGGTTTCCTTCTCGAAATTCGCGATGGTGTCGACGCCGATATAGTCCGACCAGTTGTAGATATAGAGCTCGCGCTGCTGCGCCTGCGCCGCGTCCGATCCCGCCGTCATCCCGCCGGCAAGCGCCAGAAGCGCGGCCGCGGCGGTCATTCCCAGGAACTGCCTCTTGGATGTCATGATCCTCTCCCGTCTGTTGCCGTCGCGCGGGCCCCGTTGGACCGGGACGGCCGCGCCGGATGCGGCGGTTGGCCCGCCTTGATTTTCATGAATGATCGTTCATAGAATTCGGCATTGTCAAGCGGGCTTGGTCCGGGAACGCATTCCTCGCCGGTATCCGGCGCCATTCCGCGGCACCGTTCCGCCCCACCATTCCGCCCCCACCATTCCGCATCGGGGGCGGGCGGTGATACGATGCATCAACCGGGCGATTGCCTCGGGAAAGTGACGGCTGCGAAAGCGATGGCTGCGACATCCAGGACCGCGAAGGCGAAACCGACCAAGGCCGTCGCGCTGCGGGCCGGCCGGCCCAGGAGCCGCGCCGAGGCCAAGGCCTTCTATCGCGCCCGCATGATGGAGGCCGCGATCGAGGGCATTGCCCGGCACGGCTTTTCCGGCATCACCGTCTCGCGCCTGGTGGAGTATTCCGGCCTGTCGCGCGGCATGGTGAACCTCCACTTCGAGCGCAAGCAGGCGCTGCTGCTGCAGGTGCTGAAGCACCTGGCCGACGTCTATCGCGTCGGCTGGCAGGCGGCGGTGGAGCGTGCCGGCGACGACCCGGCGGCGCGGCTCGCGGCCCTGGTGGACTACGACGTCATGCGTGACGGCCATCCGAGCAACACGCTCACCGCCTGGCTCGCCTTCCGCCAGGAGGCGATCACCAACCCGGTCTATCGCCCGCTCTGCGACACGCGCGAGGCGGCGTTCTTCGGCACGGTGAAGTCGCTCTGCGCCGCGCTCATCAAACAAGGCCGCTACAAGCTCGATGCCGAGGTGGCGGCGCTCGGCATCACCTATCTGCTCGAAGGCCTGTGGCTCGACTGGGCCATCGACCCCACGCGCTACAGCGCCAGGACCGGCCGCGAAGTCTGCCGCACGCATCTGGCGGCGATTTTTCCGAAGCATTTCGGCAGACGCGCGCGCTGAGAGACCAGGCGCTGCAACTGCCCCACCCCGACCCTCCCCCGTTCCGGGAGAGGGGGTCGCTGCAAATCCCCTCCCCCTTCAGGGGGAGGTATAGGGAGGGGGCAGTTGCAGCGCGCGATCCATCGGCCCGCTATTTCTGCTTCCTTGGGCAGAAATACGTCGACCGCCCGCTCTGTGTGATGCGCTTCACGCCGCCGGTTTCTTCGACGTCGCAGGTGCAGCGCCAGCATTTCTGGCCCTCGCGCTCATAGACCCGCCACTGGTGCTGGAAATAGCCGAGCTCGCCATCGGCCTGCACGTAGTCGCGCAAGGATGAGCCGCCGGCGGCGATGGCGTCGGTCAGCACCGCCTTGACCGCCGCCGCGAGCTTTTCCGCGCGCTCGCCCTGCACGGACTTGGCGAGGCGCTTGGGCGAGATGCCGGCGCGGAACAGGGCCTCCGAGACATAGATGTTGCCGAGTCCGGCCACCACCTTCTGGTCGAGCAGTGCCGCCTTGATCGGCGTCTTCTTGCCCTTCAGGGCGGCGGCCAGCATCGGGCCGTTGAATTCGTTGCCCAAAGGCTCCGGCCCCATGCCCTTCAGCAGCTTGTGCGCCTCCAGGTCGGCGAGCGGCCAGAGGTCCATCATGCCGAAGCGCCGCGCATCGTTGAAGCGCAGGCACCAGCCATCCTCGGTCTCGAACACCAGGTGATCATGCGTCTCCAGCGCCGCCGGCCTGCCCTCCCCGATCAGCATGCGCCCCGACATGCCGAGATGCGCCAGCACCGCGTTGCCGTCGTCGAGCTCCCAGATCATGTATTTCGCCCGCCGCCGGATGGCGAGGATGCGCCGCCCGGTCAGCCGCGCCGCGAATCTGTCCGGCAACGGAAAGCGCAGATCGGGCCGCCGCTGCTCCACGCGGGTCAGCACCTTGCCCGCCATTTTCATGGCCAGGCCGCGGCACACGGTTTCCACCTCGGGCAATTCGGGCACGGATGCTCCTTCGACGACGTCGCGCTGCAACTGCCCCCACCCCAGCCCTCCCCCTGCTGGGGAGGGAGGCGATCCCCGCCCCCTTCAGGGGGAGGGATAGGGAGGGGGAAGTTGCAGCGCTGGCTCTCCCAAATCAACACATCATGCCACGACATCCGATCCTGTCAGCACTGCCAAGGCGGGCGGCAAGGGGGTGCCGCTGCGCCGATTTGCCCGGATTCCCGCGGCAAAGTCCTGTTGGAAACCCTTCCGGCCGCAAGCTATGGTGCGGCGCATGAAAGAGCAGCCAGATACCCGCGCCACCTGGTTCGGCGACCGCCGGGTCGCCCCGGGCGAGAAGACCCTGCTGGTGCGCGAGGTGTTTTCCTCGGTCGCCGACAAATACGATCTGATGAACGACCTGATGTCGGTCGGCATCCACCGGCTGTGGAAGGGCGCCATGATCGACTGGCTGGCGCCCCGCGCCGGCCAGAAATTCCTCGACGTGGGCGGCGGCACCGGCGACATCGCCTTCCGCATCCTCGGCCGCGCGCCGGATGCCCAGGTCACCGTCTGCGACCTCACCCCGGCGATGCTGGCCCAGGGCCGCGACCGCGCCTATGACCACAACATCCTCAAAGGCCTCGACTGGGTCGCCGGCAATGCCGAGGCGCTGCCCTTCCCGGCGATGAGCTTCGACGCCTTCACCATCGCCTTCTGCCTGCGCAATGTCGCCGATTGGGACCAGGCCTTGCGCGAGGCATGGCGCGTGCTGCGCCCGGGCGGGCGCTTCCTGTGCCTGGAATTCTCGCATGTGGCCGTGCCGGCGCTGGCGAAAGCCTACGACCTCTACTCCTACAAGGTGCTGCCCTGGCTGGGCGAGCAGGTGGCGAAGGATCGCGGCTCCTACCAGTACCTGGTGGAATCGATCCGCCGCTTCCCGACCCAGGACGCGCTGGCCGGCATGATGACCAAGGCCGGTTTCCAGCAGGTCGGCTACCGCAATCTCTCTGCCGGCATTGCCGCCTTGCATTCCGGCTGGCGGATCTAGGGCCGCGCATGTTCCGCTCCGTCCGCTCCATCCGCCGCCTGGCGCATATCACCGTGACCTTTGCGCGGCATGGCGCCCTGGCGCCGTTCGAGGAGGCCTTGGCCGGCGCCGGCCTGGCGCCGATCCTGCTTGCCCTCATCCGCCTGTTCTTCGGCCGCGAGGTCGGCGGCAAGCGGCCGGGCGAGCGCCTGGCCCTGGCGCTGAGCGAGCTGGGCCCGGCCTTCATCAAGCTGGGTCAGGTGCTGGCGACGCGCTCCGACCTCCTCGGCGAGCAGGTGGCGGAAGACCTCGCCAAGCTGCAGGACCAGCTGCCGGCCTTCAGCGCCTTCGAGGCGCGCACCACCATCGAGACCGAGCTGGGCGAGAAGATCGGGGACCTCTACCAGCACTTCGACGACGAGCCGGTTTCCGCCGCCTCGATCAGCCAGGTGCATTTCGCCGTCACCACGCCGGACGAGGCCTGGCCGGAGGGCCGCCCGGTCGCCGTGAAGGTGCTGCGCCCCGGCATCGAGCAGGCCTTCGCCGCCGATATCGAGCTGCTGCTGTGGCTGGCCGCCCTCATTGAGCGTACCCAGCCGCGGCTGAAGCGGCTGAAGCCGGTGGAGGTGGTGCAGACCTTCGCCGCCACCATGCGGGTCGAGATGGACCTCCGCCTGGAAGCCGCCAGCGCCGCCGAGCTGCGCGAGAATTTCGCCGACGACCCGACCTACCGGGTGCCGGAGATCGACTGGCGCCGCACCGCCAAGCGGGCGATGACCCAGGAACGCCTGACCGGCATCCCGATGGACGACCGCGCGGCGATGCTCAGTGCCGGGCTCGACATCGACGACGTGCTGCTGAAGGCCGCCACCACCTTCTTCAACCAGGCCTTCCGCGACGGCTATTTCCACGGCGACCAGCATCCCGGCAACATGACCGTGGGCTATGACGGCGCCATCCAGGTGGTCGATTTCGGCATCATGGGGCGGCTCGCCAAGCGCACCCGCTTTTTCCTCGCCGACATGCTGCTGGCCTTCCTGCAGCGCGACTACGCCAGGGTGGCGCAAGTCTATATCGATGCCGGCTACCTGCCGGCCGGTACCTCGGTCGACGATTTCACTTTGGCCTTGCGCTCGATCGGCGAGCCGATCCACGGCAAGCCGCTGCACGAGATCTCCTTCGCCCGGGTGCTGGGCCAGCTCTTCGGCGTCGCCGAGAGCTTCGAGATGGAGGTGCAGCCGGAGCTGCTCCTGCTGCAGAAGAACATGCTGATGGCCGAAGGGGTGAGCCGGCGCCTCAACCCGACGCTCAACATCTGGACGCTCGCCCAGCCGCTGATCGAGCAATGGATGCGCGAGAATCGCGGCCCCGAGGCCCGCGTCCTGCAGGCGGCGGAAGAGATCGTCCACATCGTCGGCCGCCTGCCCGTGGTCATGCGCAACCTCGACCACCTGGTCCACCACCTCTCCGAAGGCGGCCTGAAGCTCGACCCCGAGGCGCTCCAGGTGATCAACCGCCAGGGCAGCTCCTGGTGGCTGTGGATCATCATCGCCGTGCTGGTGGCGGGACTGCTGTTCCGGTAACTTGTTGACACAAAACGGAAACTTTGCCGACCTTGCAGCCGGTGTGATTCCACATTAAATACGATACGCAACTGTGGAATGCCCGCGATGGCTCCCCTCAAGCGCATCCTGCTGATCGTCTCGGGCGGCATCGCCGCCTACAAGTCGCTGGAGCTGATCCGGCGCGGGCGGGAGCGCGGCTATGAGTTCCGCGTGATTCTCACCAAGGGCGGCGCCGAGTTCGTCACCCCCCTCTCCTTCGCCTCGCTCTCCGGCAACAAGGTCTATCAGGAGCTGTTCTCGCTGACCGACGAAGCGGAGATGGGCCATATCCGCCTGTCGCGCGAGGCCGACCTGGTCGTGGTGGCGCCGGCCAGCGCCGATCTGATGGCCAAGCTGGCGCATGGCCGCGCCGACGACCTCGCCTCCACCACCCTGCTCGCCACCGACAAGCCGGTGCTGATCGCCCCGGCGATGAACGTGATGATGTGGGCCAATCCGGCGACCCAGGCCAATCTCGCGCTCTTGAAGTCGCGCGGCATCCATGTGGTCGGCCCGGGCAGCGGCGATCTCGCCTGCGGCGAGGAAGGCTCCGGCCGCCTGAGCGAGCCGCACGACATCCTCGACGCCATGGACCGGCTGCTGAAGATCGAGCGGCGCCTGAGCGGCATCAAGGCGCTGGTGACGTCGGGCCCGACCCATGAGCCGATCGACCCGGTGCGCTACATCGCCAACCGCTCCTCCGGCAAGCAGGGCCACGCCATCGCCGCCGCCTTGGCCGCGCTGGGCGCTGACACCACCCTCGTCTCCGGCCCGACGCGCGAGGCGGACCCGGCCGGCGTCGCAATGCGCCATGTCGAGACGGCCGCCGAAATGCTGGCGGCCTGCGAAGCGGCGCTGCCCGTCGACGTCGCCATCTGCGCCGCCGCCGTCGCCGATTGGCGCCCGGCCCAGCGCGGCAACCAGAAGATCAAGAAGAACGGCGGCCCGGCGCCGACGCTTGAGCTGACCGCCAATCCCGACATCCTTGCCACGCTGGCGCAGTCGAAGTCCGCGCGGCCGCGCCTGGTCGTCGGCTTCGCTGCCGAGACCGAGAAGGTGGTGGCGCATGCGCAGGAGAAACTGCGCAAGAAGGGCTGCGACTGGATCCTCGCCAACGACGTCTCGGAGGCGAGCGGCACCTTCGGCGGCGACCAGAACACCATTCACCTGGTGAGCGCGTCCGGCGTCGAGGACTGGCCGAGCCAGAGCAAGGCCGAGGTCGCGCGGCACCTGGCGCGGCGCGTCGCCGATTTCTTCAAGGTGGGCAATGGCTGACCTGCGTGGGACTGACCTTGTCGTCGCGCTGCAGCGCCTGCCCCACGGCGCCGATCTGCCGCTGCCGGCCTATGCCACGGCGCAATCGGCCGGGCTCGACCTGATGGCGGCGATCGACGAGGACATCGTGCTGGCCCCCGGCGCCCGCCAGCTGATTCCGACCGGCCTTGCCATCGCCCTGCCGGCCGGCTTCGAGGCGCAGGTGCGGCCGCGTTCCGGCCTGGCGCTGAAGCACGGCATCACGGTGCTCAATTCCCCCGGCACCATCGACGCGGATTATCGCGGCGAGGTGAAGGTGCTGCTGATCAACCATGGCGCCGAGCCGTTCGCCTTGAAGCGCGGCGACCGCATCGCCCAGATGGTGGTGGCGCCGGTGACGCGCATCGCCTGGGCAACGGTCGCGGCGCTGGACGAGACCGCGCGCGGCGCCGGCGGCTACGGCTCGACCGGCATCGCCGCCGCGCAGATCGTCGGCGCCCGATAAGAAACCAGGACAGGGACGAAATCTTGCTGCATCCATCCAAGCGCCTGCTGTTCGCGATCGAGGCCGTGCTCGACATCGCCTATTACGGCGGCTCGCAGCCGGTGCAGTCCGGCGACATTTCGGCGCGCCAGGGCATCCCGCGCCGCTACCTGGAACAGGTGCTGCAGCACCTGGTGCGCAGCGGCATCCTTGCCGGCCACCGCGGCCCCAAGGGCGGCTACCAGCTGGCGCGCGAGCGGCGGCGCATCAATCTGGGCGAGATCGTGCGCGCGGTGCGGCAGTTCGAAGGCACTCCCGATCCGATCTCGACCGCCAGCGGCTCGCGCGTCGGCATCGAGATCGTGCGCCCGTTCTGGCGCGAGATTCAGAAGAAGATGCTGACCGAGCTCGACGAGGTGAGCCTCGAGGACATGTGCCAGAAGGCGCAGGCCGCCGGCATCCGCACCGACGCGCAAGAGAGACTGGATTTTTCGATTTGAAGACCGAGCTGGCCCCCTCCCTGACCCTCCCTCTGAAGGGGGAGGGGAAAGGAACAACCCCCTCCCCCGAAGCGGGGGAGGGCTGGGGTGGGGGCAGCCGCCGCACCAATGCCGAAGTATAAGCTCCGACCAGAAAGGCCCCACTCATGTCCTCCGCACCAACCCACTTCCGCGGTCGCATCTACGACAATCTGCTGCAGACCATCGGCGCCACGCCGCTGGTGCGCTTGAGCAAGCTTGCGAAGGCCGAGAACGTGAAGGCCGAGATCGTCGGCAAGCTGGAATTCTTCAATCCCCTCGCCTCGGTCAAGGACCGCCTGGGCCTCGCCATGATCGAATACCTGGAGGAGAAGGGCGTGCTGAAGCCCGGCTCGGTCATCGTCGAGCCGACCAGCGGCAATACCGGCATCGCGCTGGCCTTCATCGCCGCCGCCAAGGGCTATCGCTGCATCCTCACCATGCCGGAATCGATGTCGATGGAACGGCGCAAGATGCTGCGCCTGCTGGGCGCCGAGCTTGAGTTGACGCCAGCGGCGCGCGGCATGTCGGGCGCCATCGCGCGCGCCGAGGAGCTGGTGAAGGAAATCCCGAACGCGGTCATCCCGCAGCAGTTCAAGAGCCCGGCCAATGCCGAGATCCACCGCCGCACCACGGCGGAGGAGATCTGGAAGGATTGCGACGGCAAGGTCGATGCGGTGGTGAGCGGCGTGGGCACCGGCGGCACCATCACCGGCGTGGGCGAGGTGCTGAAGAAGCGCAACCCAAATCTGAAGATGATCGCGGTGGAGCCGGAGGACAGCCCGGTGCTCAGCGGCGGCCAGCCCGGCCCGCACAAGATCCAGGGCATCGGCGCCGGCTTCGTGCCGGACGTGCTCAACCGCGAGGTCATCGACGAAGTGCTGGGCGTCTCCAACGCCAACGCCTTCGCCATGGCGCGCAAGGTCGCAAAGCTGGAGGGCCTGCCGGTCGGCATCTCCTCCGGCGCCGCGCTCTCCGCCGCCTGCGAGCTGGGCCAGCGCCCGGACTTCGCCGGCAAGCGCATCGTGGTCATCATCCCCTCCTTCGCCGAGCGCTATCTCTCCACTGCGCTGTTCGAGGGGCTGGATTGAGCGCGACCGCGGCCGTCCTTTCTTATCCTTCCCCCCTTGCGGGGGAAGGCAGCGGAGCCTTAGCGAACGAAGTGAGCTTAGGCGCAGCCGGATGGGGGGTCGTGCGTCCTGGGGACGCGCATCGCCGGAGGCGATACGAGCGATGATTTTGTGTGGCAAGACCCGGCGCTGCATCACCCCCCTTCCCAACCTTCCCCCGGCCCGTCGGCGCATGCCGACATTCGTCGGCGGTGGGGGGAAGGGGTTGACCGAGTAGGTTGTCATGCAGTCCGCCGAACTCACCGATGCCCAGCTCGAACGCTATGCCCGCCATGTCGTGCTCGACGAAGTGGGCGAGGAGGGCCAGCTCAAGCTGCTCGCCGCCAAGGTGTTGGTGGTGGGCGCCGGGGGGCTCGGCTCGCCGCTGATCCAATACTTGGCGGCCGCCGGCGTGGGCCGCATCGGCATCGTCGACGATGACGAGGTCGATATCTCCAACCTGCAGCGCCAGACCATCCATCGGATGGAGGATATCGGCCGCAAGAAGGCGGAGAGCGCCGCCGATTTCGTGCGCCGGCTGAACCCGGAAATCAAGACCGACATCCACGCCGTGCGGCTGACCCGCGACAATGCCGCGCTCATCCGGGACTACGACCTGGTCGCCGACGGCACCGACAATTTCCGCACCCGCTATCTGCTGAACGACGTCTGCGTGCAGATGAAGCGCACGCTGGTTTCCGCCGCGCTGCTGCGCTTCGACGGCCAGCTCGGCGTGTTCAAGCCGCATGCCGGGCCCGACTTCCCCTGCTATCGCTGCGTCTTTCCGGACGAGCCGCCGCCGGATTTGATCCCGCGCTGCGAGACCGCCGGCATCCTCGGCGCCGTCGCCGGCATCATGGGCTCGCTGCAGGCGACCGAGGTGCTGAAGGAAATCCTCGGCCTCGGCGACACGCTCGCCGGCCGGCTGATGCTCTATGACGGATTGTCGTCGCAGATCCGCATCGTCAAGGTGAAGCGCCGCCCGGATTGCCCGAGCTGCGGCTCAACGCAGTCCTGATCTGCGGGGGCCTGTATTCCGCGGCAGGCCTGTTTCCGGCTCCCATCCTTCCGGCGCCATCTCGAAGCCCTCGAACTCGAAGGCCGGCGACACCGTGCACCCGACCAGCGTCCAGTCGCCGAGGCTCTGGGCCGCTTGCCAGGCATGCGCCGGCACCACCGCCTGGGGCATGGCACCGGCGATGACGTTGGAGCCGAGCAGATGCTCGATCGGCTTGGAACCCTCAAGCTCGGCGATGCGCAGCAGCAGGGGCGCCCCGGCGTACCAGTGCCAGATCTCGATAGCGTCGACCTTGTGCCAGCGCGAGACCTCGCCGGCTTTCAGCAGGAAATAGATCGCGGTGCAGGCGCCGCGCTCGCCGCCCGGCTTGCGGTCGCGGAAGGTCTCGACGAAATGCCCTCCCTCCGGATGCGGCTGCAGGCCGAGCGCGGCGATCACCTCGTCGGCTGTGGCCGTGGCGAGCGTAGCGAGTGTGGTCTGAGTGTGCATGGCGCCCCAACGTCATTGCCCGTGGTCAGGATAAACGCGGCGCTTCCATTTGCCTGTGACAAGCACCACAACAACCTGAAGCATCTTGTGAATTGCGCCAGCAATAGACACGGATGTAGGCCGAGCTGTTCCCGCGGCGGCGCAAGGCAATGGTCGCATTTGCGGCGGCAATGATCGCGCGGATTTCCATAGCCGGACTAAATGCCCGCGTGGGATGATGTAGCGCGCAGGAATGGGAAGGATGTCATGTCGCCGGAGACCTATCTCGCTTATCTGCTCGCCACCATCGTCATCGTGATCATCCCGGGACCGACGGTGACGCTCATCGTCGCCAACAGCCTGACCCACGGCACGCGCGCCGGATTGTTGAACGTGCTCGGCACGCAAGCGGGGCTGGCCATCTCCATCGCGCTGGTCGCCTTCGGCCTCTCCTCGGTCATCGAAGGCATGGGCTGGTGGTTCGATTGGCTCCGGATCGCGGGTGCCGCCTATCTGGTCTGGCTCGGCTGGAAGCTGCTCCGCGCCGGCGGCCGGATGCAGCAAGCGGCCAATCCGCGGCGCCCGCGCGGCGGTTTCCTGCTGCAGGGCATGCTGGTGATGCTGAGCAATCCGAAGACCCTGTTCTTCTTCGGCGCCTTCCTGCCGCAATTCGTCGATCCCGCGCGGGATTTCTACCAGCAGATCCTGATCATGGGCCCGACCGCGATGGCGGTGGCGCTGATGAGCGACGGCTTCTACGCCCTGGCCGTGGGCCGCGCCCGAACCTTGCTCACCCGGCGCCGCGTGCGCCTGATCAACCGCGCCGGCGGCGCGTGCCTGATCGGTGGGGGGCTGTGGCTGGCGCTCAGCCGGTCGCGTTGAGGCGCATCTACACTCCGCCCGTCATCCCGGCCTTGAGCCGGGATCCATCGTGCAACTGCTGGTGCGGCGGATGTGTGGACCCCGGCTCAAGGCCGGGGTGACGAGGAGATGAGGCGTGCAGGCGGGTGAAATGCAAAAAGGCCCGCGTCTGGCGCGGGCCTTCGCATCTCACAGCATCGATTCGATCACGCGGTCCGGCGGCTTGTGGCCGTCGGCGAAGGTCTTGATGTTGATGATGACCTTCTCGCCCATGTCGACGCGGCCCTCGATGGTGGCCGAGCCCATGTGCGGCAGCAGCACCACGTTGTCGAGGCGCAGCAGCTTCGGGTTCACCGCCGGCTCGTGCTCGAAGACGTCGAGGCCGGCGCCGGCGATTTCCTTCTTCTCCAGCATCCGGGTCAGCGCGTTCTCGTCGATCACCTCGCCGCGCGCGGTGTTGACGATGAAGGCGCGCGGCTGCAGCAGCTTCAGCCGCCGCGCCGAGAGCAGGTGGAAGGTCGCCGGCGTGTGCGGGCAGTTGATCGAGATGATGTC
>JBGAGP010000049.1:0-29707 GCA_044226685.1 Dongiaceae bacterium
TGCGCAACCTCGACGTCCTGTCGATCGAGGAGCTCAATGACTATATCGAGGAGATGCGGACGGAAATCCGCCGCGTCGAAGAGAAGATCGCCGCCAAGAAGGCGCATTTGAGCGCCGCCGCCGGGCTGTTCAAGTCGGCGGAATAGACCGCACAAGGAGCCAGGAATTGGGCACACTCACCGGCAAGAGCGCCATCGTCACCGGATCGACCAGCGGCATCGGCAAGGCCATCGCCGAAACCCTGGCCAGGGCCGGCGCCAACATCATGCTGAACGGCTTCGGCGACGCCGCCGCGATCGAGAAGGAACGGGCGGCGCTGGCCGCCGCGGCCAAGGTCGAGGTCGCCTATCACGGTGCCGACATGTCGAAGCCGGCCGAGATCCGCGACATGGTGGCGACCGCCGCCGGCAAGTTCGGCAAGGTCGACATCCTGGTGAACAATGCCGGCATCCAGTTCGTCGCCCCGGTGGAGCAGTTCCCCGACGACCGCTGGGACGCCATCATCGCCATCAACCTGTCCTCGGCCTTTCACGCCACCAAGGCGGCGCTGCCGGGCATGCGCAAGGCGGGATGGGGCCGGATCATCAATGTCGCCTCCGCCCACGGCCTGGTCGCCTCGGCCGACAAATCCGCCTATGTCGCCGCCAAGCACGGCATCGTCGGGCTGACCAAGACGGTGGCCCTGGAGACCGCCGGCAGCGGCATCACCTGCGTCGCCATCTGCCCCGGCTGGGTGTTAACCCCCCTGGTGCAGAAGCAGATCGACGCCCGGGCAGTGGCCGAAAAGCTGTCGCCGGAGGCCGCCAAGGCCGCGTTGCTCAGCGAAAAGCAGCCGTCCAAGGAATTCGCCACCCCCGAGCAGATCGGTGAGACCGCCCTGTTCCTGTGCAGCAGCGCCGCCGACCAGATCACCGGGTCAACCATCGCGCTCGACGGCGGCTGGCTCGCCCAATAGGGGCGTTTTGCGGGGATTTGCCGTGCTCGGCCTATGCCGTTCGACCGATAGTATCGTTAACGCTTTATTCAGTCCTGCCGCCTATTATGACAAGCAGGAAGGTGGGCTCCCCCACCTCTCCCCCCTGGATCTTCGGATCCAGTTTCATGCCTCCCTGTCTAACTCGCACCGCCGGTCCTCCGGCGGTGTTTTTTTGTCCGCAGCGCAGCATTGGCGCGCGTTTTCCGCCATGACGAGACGGTGGCCGGGTGATGACGGTGAAGTGAATTTGTCAACGACAATGTTCGCTTGACGCAGACGGGGGGCATTTCTAGGCTTCGCACCGCTGAACGACCAGTGCGTAAGCACCGGGCAAGTTAGACAGGCAGAGGCTTCAAAAATCGAGAGGGCCGCCGCTGGTGATCCAGCGAAGCGGCCCTCCGTTTTTTTAGCCCAATTTTTGTCAGCGGGCGCGAAACCCGCACCCGCCCGCCTTGCGCGTCATCAGGCCTTTACGCGGCCTTGTCGACGCCCTGGCCTTCGATCACCTGCGGCTTCGAAGCGCTGGCGCTGGTGATCTTCACCTGGCGCGGCTTCATCGCCTCCGGCACTTCGCGCACCAGGTCGACATGCAGCAGGCCGTTCACGAGCGAGGCGCCCGCGACCTTGATGTGGTCGGCGAGGGTGAAGCGCCGCTCGAAGGCGCGACCGGCGATGCCGCGATAGAGGAAGTTCTTGTCCTCTTCCGCTTTCGCCAGCTTGCCGGAGATCTGCAGCTGGTTGTCCTGGTTCACGATGGAGAGGTCGTCTTCGCCGAAGCCGGCGACGGCCATGGTGATGCGATAGGTGTCATCGCCGGTCCGCTCGATGTTGTACGGCGGATAGGCGAGGGCGGATTCATCGACGCGGGCCGCGGCATCCATCAGGCGCGACAGGCGGTCGAAGCCGACGCTGGAACGGAACAGGGGGGAAAGATCGAACGTACGCATGGCATGTCCTCCAATGAGCAACACGGTTGAGCAAATCGAGCCGCCATCGGCCGGCTCGTTCATCGCCGAAGCCACAAGGGCCCTCGGACCAGTCCTATTTAGGTAGGATTGCTGCGGGTTCAAGACGTTGACCCGTGGCGCTTGACCGCATGGGATGCCCCCTCTAAGTCTTTCTTAACGGCTTTCGCCTATTCCAGCCTCGTGGTTGGAGACGGTCAGGCCGCTCGCCAGCCGCGGCGCACAGGTTGATCGGTTCGGGACCGGGTAATGACCGCCACAGTAGAGTTCTTCGACCGAACGATGATGGAGGCGATGGCTCTGCTGGCGGAAACCCGCCGGTACCTCATCGACCGCTCCGAATCCGAGCGCAAGGGCATGTCGGTTGAAACCGGCCTGGCCGCCAGCATGGAATCCATGCGCCTGGTCGCGCGCCTGACCCAGGTCCTGGCCTGGCTGCTCACCCACCGCGCGGTGCATGCCGGCGAGATGACGCTGGTCGAGGCCACCCGCGACGATCGCCGCCTCGGCGGACGCGAGCTCTGTCTCAACGCCCATGGCGACGACAACCCGAGTCTGCCGGAAGAGCTGCGCCAGTTGCTGGGACGCTCCTACGCGCTCTATCGCCGGATCGCCCGGCTGGACGAACTCGCCGCCAACCGCGCCGCCGACCAGATCCGCCAGAGCGAGCTGACCTTTCCCGGCAAGGGACTCAGCATCGGTCCGAAGCTGGACAAGTAGCCGCACAAGCAGCCACCCCGGCACGGCGCCGCGTCGCGCAGCGCACTTCCCATCGCCAAAGAAAAAGGCCGGCGCAAATCTGCGCCGGCCCTGCGATGACCGCGGCGGATGCGCCGCTGTTACTTCTGCTTCAGGCCCATGCCCGAGAAACGCTTGTTGAACTTGGCGAGCTGGCCGCCGCTGTCCATCAGGCGATGCACGCCGGTCCAGGCCGGATGCGACTTCGGGTCGATGTCCAGATGCATGGTGTCACCCGGCTTGCCATAGGTGGAGCGGGTGGTGAACTTGGTGCCGTCGGTCATCACCACGTTGATCTCGTGGTAGTCCGGGTGAATCTTGGCCTTCATGGTCTAACTCCTCGATTTCGGCGCGGGTTATAGCGAAGGCCCCCGCCGGTTGCAAGGCCGGGCCGGCGTGGGGCGGGGTGGGGCCAGGGCGGCCCGTCGCCGCGGCAAAGCGGCATGTCCTTGTTTTCGTGCCCGGAATTCGTTAATCCCCTGATTCCGCGGCGGGCGGCGATGGCTGCGCCCGAAGGCTTCCTATATCTAGCACTCCACGGATCGCGGCGGACGGGGACCCAGGGCACCATGAACCAGGTCGATTTCGAGCGTCAGGCCGGCCAGGTCCTGGACGGGCTGTTCGAGCAGATCGAAAGCCAGCTGGGCGACTGGCTGGAGGTCGATCTGGAGAGCGGCATCCTGACCATCGAGCTGCCGGGCGGCGCCACCTATATCGTCAACAAGCACGCCCCCAACCGCGAGATCTGGCTGTCCTCGCCGAAAAGCGGGGCGTGGCATTTCGCTTCCGGCGCCGAGGGCTGGCGGTCGACCCGGCCAGGCCCGGCCGGCCCGGTAGACTTTCCGGCGATCCTGGCCGAAGAGCTGGCCGCCGCTTCCGGCCGCCACGTCGCGCTGACCGCATAGCCCCGCGCATGGCTCGCACGCCCGCCCCCAGCGACCGCGAGACTTCGCGCAACTACCGTCAGCTGCTGACGCTGTTCCGCTTCGCCATTCCCTATCGCTGGCAGATGGCCGGCGCCACGCTGGCGCTGTTGATCGCCGCCGGTACCACCCTCGCCATGGGCCGCGGCTTGCAGCTGCTGATCGATCAGGGCTTCAGCACCGGGGACGCCGGGCTGCTCGACCGCGCGGTGCTGATCCTGTTCGGCGTGTCGGTGCTGCTTGCCTTCGGCACCTTCTCGCGCTTCTACCTGGTGTCCTGGGTGGGCGAGCGGGTGGTGGCCGACATCCGCAAGGCGGTGTTCGACCACATCATCGGCTTGAGCCCCGGCTTCTTCGAGATCACGCGCACCGGCGAGGTGGTCTCGCGCCTCACCACCGACACCACGCTGCTGCAGGTGGTGGTCGGGTCCTCGGTATCCATCGCGCTGCGCAACACGCTGCTGATCATCGGCGGCATGGTGATGCTGTTCATCACCTCGACCAAGCTGACGCTGCTGGTGCTGGCGGTGGTGCCTTTGGTGGTGGCGCCGATCGTCGTCTTCGGGCGCAAGGTGCGCCGCCTGTCGCGCCTCAGCCAGGACCGCATCGCCGATGTCAGCGCCGAGGCGAGCGAGGCGCTCTACGGCATCCGCACGGTGCAGGCCTTCGCGCACGAGCCGCACGACCGCAAGCGTTTCGCCGAGCGCACGGAGGATGCCTTCTCCACCGCGCTGGCGCGCATCCGCTGGCGCGCGGTGCTGACCGGCGTCGTCATCCTGCTGGTCTTCGGCTCGATCAGCGTGGTGCTGTGGGTCGGCGGCGCCGACGTGGTGGCCGGCCGGATCAGCGCCGGACAGCTCTCCGCCTTCGTCTTCTACGCCGTGGTCCTGGCCGGCGCGCTCGGCGCGGTCAGCGAGGTGATCGGCGATCTGCAGCGCGCGGCAGGCGCCATGGAGCGCATCGCCGAACTGCTCGCCACCCGGCCCGTCGTGCTGGCCCCGGCGAACCCGACGCCGCTGCCGAGCCCGAGCCGCGGCGCGGTCGCCTTCGAGCACGTCACCTTTCACTACCCCTCGCGCCCCAACGCGCCGTCGCTGGATGATTTCACCCTCGACGTGAAACCCGGCGAGCGGGTGGCGATCGTCGGGCCGTCGGGCGCCGGCAAGACCACGGTCATGCAGCTGCTGCTGCGTTTCTACGACCCGGAGGCCGGCCGCATCCGCTTCGACGGCATCGACATCCGTGACCTCGACCCGGCGCAGCTGCGCGCGGCGATCGGCGTGGTGCCGCAGGACCCCACCATCTTCGCCACCAGCGCCCGCGACAACATCCGCTACGCCCGGCCCGATGCCGGCGATGCCGAGGTGCGCGCCGCGGCCAAGGCGGCCCATGCGCTCGACTTCCTCGAGCGACTGCCCCAGGGCCTCGACACGTTCCTTGGCGAGCGCGGCGTGCGGCTGTCCGGCGGTCAGCGCCAGCGCATCGCCATCGCGCGGGCCATCCTGCGCAATCCGGCCCTGCTGCTGCTGGACGAGGCGACCAGCGCCCTCGATGCCGAATCCGAGCAGATCGTGCAGGTGGCGCTGGACGAGGTGATGAAGGAGCGCACCACCCTGGTCATCGCCCACCGCCTGGCCACCATCCTGAAGGCCGACCGCATCGTCGTCCTCGACAAGGGGCGGATCGATGCCATCGGCACCCATGCCGAGCTGATCCGGGCCGGCGGGCTCTATGCCCGCCTGGCGGCCCTGCAATTCGACCAGCCGCAGCTCCGCGCCGCCGCCGAAGGCTGATCCCCGGCGGTCAAGCCGCCGCAAAAATCTCTACCCGCTTAACCATGCCTTTCCCTCTCAGGGGCAAAATTGCCAATGGTTGCGGTGGCGACACCCTGCGCCGCGCCGCGCGTCTTAACGTCCTATTAACGAATGGGGCGCACAAATGAGGACGCTAAGTACCTAAAAAAACAAAAGAATTTAAAATTTTATCGATCTGGCGAGAGGGCTTTCTCCAGACGATTGGAACAACGGCAGATCAGGACTCGGGGTCCAATGACCATGTCGACGTGCCGCAAGACGCAAGAGGTTTCCGCAGCGCCCCGCCAGGGGGCGGGCAAGCCGCGCGCCGGATCGCGCTGGCGGCGCCTGCTCGGCCTGTGGCGCGACACCGGCGGCACCACCGCCGTGGAATTCGCCTTCGTCGCCATTCCCGTCATCTACCTGATGGTCGGCATCCTGGAATTCAGCGCCGCCATGACGGTCAGCAACAGCCTCGAGGCGGCGACCAACCTGTCGTCGCGCCTCGGCAAGACCGGTTTCGTCGATCTCGATTCCGGCCTCGACCAGTCGGAGACCATCCGCGCCGAGATTGAGCGCCGCGTCGGCCCGCTGATCGACATGAACAAGCTCGAGATCGATGCCAAGGCCTATGCCGATTTCGGCTCCGTCGGCACCAGCGAGCCGTGGAACGACACCAACGACGACGGCGTTCCGCAGACGGGCGAATACACCGATACCAACGGCAACAATTTCTGCGACGGCTGCACCGGCTTCGGCGGCGCCGACAACGTGGTCATCTACACCATCACCTATCCGTGGACGATCATGACGCCGTTGATGAACCGCCTGCTGGGCGAGGACGGCATCTTCAACCTGACCGCCTATTCGGTGGTCAAGAACGAGCCCTATTGAGGTCGATGCCATGATGCGACAGCTCCGCAACTTCTGGCATGACACTGGCGGCGTGGCCGCGGTGGAGGCGGCGTTGCTGCTGCCCGTGCTGCTCACCACCTTCATCGGCTGCACCGAGGTCACCTTCAAGATCTGGTCGACACAGAAGGTGGAGAAGCTCGCCGTCACGCTCGCCGACGTCGTGACCCAGTCGCAGACTGTGAGCTGCGAGGGCCTGCAGCAGCTGGTCGCCGCCTCCAACCGCATCATGGAGCCGTTCGAGTTCGACTCCAACGGCGTGATCTTTGTCAGCTCGGTCTACGTGCCGCAGGGCGAGACGGTGCCCATCGTGAACTGGCAGGCCGAGAAGACCGGCGACTTCGCCGCGCTCAGCAAGCTCGGCGCGAAGGGCGACGACGCCGAACTGCCGCAGGACCTCACGCTGGTCGAGAAGGACAACGTGATCGTCGCCGAGATCTACTACAAATACGAACCCATCATGCCCGGCCTCATGTTCGACGAGGCCGTGATCTATCGCCGTGCGTTCTTCAAACCGCGTCTGGGCTCGCTCACCAACTCGCCGGGGGATCCATGTTCGCTCAACACCTGACCCTGCTTCGCCGGTCCGGCCGCAAGCTGGCCGGGCTCTGGTCCTGCGAGCGCGGCTCGGTCGCGCCCCTGGTCGGCGTCGCCATGATCACGCTGGTCGGCGCCGTCGGCGTCGCGGTCGACGTCGGCCGCGGCCAGGTCGCCCAATCCAAGCTGCAGGCCTCGCTCGATTCCGCCGGTCTGGCGGCTGGCGCCATCGTCGGCCAGACCCTGGACTCCGACGACCTGAAGCCGGAGGCGCAGAAATACCTCGACGCCAACTTCAACGGCGAGACCATCGAGGCAACGATCACCAATTTCGACCTGGAGCTGTCCGACGACAACAGCCTGGTGACGCTGGAGGCGACGGCGACCCTGCCGACCACCTTCATGCGCATCTTCGGTGAGACCACCATGCAGGTCTCGGCGCGCTCGGAAATCACCCGCGAGACCAAGGGCCTCGAAGTGGCCCTGGTGCTCGACGTGACCGGCTCGATGACCCAGGCGGTGGGCGGATCGCCCTACGATTCCACCACCAAGATCTCGGCCCTCAAGACCTCGGCCACCGACCTGATCAACATCCTGTTCGGCAGCAATTCGACGGTGGACGACCTCTGGGTCGGCATCGTTCCGTTCTCGCAATCGGTGAACGTCGGCACCAGCCGCACCGGCTGGAGCTCGGACTACGCGACCCGCGCCGCGAAGGACAATTGCATCGGCACGACCAACACCTCGTCGACACCGCATTGTCCCACCACCGGCAATAACGGCCGCGCCACCATGTCGTCGAACGACACGCCGACGCGCCCCGCCATCAGCACGCGCACTGACCCGGTGACGCTGGTCGACGACTGGATGGTCGGCCCGTCGGGCAACTCGCTGCCCTCCACCCACAAGTATACCCACGCCTGGGGCGGCTGCTTCGAGGAGCGCTATTCGGACGGCAACGACGTCACCGACGAGACGCCGGCCAATTCGCCCTTCAAGGTCTATTTCTTTCCGGACATCTCCGGTACCAATGACTGGCTCAACAACTCCGACGGCAGCAAGAACGTCAGCAGCTCGAGCGATCGCTGGGCCAACAAGAGCTGTCCGAAGGCGCAGGTCACCACCATGACCAACGTCAAGTCGACCCTGACGACGGCCATCTCGAACTTGCAGGCGAATGGCAACACCATCCTGCCGACCGGCCTGGTCTGGGGCTGGCGCATGATCTCGCCCAAGTGGCGCGGCCTGTGGGGCGGCGCCATGGATGCCAACGAATTGCCCCTGGACTATCACGAGCAGCTGTCGCAGAAGGCCGTCATCTTCATGACCGACGGTTTCAATGACGTCGATCCGGCGTATGGACCTTACGGCCCCCTGTCCGCCGGCAACCTCGGCACGACCGACGAGGGGACGGCGGAGACCGTCAAGCTGCGGGACAAGACCCTGGCGGTCTGCTCCGGCCTCAAGAGCAACGGCGTGCTGATCTACACCATCGTCTTCGGGCACGGCTCCGACCAGCCGACCAAGGACATGCTGAAGAGCTGCGCCAGCGAAGAGGACTTCTTCTTCGACTCGCCGTCGAAGGAATCGCTGGCCGCCGCCTTCCGCGCCATCGGCGATTCGCTGTCCAAGCTGCGCGTCAGTAAGTAAGGCGCGGCGACATATCCGGATCGGGCGGCGGCCTGCGGGCCGCCGCCTATTCCATTCCCCACACGCGCACGCGATAGCGCAATTCGTAGGGTTCGTCCGGCCCTGGTCTCGCCGTCTGTGCCTGGCCCGGCACGCCGATGAAATCGGGCTTGCGCCAATCGCTCCAGCCGTCTTCCGGGTCGGGCTTCGCCGCGAGGTGCGGATTGAAGATCAGATCGCGCCCATCCGGGAAGCGGATCACCAGCAGGCGCTGCGCCGTGCGGTAGTAGAGCTCGACCTCGCCGGACAAGATCGCCCAGTCTCCTTCGGTCCGCGTCGCGGGGTCGGCCCAGTCTCCCGGCATCTGGTTGAGGTCGGTGTCGAGCGAGATCTCGAGGGCTCCGGCGTCGAGCGCCGCGGCGACGGGGCTGGGCGCGCGCAGCTCGATCTCCAGGGTGGCGCCGCTGCCGTCGTATTCGAGCCGGTGCGGCACCGAATAGTACTGGATCGCCAGGATGCCGGCGGCCAGGGCGACGATGCCGCCGATGGCGATGACGACGTTACGCAGCGTGTGGCTCGAGGCCTGGCTGACGGCCTGAGGGGCGGCGCCTGTGGCGGTCTCGGCGCCTGCCTGGGCGGCTGCGGGTGTGATTGGTGCCGGCACCGGCGCTTGCCGACGGCCGACGCGCAGCCCCAGCCAGATGCCGAGGCCGAGGCCGACGATGCCGCCGATCGGCCCCCAGACGAAGACCGCCGCCATGCCGCGGCCGCCCTCGAAATCGGAGACCCCCATCCAGCCCATGATCTCGTTCGAGACGATGGCGGTGCCGATGGCGCCGGCGATCAGGCCGATGAGGCCGCCGAGGAACGCACGCAAAGCCGCCATGACAAGGGATCCTGGGTGGAGGGGAGGGAGCGCCGCTAGCGCTGGTCGAACTTGATCTCGATGCGGCGGTTCTTGCGATACGCCTCTTCGCTGGTGCCGCTGTCGAGCGGGCGGAACTCGGCGAAGCCGGCGGCGGCCAGGCGCTCCGGCGGAATGCCCCGGCTTTCCAGGTATTTCAGCACCGCCACCGCGCGGGCGGTCGACAACTCCCAGTTCGACGGGAATTCGCGCGAGCTGATCGGCCTGGCGTCGGTATGGCCGTCGATGCGCAGCACCCAGTCGAGGTCGGCGGGAATCTCCGGGGTCAGCAGGATCAGCGTCGTCGCCAGCACGTCGAGCTGGTCCTTGCCGGCAGCGCCGATATCGGCCGAGCCGCTCTCGAACAGGACTTCCGACTGGAACACGAAGCGGTCGCCGACGATCTGGATGTCCTGGCGGTTGCCGAGAATCTCGCGCAGCCTCCCGAAGAACTCGGAGCGGTAGCGCGCCAGTTCCTGCACCTTGCTGGCGAGCGCGGTGTTGAGCCGCCGGCCCAGTTCGGCGATCTGCACCTCCTGGTCCTTCGACTTGGTCTCGGAGATCTCCAGCGCCTTGGCGATGTCGGAAAGCTGCTGGCGGAGCGCCAGGATCTGCTGGTTCAGGAGCTCGACGCGCTTCTGCGCCTCGCTGCTGATCTCCTCCTTCTCGACGTCCTTGTCGCCCAGCTTCTTCATCAGCTCGTCGCGCAGGCTCTGCAGCGCGGCGATGTCGGTCAGCAGGGCGTTGATCTTGCCCTGGTCGGCCTCGATCGACTTGTAGGCGTCCTCCAGCTTCTTCTTCGCCTCCTCGGTCAGCGCCGCCTGGGCGGCGAGCTGGGCGTCGAAGCTGCTCTGCTTCTGCTGCAAATCGCCGATCTGCGCCTGCAGCGCGTCGCGCTCGCCCATCACCACGACCAGCTGGTTCTTCAGGTCGTCGCGCTCGGCGGTGGACTTGGTGAGCGCGCCGGACAGCTGGTCGACCTGGCTCTGCAGCTCGGTGGCATTCTTCTGCGACAAAGCGAGGATGTCCGCCAGCTCGGCGATCTGCCGGTTCAGCTTGGCCAGCGCCTCGTCACGGCCGCTCAGGGCCTGGCTCAGGAACAGCTGGCCGATGACGAAGATCATCAGCACGAAGACGATGACCATCAGCAGCGTCGACAGCACGTCGACGTAGCCGGGCCAGGCTTCGATCTGTCGGGCGTGGCGGCGATTGCTGAGAGCCATGCTGTCTCCCGGGCTCCCGCGCCGCTAGCTGCGCTGCTGCTGTTCCATGCCGGCGGCGACGGCGATGGTGCGGGTCAGCAGCTTGATCTCGCTGCGCAGTTCCTGCACCGCGTTGTTGCGGCCGGAGCTGATGTCGTCGGCCATGCGGGCCAGCAGCGCGTCGATGTTGCGCAGATGCGTGCGGCTGTTGGGATCGAGGCCGAAGCCGCCATGCTGGGCCACGTCGGCCAGCTTGGCGATGACGCCGCGCATGTCGGTCTGCGTCTCCATCAGGCGCTGCACCACCTGCTGCTGCTGGCGCAGCTGGTCGGTGAGGCCGATCATGTGGTCGGCGAGCACCTTGAAGTTGTTGCTGGCCTGCAGCCGGTCGGCCTCGGTGCGCGAGATGGTGCGCTGCAGGTTGTCGAGGCTCTCCGCGGTCTGTTCCAGCAGCGCCTGGATATAGGCCGGCACCGGCTGGTCGCCCTCGATCATGCCGCCGCCACTGGTCAGCTTGGTCTGGCCGGAGAGCCAGTCCTCGAGCTCGCCGAAGAAGCGGTTGTTGGCCTGGCCCGCCTGCAGGTCGAAATAGCCCAGCAGCAGCGAACCGGAGAGGCCGAACAGCGAGGCGGAGAAGGCGGTGCCCATGCCGTCCAGCGGCCCTTCCAGGCTGCGCTTCAGATCGTCGAACAGGGCGGCCGGATCGCTGCTGGTGAGGTCGAGGCCGTGGATCGCCGCGGCCACCGCGTTGATGGTGCCGAGCAGGCCCCAGAAGGTGCCGAGCAGGCCGAGCAGGATCAGCAGCGTGATCAGGTAGCGGGAAATCTCGCGATGCTCATCGAGGCGCGCCTGGATGCCGTCCAGCACCGAGCGCAGCGCGGTCGCCGACATGGTGAGGCGGTTGTGCTGCTTGTCCTTCACCATCGCCGCCAGCGGGGCGAGCAGCCGCGGCTGGTCGAAGGAGCCGGGCGAGCCGCCGCGCTGGAAGTTCTCGATCCAGTTGATGTCGGTGTTGAGGCGGAACACCTGGTAGAAGGCGAAAATGGTGCCGACCAGCAGCACCACCAGGATGCCGCTGTTCAGCGCCGGATTGTGCAGGAAGGCGACGTTGATCCGCGCCCAGAGCAGGAACACGACCGCGCCGGCGGCGACCAGGCCGACAACCATCCACAGCAGCTGGGGGAGTGGACGGCTCATCGGATTGCGAACTTTCTCCCGCCCTTGGTCGCGCCGTTCGTGCCGCCCGCGATGCTCACGAAGCAGCCGCTCACGAACCGGCCGGCACGATGTCGACGCGGTCGGCCGGCTGGCCCTCGGATTTCAGGCCGAGCGCCCGCACGTCCATGCGCGTGGTGCGCACGTCCTTCTTGAACAGGTATTGCCGGATGTTGATGCAGCGGGCGAGCGACTTGCGCCGCGCCTTGCTCTCGGTGTCGGTGGTGCCGCCGGCATAGCACAGGATCTGGATGCGCATGCTCTCGTCGGCCAGCATCTGCCCGGCGAGGTCGTCCAGCGCGGCATTGGCTTCGGTCGGGACCTCGTTCACGTCGCTCGGGAAGACGATGCGGATGCCGCCTTGCGGGATCGGCGCCGCCGGGCCGCTGTTGTCCGGCTCGGCCGGGGCTTCGGCGGTCGCGGTCTCTTCCGTGGCGCCTTCGGCCGGGGCCTCAGCCGGAGCCTCGGCGGGTGCCTCAGGCGTGGCCGCGGCCTCGGCCGGCTGCTCGGCGGCCGGTTGCTCTTCGGCGGGGGCTTCCGGCGCGGTGGCTTCCTCGGCCGGCGGTTCCGGCGCCGGCGGGGCGGTGACCACCGAAGCCGTCGAATCCGGGGCCGTGGCTTCGGGGACCGGAGTCGCTTCCGGCATCGGCACCTGGTCCGGCATCTCGGCCGGCTCGGCCGGCGGGGTGGGCGGCGTCACCGCCGCGACCTGGTCGTCGGAGGTGTCGGGCAACGGCGCGGGCTCGACCGGCTCCGGCGCCGGCGCCGCGGCGGTCTCGGCCGGCGGCGCGTAGGTCTGCTTCTTCTTCGGCTTCTTGGTGGTGGAGCCGGGCTTCTTCAGCTTGATGGGCTGGATCGGCCGCCCGTCGGGGCCAAGCGTGGTCAGCACGCTGGACGGGGTGGTCGACGGCGGCACGGCGAGTCCGGCCAGGCCCGGGGCCAGCGGCAGCGCCGCGGCCGGCGCCGTGCCATAGGGCGTATAGGGCGGCAGATAACGCGGCGCACCCAGCGGGGCGGCATAGCCCTGCGGCGCGCCGCCGGGCAGGAACTGCGCTTGCGGCGCCGTGGCGTAGCCCGGCTGGCCGTAGGGCTGGAATCCCTGCGCGCCATAGGCACCGGGCAGGGTGTTCAGCACGTCCATGTTGACGATGACCTGGTTGGGTGCGGCCTGGGCCGCGGCGGGGGTCTGTGCCCCGTCCCAGATGAGCGCACCCGATAGCAGGGCTGCCGAGAGAATCAGCCAGCGCTTGTTGCGGCGACCCAGGGTCATGCTGGGGCAGGTTCGAGACATGGTGTAACCCCTGGACATTTCTTCGGAAATTCAGCCTCACCAGACCCGCCATTCGGCGTTGGGGGACTATAACCGATCCGAAAACGCTCCCACAACGCGATTTCACGCCCCGGTTCGGTGGTCTTTCCGGGCCGCCGGTCCCATCGCGGCACTGACCGACGCCTCCGGGCGCGGCCGCCGGGCCGGCCGGCGCGGCGTCAGTGCGGCTTCAGGGCCGCCTGGAGCGGCGCGTGCAGCAGGCCGTTGCTGGCCAGGATGGTGCCGCCATGCAGCATGGTCTGGCCGCCCTTGAGGTCGGACACGTAGCCGCCGGCCTCGCGCACCAGCAGGATTCCCGCCGCCACGTCCCAGGGCGACAGGCCTTCCTCCCAGAATCCCTCGTAGCGGCCGGCCGCGACATAGGCGAGGTCGAGCGCCGCGGCGCCGAGCCGGCGCACCCCGGCCGTCTCGTTCATGGCGAAGTCGAGCTGGCGCTTGAAGTCGCTGGTGTCGCCATGGCCGCGGAACGGAATGCCGGTCGCCAGCAGCGATTCGCCCAGGTTCTTGCGCGCCGAGACCCGCAGGCGGCGGTCATTCAGGAAGGCGCCGCCGCCCTTCTCGGCCACGAACATCTCGTCCTTGATCGGGTCGTAGACCACGCCGGCGATGAGCTCGCCCGACCGCTCCAGCCCGACGGAAATGGCGAAATGCGGCAGGCCGTGCAGGAAATTGGTGGTGCCGTCGAGCGGGTCGATGATCCAGCGATGCTCGGCGTCGCTGCCGTCGGTGACGCCGCTCTCCTCGGCGAGGAAGCTGAAGCCCGGCCGCGCCTTGGCGAGCTCCTCGCGCAGGATGCGCTCGGACTTGAGGTCGGCGTTGGAGACGAAATCCGACGGCCCCTTGGTCGAGACCTGCAATTGCTCGACCTCGCCGAAATCGCGCTTCAAGGCGCGCGCCGCCTTGTCGACGGCGCGAGTCATCACGTTGAGCAGGGCCGAGCGCGGCGTCATGCGGATTCCAATCGACGGTTCAAAAAGCAGGATGGCGGAATGCCGCGGCGCAGGCCGCGGCATCGTTACTCAGTCAGTCTTTCGCGCGCTCGACATAGGTGGCGTCGGCGGTGTTCACCACGATGCGCGTGCCGGTGCCGATATGCGGCGGCACCATGACGCGCACGCCGTTCTCCAGCTTGGCCGGCTTGTAGGACGAAGACGCGGTCTGGCCCTTGACCACCGCATCGGCCTCGACGATCTCCATGATCACCGTCTCCGGCAGCTCGACCGAGATCGGCGAGCCTTCGTAGCTCTCCAGGGTCACCACCATGCCTTCCTGCAGGAACACCGCCGGATCGCCGATCAGGTCGGCGTTCAGGGTGATCTGTTCGAAAGTCACCTGGTCCATGAAGGTGTATTCGTCGCCGCTCGAGAATCTTGGTCGCGCGCCACAGCCGGCCCTGGTGCTCGATGATGTTGCCGGGACGAATGGAATTGCCGTTGATTTTCATGGGATCAACCCGTTGGCCCTTGATCTGTCGGGGATTTCGGCGCGGAAGCTACCAAAGTGGCCGGGCGGAGTAAAGCCGCGCCACGGGCGCCGCTCATCATAAAATCTACATGACAAATCAATATGTTGAATGAGGTGGGCGTCGGCTGGGCTTGCGGCCCGAGCCGCCGGCCCGCGGCGTCGCGGATGATTGCGGCGGGCGAGGTTTGGGCGCTTAATGAATTTATCCGAACTGTACGGCTTCATGGAGGCGACGATGCGACTGGCAAAATCCGGCGTGGCGGCGATGGCACTCGTGCTGGCAAGCGTGGCTTTCCTGGCGGCAGGCGGACCCGCCTCGGCGCAGCAGCAGATGGGCCAGAACATGATGGGTCCCGGCAACGTCGGTCCCGGCATGATGAACCAGGGTCCGATGGGCGGGGCGCAAGGCTGTCCCGGCATGATGGGCCAGGGGAATATGGGCCAGGGGAATATGGGCCAGGGGAATATGGGCCAGGGAATGATGGGCGGAGGAATGATGGGCCCCGGAATGATGGGCCCGATGATGGGCATGATGCATCAGGACGGCATGATGGGTCCGGGCATGATGAACGGTGGCATGATGAATGGCGGCATGATGGGGATGATGCACGACGACGACATGCGCCCCGGCATGATGGGTGGCGGGATGATGAACGGCGCGGCAGGCTTTGTCATGCTGCCGGCGCCGGCGCAGCTGGGCGCCGCCGACGTCACCTACAATCTGGAACGGATGCTGGCGGCGCGCGGCAACCCGCATCTCAAGGTCGGCAAGGTCGAAGACAAGGATGCCGACACCATCGTCGGCGAGGTGGTCACCACCGAGGGCTCGCTGGTCGAGCGTTACGAGGTCGACAAGCGATCCGGCCTCGCCAGGCTGGTGCCGTAGCGGCCGCCCGCTTCAGGCCAGTTCCTTGTACATGATCACGGTGTCCTCGAGTCGGTCGGCATCGGGCGCCTTGGCATAGCGCGGGATGATGCCGGCGATCTGGTAGCCGAGACCGCGATAGAGTGCTTCGGCTCCGTCGCCGGGCCGGGTGTCGAGGGTGATCAGGCTGCGGCTTTCGCCTTTCGCCACGCGCTCGGCGGCGACCAGGAGCTTGTTGCCGACGCCCTGCCGCCGGACGTCGGGATGCACCAGCAGCCGCAAGATCTCGCAGCGGTGGCGCTGGTTCGGCGGCGTGTCGAGGTTCAGCTGCACGGTGCCCACCAACTCGCCGTCCAGATGCGCCACGATCAGGTGCCGCGTGCCGGCCTTCAGGCCCGGCGCCACCTGCTCGCGCCAGTAGGCGCGGGCGTCGTGCATGGTGAAGGGCAGGACGAAACTGACGCTGGCGCCGGCATGCACGCAATGGTGCAGCAATTCCGCCAGCGCCTCGATTTCGCGCGGAAGATCTTCCGCCCTCAGTTTGTCCAGCTGCATCGGCCTCGCTTGTGCTTGCGTCGATCACGCGTCGAGCGCGGATAGTCTTACCTGAAATTCGGGTCGCGTTGAACCGGCGGCGTCGCTTCGGAGAGCGGCGCCATGACGCCGACCAGCTTGGCCGGCTTCAGGCCCATGCGCCGGCAGATGCCGAGGGTCAGGTCGGCCCGGTTCAGCGTGTAGATGTGGAAGGTGTTGATGCCGGCCGCCTGCAGGGCGCGCATCTGCTCGGTGGTCACCATGGCGGCCACCAGGCGGCGGGTGTCGGGATCCTCGTCCAGCCCCTCGAACAGATCGGCCAGCCAGTCCGGCACGCTGGCGCCGCACATGGCGGCGAACTTGGTCATCTGGGCGAAATTGGTGACGGGCAGGATGCCGGGCACGATCGACCCGGCGATGCCGGCGGCCGCGGCGCGGTCGAGGAAGTCCAGGAACTTCGCGTTGTCGAAGAAGAACTGGGTGATGGCGCGGTCGGCGCCGGCGTCGAACTTGCGCTTCAGGTTGTCGAGGTCGGATTGCGGCGAGTTGGCCTGCGGATGGGTCTCCGGATAGGCCGCGACGCTGATCTCGAAATCCGCCACGCGCTTGATGCCGGCCACCAGTTCGGCGGCGTTGGCGTAGCCTTCCGGATGCGGCTGGTAGGTGCCGCCGGCCGGCGGGTCGCCGCGCAGGGCCACGATGTGGCGCACGCCCGCCGCCCAGTAGCGTTGCAGCAATTCCTCGATCTCGGCCCGGCTCTGGCCGACGCAGGTCAGATGCGCCGCCGGGCGCAGATGCGTCTCGCCGAAGATGCGGGTCACGGTGCCAAAGGTGGCGTCGCGCGTGCTGCCGCCCGCGCCATAAGTGACCGAGACGAAATCGGGCAGCAGCGGCTCCAGCGCGCGGATCGCCGCCCAGAGCTGGCCTTCCGCCGCCGGGCTCTTGGGCGGAAAGAACTCGAAGCTGACCGTCGGCTTCGGCGCGCGGGCGGCTTGCGCGGCGGCGCCGGCGTGGCCGGTCATCCCGGCAAATCCCTGCATAAGAGAAAATTCATAAAACTGGCGACCTGAGGCGGAAAACCGTCGTTTGTGGACGATTTCTACCTAACCGTTTTGGCCGCCCAAGACAACGTCATATCCGTTCGCGACCCGCCAAATAGGCAGCCCCGGCGCACAAGGCGCCGGGGCTGTCACCTTCTTGCCGCGGTCCGGGTCTAGGCGAACCACCAGCGGTTGGCGATCTTCTGGCCGTCGAGGTCCCAGTTCGATGCGATCTTGCCATGCGCCAGCTTCTTCGAGTTGGCGCTGACATAGGTGCTCCAGACCAGGTTGATGAGCCCGCCGTCGTCGTGGATGATCTGCTGCATCTCGGCGTACATCGCGGCGCGTTTCGCTTCGTCGGTCTCCGAGCGCGCCTGGCCGAGCAGCTCGTTGAAGCGATCGTTGCTCCAGAAGGTCTCGTTCCACGCGGCGCCGGCGGCGTAATAGAGCGTGAACTGCCAGTCCGCCGTGGGCCGGCCGTTGGTGAAGGAGGCGCAGAAGGGCTTCTTCATCGAGACGTTGTCCCAGTAGCCGTCATCGGCCTCGCGCACGACGTTGACGTCGATGCCGGCCGCCTTGGCCTGCTCGCGGATCAGCGTGCCGGTGTCGATCGCGCCGGCGAAGGCGATGTCGGCGACGTTGAGGTCGATGCTCAGCTTCTCCAGGCCGGCCTTCTTCAGCAGGCTCTTCGCCCGCTCCGGATCGTATTTGTGGATCGGTTCCGGGTTGGTGGCGAACTTCACGCTCGGCGCGATGGGATTGTCGTTGCCCGGCGGATTGATGCCGGCGAACACCTTCTGCGAGATCTCCTCGCGGTCGATGGCGAACTTGATGGCGTTGCGGACGTTGGGGTCGTTGAACGGCGCCATCGTGGTGATCATCGCCAGGATGTAGTGGCCATAGCCGGTCGTCTGCGTGATATCCAGATCGGAGCTGGCCTTGAGCATGTTCAAGGTCTTGAGGTCGCAGCGGTCGATATAGTCGACCTCGCCGGAGACGAGGGCGTTCGTGCGCGCGGCGACGTCGGGGATGGTGATGACGGAGACCTCGTCGAACCAGGCGTCGCGGTAGTAGTTGGGATTGCGCGTGAGGCTCGCGCGCACGCCAGGGTCGACCTTGTCGATCATGTAGGGGCCGGTGCGGACCTTGGACGCCCAATCGGCCTTGCCGTCCTTCGCGGGCATGATGGGCAGGTGATAGTCGCTGGTCAGGTATGGGAAGTCGCCGTTCGGGCCGTTCAACGTGAAGACCACCTTGTTGCCGTCCGCCTTCACCTCCGCGATCGAGGCGAGCACGGATTTCGCGGCCGACTTCGAATCCGGCCCCATGTGATGCTGGAAGGAGACGACGACGTCCTCGGCGGTGACCTCCTTGCCGTTGTGGAACTGGACGCCCTTGCGCAAGGTGTAGGCCCAGACCTTGTTCGCCTCGGAGGGCTCGAAGCTCTCCGCCAGGTCGGGGATGATCTTGCCCTCGGCGTCGATCTCGGTGAGGCCGTTGGAGGAGAAGCCCCAGCCGACCGTGCCCATCATCGGGTCGAGATAGGTCGCGGGATCGAGCGAATCCGTTGTCGTTCCGTGCGCGGTGCCGACACGGAAATGCCCGCCTTTCTTCGGCTCCGCCCGCGCGGCGCTGACGAACAGGGCGTTCGCCGCGGAAACCGACAGCCCGGCGGCGAGCGCAAGCTGCACGAAGTCGCGGCGTGAAACCTTGTTCCGCCCGGCGAGCTTCTTCGCCAGGTCCAGCTTGTTGTTGACCTCGTTCATGGACGTCCTCCCTTCGAGTGCTGATTGAGTACAAGAAACCCCGTTGCCGGATCGGGTGATGCCCGTTCCGGCTTGGCGCCCGCCCGAAGTTTTTTTGTTCTTGATTGCGGTGGATGCCGCAGTCCCATCCGCCAGCTCGCGCCGCCGGCCACTCACGTAAAGCGGGTGGCAGAGATATTAGCATCACAAAACTTGTGATCACAATATGTTTGATGTAGCGTCCGCCGGACTTTTCGCGAAGCGCTTGAAACGAGGGCGCGCGGAATTGTGCCGGGGGCACGTCGTCCCTATGGTGGTTGCGCAGTTTCGCATCGCGCAACGCTCGGAAAGGCGCGCGCGCGACCCGATCTTTTGTTGCTTCAACAATCAACCGTTGAAAGGTTCACATGAAGATCGTTCCCTCGGTTCAGCAGCTTCACCCCGAGATGTCCAAGTGGCGCTGCCACATCCACCAGCACGCGGAACTCGGCTTCGAGGAGCACACCACGGCCGGCTTCGTCGCCGAGAAGCTCCGCAGCTGGGGAATTGCGACGGTCGAAGGCGTCGGCCGCACCGGGGTGGTCGGCACCTTGCAGGGTCGGGCCGGCAAGGGCGGCAGCATCGGCATCCGCGCGGACATGGACGCCTTGCCGATGCACGAGGCGACCGGGCTGCCCTATGCCTCGCAGAACGCGAACCGCATGCACGCCTGCGGGCATGACGGCCACACCGCCATGTTGCTGGGCGCCGCCTGCGCGCTGGCCAAGTCGCCGGATTTCGCCGGCACGGTGCATTTCATCTTCCAGCCGGCCGAGGAGGGTCTCGGCGGCGCCAAGGCGATGCTGGCCGATGGCCTGTTCGAGCGCTTTCCCTGCGAGGAGGTGTATGCGCTGCACAACTCCGAGCGCCGCTTCGGCCAGGTGATCGTGCATGAGCGGGCGCTTGCCGCGGCCTGCGATCGTTTCGAGATCAAGATCCACGGCGCCGGCGGCCACGCGGCGATGCCGCATCTGGCCTGCGACCCGATCCCGATCGCCGCGCGCATCCTGCTGGACATCGAAGCCCTGCCAGGCCGCATCATCGACGCCATGTCACCTGCGATCGTGACTGTCGGCGCGATCAAGGCGGGCGAGGCCTTCAACACGATCCCCGATCACGCGACGCTGATCGGCACCGTGCGCTGCTTCGATCCGGCGGTGCGCGAGAACCTGGAGAACGCGATCCGCAAGATCGCGAATGGCCACGCGGAGATGCGCGGCGCGCGCGCCGAGATCGACTTCCAGACGCTGTTCGCCCCCACCATCAACACGCCGGAGCAGGCGCGCTTCCTCGCCAAGGTCGCGGCGGGCGTGGTTGGCGAGGAGAACATCCTGCGCGATCCGCCGCCGGAGATGGGGTCGGAGGATTTCGCCTTCATGCTGCAGGAGCGGCCGGGTTGCTACTTCATGCTCGGCTACGCGGATGCCGAGCACAAGGCGTTCCTGCACGACACCAGATACGACTTCAACAACGGGATCCTGCCGATCGGCGCCAGCATCTGGGTGCGGCTGGTCGAGGAGCGGTTGAAGCCGGCAGCCTGAACCGGGCGACCGCCGGTGCTACGCGCCCGGCGGCGAGACGAAATCCGCGCAGGTGGTGAAGGCCGACGGATCGGTGTCGGCTTCCAGCAGCGCCACGATCGGCACCGTCATCATCTCCTGCCACCAGGCGAGGAGGTCGAGCGCCTCGGCGCGGTTCTCGCGGGTGACGCGGATGGCGACGTAATCCGCGCCGTCCTCGGCGGCGACCATACAGGCATGGCGCTCCGGCTGGCATTCGGCGCCGATGATGACGCCGTCGCCCAGCTTGCGCCGCAGCGCCTTCACCGCGGCAAAGTCGGCGAGATGGACTCCGTCGGCTTCCAGGGCGGCGCGTAGCTCGACGTCGTCGCGGACCAGGGCGGGACGGTCGGCATCCTGGATCCGCCTGACCAGCGTGCGGCCCGCCGCGTCGGCGGCGAGCCCGGCCGGCAACAGCACGCTCGCCACCAGCGGATCGGCGAGCCGTGCATCGAGGTCTGCCAGGCTCGCACCTGATTTCAGGCGCAGAAACAGCCGGCAGGGTTCCGCCGGCTGCTCCGCGTCGGTCTTGGGGGTCGCGATGACCCTTACTCCTTGCCCTGGTAGATCTTGACCAGGGTGTCGAGCAGCTTCAGGGCGTCCTCGCGCGGGCGCTGGAAGGTGTTGCGGCCGATGATCGAGCCGTTGCCGCCGCCATCGCGGATGGCGCGGGCTTCCTCGAAAATGCCTGCCTCGCCCTTGGCGGCACCGCCGGAGAAGACCACGATGCGCTTGCCGTCGAAGCAGGACTGCACGACGTGGCGGATGCGCTCGGTGAGCGTGCCGATGGCGATCTTCTCCTTCTCGTAGACCTTCTTCGCCTCGGGCTGCTCGAGGAAGGCTGTCGGCGGCTTCACCTTGATGATGTGGGCGCCGGCCAGCGCCGCCATGTGCGCGGCATAGGCGCAGATGTCCATCGCCGTCTCGCCTTCCTTCGACAGCGTGTCGCCGCGCGGGTAGGACCACAGCACGGCGGCGAGGCCGACGGCCTTCGCCTCGGCGCTGAGCTCGCGGAACTCCTCGATCATGTCGAAGGCGTTGTCGGAGCCCGGATAGATGGTGAAGCCGATGGCCGAGCAGCCGAGGCGCAACGCGTCGTTCACGGTGGCGGTCACCGCCTGGTCCTTGATGCGCGAGAGGGAATTGGAGGAGTTGAGCTTGAGGATGGTCGGGATCTGCCCGGCGAAGGTGTCGGCGCCGGCTTCGATCATGCCAAGGGGGGCCGCGTAGGCGGAAAGGCCGGCCTCGATGGCGATCTCGAACATGTAGTGCGGGTCATAGGCCGGCGGGTTGGGCGCGAAGCTGCGCGCCGGGCCATGCTCGAAGCCCTGGTCCACCGGGAGGATCACCAGCTTGCCGGTGCCGCCCAGGCGACCGTTCATCAGGATACGAGCCAGGTTGGCCTTGGTGCCCGGATTGTCGCTTTCGTAGTGGCCGAGGATGTCGCGGACTTTGCGGGTGAGCTTCATTGCACGTCCCTTTGATACAATAGTGTCTGGAGCCGGCGGTCTGCGGCGGTCGCGGGCTTCATAACGAAGGCGGGCAGCGAGTTCAATGAGGGGTATTCCCTCGGGGCAATGGGTCGCGCCGGAATGCGGGGTTCCGGCCTGCGGCGGGATGGCAGACAATGCCGTTTCCGATGGCTTAACAATCTGATGCACAAGGAAAATAGCATGGTACGACGAATAGCGGCGGCGGTTATCGGTGGGCTTGTGACGATGCTGTGGCTGGGCGTCGCGCCGCTGCCGGCGCTGGCCCAGGAGACCGGCTTGATCGTCGCCGGCAAGATCCCGGGCGGCGAGGTGATTCTCACGCGCGACCAGCTGCTGGCCCTGCCGCAGCACGAACTGACCGAGCAGCCGATGAACTTCCCCACGGCGTCGACCTTCCGCGGTCCCTATCTGGCCGACGTGCTGGCGCTCGCCGGCGCCACCTCGGGCGACGCCACTTTGGTGGCGCTGGACGAATACAAGGTCACCATCACCGCCGCCGAGATGGCGCGCTATCATCCGATCCTGGCCGTGGATCTCGACGGCGTGACGCTGGAGGGCCACGATTTCGGCCCGCATTTCGTCATGTGGCCGTTCAAGGAACAGCCGGAGATCGACAACGAGACGTTCCAGGGCAAGGCGATCTGGCAGGTGATCAAGGTGGACGTGCGATGACGCAGCGCTGGCGCTGGGACTGGCTGCCCGGCTTCGGTTCGGGCGGCGAGGACTTCGAATACGAGGGCGGCGCCGGCGGCCACATCCTGCGCGGCAAGGTGGCCGGCGCGCTGGACGACGCGGCGATCGAGGGAAGCTATAGCGTGGAGGCTGATGCCGGGTGGCTGACCCGCCGGGTGACGGTTGCGCTGACGCGGCCCGCCAAGTCGCTCGACCTGCGCGGCAACGGCGCCGGGCGCTGGAGCGACGGCGAGGGCGTGTGGATTCCGGCGCTCGACGGCTGCCTCGACGTCGACCTCGCGCTGACGGCCTCGACCAACACACTGCCGATCCGCCGGCTCGGCCTCGCTGTGGGCGCGGCGGCGGAAATCGCCGTCGCCTATGTCGAGGCGCCGGAACTGAAGCTGCGCCCCCGGCGGCAGATCTATACGCGGCTCGGCGACCGGCTCTGGCGCTTCCACGCACCGGATATCGATTTCACCGCCGACATCGCCGTCGATGCGGCCGGCTTCGTGATCGAGTACCCCAGCCTTTGCCGCCGCGCCGCCTGACCCGTCACGTCGCCTGACCCGTCACGCGACGCCGTTCTCCGCCAGCACCTTGGCGGTCGCCGGCCGCGCGTTGACGGCGGCCACGACCTTGGCGATGCGCGGGCAGCGGGCATAGAGCGCCTGCTTGTTGGGCCGGCTCCACAAGGTCACCATCATCAGATAGATGTCCGCCGCCGAGGCCGCCGCGCCGAGCATGAAGCCGCCGGTTTCGCCGAGGCGCCGCTCGACGATGTCGAACAGCGCGTCGACCTTGCCGCGCACCGCCTGCGCCAGCGCCGCGCGCGAGGCTGGGTCGCCGGTCTTGTTGTCTTCGCTCTCGAGGAATTCCGCCGCGTTCATGGTGGCGTAGATCTCGGCGTTCATCCAGGTCAGCCAGGCGAGGTAGATCGCGTGGTCCGGCGTGCCGGGACGCGGCGCCAGCTCGTTCGCCTTGAGGTCCGTCAGGTGGGTGACGATGGCCGAGCTCTCGAACACCAGCCGCCCGTCTTCGAGCACCAGCGTCGGCACGTAGCCCAGCGGGTTGATCTTGCGGTAGGCGCCGCGGCGCTCCTCCGGCGTCAGCCAGATCATCTCATGCCGGATGCCGAGCTCCGCCAGCACGCATTGCGGCGCCAACGAGCCCCAGGATTTCACGCCATAGAGTTTGAGCATAGGTGTCCTCTCTCGCATTTTCTTCTTCGATCGTCATTGCCGGGCTTGACCCGGCAATCCAAGTGTCATCGAGCGGATGCGCACAGACTTGGATCACCGGGTCTTCGCCCGGTGATGACGAAAAGTATGAGGAGTTGACTGCGCGCAACTTGTCAGCATTCTACCCGACCACACGCCCGGTTGTCGGTGCCGCGTTCTCGCCGAGGTCCTCGAACAAGCGCAGCAGGTAGCCGTCCGGGTCCTGCACCAGGAACTGGCGGTTGCCGGCATAGGTGTCGCCGGTGCGATACCAGGCCTCCTCCACCGGGCGGAACAGCGGAATGCCAGCGGCCCGCAGCCGCGCCAGGATGCCGTCGAGGTCGCCGACCTCGATCTGCAGGTTGATGCCCCGGCCATAGGGCTTCTCGCGCCTGGCGGTCAGCCAGAAATCGGTCTCCTGCTCGATCATCAATTCGGCGCCGTCGAGGTCGAGATAGGCGAACTTCTCCGCCGGGCGGTCGTAGCGCACGGAAAAGCCGATCACCCCCACATAGAAGTCGAGGCTGGCCGCGTGGTCGGAGACCAGCAGCTCCGGCACCAGCTTCGCGTTCATGGCTGCGGCCTGCCGCCGGGTCCCGGTGCGCGCGGCCGCAGATACGCAAGCCAGTAGGTGAGCGCGACCAGGCAGGCGCCGCCGACCAGGTTGCCGGCGATGACGGCGATCTGCGTCGGCACGATGCTGCCGAGGCGGATGGCGCCGGTCGCGACGCCATCCTGCGCCAGCAGCGCCAGGAAGTCCGAGGTCGACAGCGGCGATTGCAGCAGCCAGCCGAGCGCCAGGTAGTAGAAGTTGGCGACCGAATGCTCGAAGCCGGCGGCGACGAAGGCGGTGACCGGCAGGATGACGATCAGGATCTTGTCGGTGACGCTGCGCGCCGCGAGCGCGCCCCAGACGGCAAGGCAGACCAGCACGTTGCACATCACCCCGCGCCAGAAGGCGAGGTCGAGCGGCAGGCTGGCCTTGGCGGCGGCGATCTTCACCGCTGTCACACCGACCTGCATGTCGCCCATCAGCCAGTGGCCGGACAGGAAGACCAGCACCGCCGTGCCGGCGGCGCCGACCAGGTTGCCGAACAGCACGATGGCCCAGGCGCGCAGCATCGCGCCGAGCGACAGGCGCCGGCTGGCCCAGGCGATGGTCATCAGCACGTCGCCGGTGAACAGCTCGGCGCCGCAGACCACCACCAGCACCAGGCCCATGGAGAAGACGAGGGCGGGCAGCAGCCGCACCAGGCCGAAGGGCAGCGCGTCACCCAGGCCGGTCGCCGTCAGGGTCGAGAACATCGCCCCCAGCCCGATGAAGGCGCCGGCCAGCAGCGACAGCGTGAACAGGGTCGGAATGTCGCGCTGTGCCTTGGCGACGCCGCTGGCCTCGGCCTTCTCGGCGACGGCCTCGGGCAGCAGGGCATCCAATGTGGGTGGCGTGGTCATGTTTCCCCCGGGGACGGCTATCTGACGATCTTTGCCGTCTTCTATGACGGTTCCGCGACCAGGACGGCGGCGTCAAGCTGCGACGCAATGTCCCGCAGCGCCGCCGCGGCGGCGGGGTGCCCGCCGAACCGGATGCGCTTGATGCCCTCGACCAGCGCCGCATGGGCGAAATCGGCCCGCGTGCCGCAATCCAGCGCCAAGGTGAAAGCGTCCACCCCGAATTCCGCCGCCAGCATCCGGTTCAGCTCGGCGAACCACAGCACCCCGTACGTGATCGCGGCGTCGGGCGGGCTCTCGAGCTCCGCCGCGACGCCGCGTGATCGTGCCGCCGCGATGGCGGCGCGGGCTTCGGCCAGGCTGGCGACGACGACGCGCTGGGCTGCTTCCGCCGCCATCGCGCCGGCCTTATTCCATTGGGCGCCTTAGCCCAGCTTGCCCATCGCCACCGCGGTGTCGCCCATGCGGTTGGAGAAGCCCCATTCGTTGTCGTACCAGGACATGACGCGCACGAAGGTGCCGTCGATGACCTTGGTCTGCGACAGGTCGAAGGTCGAGCTGGCCGGGTTGTGGTTGAAGTCCATCGACACCAGCGGCTCCTCGTTGGTGGCGAGCACGCCCTTGAGCGGCCCGTTCGCCGCCTTGATGATCGCCGCGTTCACCTTCTCCTTGGTGGTCGGCTTCTTGGCCACGAACTTGAAATCGACCAGCGAGACGTTCGGCGTCGGCACGCGGATCGAGGTGCCGTCCAGCTTGCCTTCCAGTTCCGGCAGCACCAGGCCGACGGCCTTCGCCGCGCCCGTGGTGGTCGGGATCATGTTCAGGGCCGCCGCGCGGGCGCGGTAGAGGTCCTTGTGCATGGTGTCGAGCGTCGGCTGGTCGCCGGTATAGGAATGGATCGTGGTCATGAAGCCATGCTCGATGCCGATCGCCTTGTGCAGGACGTAGGCGACGGGCGCCAGGCAGTTGGTGGTGCAGGACGCGTTGGAGACGATCTTGTGCGTCTTCTTCAGCTTCTGGTGGTTGACGCCGTAGACCACGGTGAGGTCGACATCGGTGCCCGGTGCGGAGATCAGCACCTTCTTCGCGCCGGCGGCGAGATGCGCGCTGGCCTTGTCCTTGGCGGTGAACAGTCCTGTGCATTCCAGCGCGATGTCGACGCCCAGCGCCTTCCACGGCAGCTTGGACGGATCGCGCTCGGCGCTCACCTTCATCCAGCCGGCGCCGACATCCATCTGGTCGCCGCGGGTGCGCACCAGGCCGCGGAAATGGCCGTGCACGGTGTCGTGGCGGAACAGGTGCGCGTTGGTCTCGACCGGGCCGAGGTCGTTGATGCCGACGACCTCGATGTCCTCGCGGCCGCTTTCCATGATGGCGCGCAGCACCAGGCGGCCGATGCGCCCGAACCCGTTGATGGCAACTTTGACAGTCATGCTTTCCTCTCGAAAAAAAACGGCGGTTAGAGCTTCGCCTTCACTTTATCGACAATCGCGGCGGCCGTGATGCCGAAATGCTTGTAGAGTTCCGGCGCCGGGGCCGAGGCGCCGAAGCCCGGCATGCCGATGAACACGCCGTCGCTGCCCAGGTAGCGCTCCCAGCCGAAGCCGATCGCCGCCTCGATGCCCACGCGCAACCCGTCGCCCAGCACGTCCTTGCGGTAGCTTTCCGGCTGCTCGTCGAACAGCTCCCAGCAGGGCAGGGAGACGACCGCCGTGCCGATGCCCTGGGCCTCCAGCGTCTCGCGGGCTTCCACCGCGAGCATGACCTCGGAGCCGGTGGCGATCAGCGTCACCTGGCGCTTGGCCTTGGCCGGGCGGATGACGTAGCCGCCGCGGGCGCAATGGTTGGCGACGGCGGCATCGGCGCGCAGATGCGGCAGGGCCTGGCGGGTGAGGGCGAGGACCGAGGGCCGGTGCTTGGCGGTGAGCGCCAGGGCCCAGCACTCCGCCGTCTCCATCGTGTCGGCCGGGCGGAACACCAGCAGGTTGGGAATGGCGCGCAGCGCCGCCAGGTGCTCGACCGGCTGGTGCGTCGGGCCATCCTCGCCGAGGCCGATGGAATCATGGGTCATCACGTAGATGACGCGCTGATGCATCAGCGCCGACAGGCGGATCGCCGGGCGGCAGTAATCGGTGAAGACCAGGAAGGTGCCGCCGAACGGGATGATGCCGCCATGCAGCGCCATGCCGTTCATTGCCGCGGCCATCTCGTGCTCGCGGATGCCGTAATAGATGTAGCTGCCGCCATAGGCGCCGGCCTTGATCGCCTGCGCATTCTTGGCCTTGGTGTTGTTGGAGCCGGTGAGGTCCGCCGAGCCGCCGATGAACTCGGGCAGGACCGGCGCCAGCGCCTCGATCACCTTCTGCGAGGATTGCCGCGTGGCGATCTTCGGCGCCTCGGCGGCGATCGCGTCCTTCAGCTCGTTGACCTTGGCGGCGAAGCTCTCGGGCAACTCGCCCGCCATCACCCGGTCATGCTCGGCGCGGTGGCTCGACGTGTCGTGGCGCTTGGCCCAGGCGGCGTAATCGGCCTGGCCGCGCTGGCCTGCCTTGGCCCAGGCGGCGCGAATGTTGTCGGGTACCTCGAAGGGCGCGTGCGCCCAGCCGAGCTTGGCGCGGGCGCCGGCGACCTCGTCCTTGCCCAGCGGCGAGCCGTGGGTGGCCGACGTGCCGGCCTTGGTCGGCGCGCCATAACCGATCACCGTCTTGCAGGCGATCAGCACCGGCCGGTCGCTGGTCTTCGCCTTGGCCAGCGCCGCGGCAACCGCCTCCGGATCATGGCCGTCGACCTGCGCGGTGGCCCAGCCGGCGGCCTGGAAGCGGGCGATCTGGTTCTCCGAGCTCGACAGGTTGAGGGGGCCGTCGATGGAGATCGAATTGTCGTCCCACAGCACGATCAGCTTGGCGAGCTTCAGATGGCCGGCCAGCGAGATCGCCTCCTGGCTGATGCCCTCCATCAGGCAGCCATCGCCGGCGATGACATAGGTGTGGTGGTCGACCAGCTCGTCGCCGAAGCGCGCATTGAGGATGCGCTCGGCCAGCGCGAAGCCGACCGAATTGGCGATGCCCTGGCCGAGCGGTCCGGTCGTCGTCTCGATGCCCTGGGCGTGGCCGTATTCCGGGTGGCCCGCCGTCTTGGATCCGAGCTGGCGGAAGTTCTTCAGCTCCTCCAGCGTCATGTCGGCGTAGCCGGTCAGATGCAGCAGCGAATAGAGCAGCATCGAGCCGTGGCCGGCCGACAGGATGAAGCGGTCGCGATCCGGCCAGTTCGGGTGGCGCGGGTCGAATTTCAGGAACCGGGTGAACAAGACCGTCGCCACGTCGGCCATGCCCATCGGCATGCCGGGATGGCCGGAGGCCGCCTTTTCCACCGCATCCATGGAAAGGGCGCGGATGGCGTTGGCCATGTCGCGCGTGGAAACCCCCGATTGCGAGGCGTCAGAGGGCGCGACGGGCTTGGCGGAAGCGGCTTCCATGAGGCGATCCTGGGGCTGAAACGGCGGGAAATTGCGGCGCACCATGCCGCCCGGCCCGCCTGTGGTCAATAACCCAGCGCCGTCGCACAGGCCGATGTGCCGAGATGACGCAAATCCAAGTATTTGGCGGCTTCCATTGACCTTATCTGTGATCGCGGTTTTAATTCGCCCCGGAAACCGGGGATTCGCCCCGCTCGACTCGCCGACCCGTCACGGGGCCAAAGGCGGGCGGTTCCACAGACGGGACGTGTAGGGAAGGGGTCCAGCCATCATGAGCCACCTGGATCTGGCAATCGACCGCTTGGACGCGGCCATGGCGCGCCTGGACGCCGCCGTCGCCGAAAGCTCCGCCCGCGGCGCCAAGGACCGCGAATTGCTGGAAAGCGAGTTGTCGATCCTGAAGCAGACCTATGACCTGCTGCAGGCCGAGGCCCGCATCGTCGCCGACCAGCTGGACGACGTGATCGGCCGCCTCGGCCATGTGGCCGAGCAGGCCTGACCCGGCCAGCGTCTGAATTAAATTCTTGGGCCCGTACCCAAAGGGATACCCGCCATGCCGACCGTCACCATCCCCCTGAATGGCCGCAACTACGACATCGCCTGCGGCCCCGGCGAAGAGGCCCGGGTGGAGGAGCTCGCCGCCCGCCTGCGCACCCGGATGGAGGGGATTTCCCGCTCGCTGGGCGGGGCACAGGAGAACTTCCTGTTCGCCGTCACCTCCCTGCTGCTGGCCGATGAGCTGGAACAGCGGGAAAAGGAGCTTTCCGAGCTGCGCGGCAAGCACAAGGAGGCCGGCCAGGGCCGCGAGGTCACCCTCGCCAAGACCCTGGAGAAACTGGCCGGCCGGATCGAGGCTATTGCCGCCCGCCTGGAAGCCGCCTAAATACACCCCGGGCGGTTGCTGCCGGGTGCGACAGGACGAGTATCCCCGGGGCCATAATCACCTCTAGGGAGCTGTCCCTATCAAGGCCCTGGCCTTGACACACGGCGCCCACCTGCTGTGCAGGCCTTAGAGGATCATGCGTGCC
>JBGAGP010000050.1:0-29880 GCA_044226685.1 Dongiaceae bacterium
GCACTTCATGCGCGACATCGGTGGGATGGCCGTCGAATTCCGGCAGCAGGTCGGCACAGCGCTGGATGGCGCCGTCATAGTCCTCGGCATGGGCCGCCGGGCTGAACCCCAAGGCCACGGCCAGCAGCGCGCCACCGGCAAGGCAGGCGGCTGCGGCAAGAAAGCGGTTCCGGTGCGGGCGAAAATGAGTTACCATCAAAACCAGATTAGACGGTAATTTCGCTTGAAACAAGAAGTCCCCGAGCAGATCGCGGCGCTGATCGCCGAATTGAGCCCGGGCCGGGCGGGCAAGCTGCCCCTGGTCGCCGGGCCGCTGTGCCTGAATTTCACCAACACCGCGAGCGGCCGCGGCTCCGACACCCATCAGGACCATCTGCAGCACTACAACGACCTGCTGGCCTGGTCGCTGCATGCGGGCGCCCTGCCCGTCGACGAGGCGGCGGAACTGGCACGGCTTGCCCGGCGGCAGCCGGCGGCGGCGAAGAAGATCCTGCGACGCGCTGTCGCGCTGCGGGAATCGCTGCATGCCATCGGCGCCGCGATCGCCGCCCATGCAGCACCCCCGGCCGACGCGGTGGCCGCGCTCGACCGGGCGATGTCGGAGGCGACCCAGGCCGGCCGGCTGCGCTGGAACGGCAGCGCCTTCGTCTGGGAACTGGTCACCCGGCCCTTGCGGCTGGAGCGGCCGCTCTGGCCGATCCTGCGCTCGGCCGGCGACGTCCTGCTGGCGGCCCCCTTGGAACGATTGAAAACCTGCGCCGGACTGCATTGCGGCTGGCTGTTCCTGGACGAGACCCGCAACGGCAAGCGGCGCTGGTGCGAGATGGAGGTCTGCGGCAGCCGGGCCAAGATGCGCCGCTACCGCCACCGGCACGCCGGCGCGGAACACTAAAACGGCATCGCGTCAGGGGCTTAGCGGTCCTCGCCAGCCTTCTTCGCCAGCATGAATTCGAGCTTCTTGACCGCCTGCCGGGTCAGGAAGTCGCGGGTGTAGCCGGCGCCGCCGACAATCGACACCTCGGTCAAGGTCTTCGGGTCGACGGCGGTCACCTTGACGCTGCCGCCGATCTGGGTGAACTCGATGATGTAGTTATCCGTCCCCGACATAGGGCTATGATGCCCGGCTACTGCCTCACCGCTGCGCCGCATGCTATACGCCGCGCCGAATCTTGACCACCCGCGACCGAAGCCGCCTCCCGCGACAAGACCGGCCGGCGCGACGAACAAGGAATCACGTCATGGACGCCAAGTCGAACAAGAAGGCCGAATTCAACTGGGAAGACGCGCTCCTGCTCGAGGACCTGCTTTCCGAGGAAGAGCGCATGGTGCGCGACACCGCGCGCGACTATGCCCAGGACAAGCTGATGAGCCGGGTCAAGGAAGCCAACCGGCACGAGAAGTTCGACCGCGAGATCATGAACGAGCTGGGCGAGCTTGGCCTGCTCGGCTCCACCATCGACGGCTATGGTTGCGCCGGCACCAACTATGTCTCCTACGGGCTGATCGCGCGCGAGGTCGAGCGGGTCGATTCCGGCTACCGCTCCGCCATGTCGGTGCAGTCGAGCCTGGTCATGCACCCGATCAACGCCTATGGCACCGAGGCGCAGCGCGAGAAGTTCCTGCCGCGGCTGGCGACCGGCGAGATCGTCGGCTGCTTCGGCCTGACCGAGCCCGATCACGGCTCCGACCCGGGCGGCATGAAGACCCGCGCCAAGAAGGCCTCCGGCGGCTACGTGCTGACCGGCGCCAAGATGTGGATCACCAATTCGCCGATCGCCGACATCGCCGTGGTGTGGGCGAAGACCGAGGATGACGTGATCCGCGGCTTCATCGTCGAGCGCGGCATGAAGGGCTTCTCGACCCCGAAGATCGAGGGCAAGTTCTCGCTGCGCGCGTCGATCACCGGCGAGATCGTGCTGGAAGACGTCTTCGTGCCGGAGGAGAACCTGCTGCCGAACGTGAGCGGGCTGAAGGGCCCCTTCGGCTGCCTCAACAACGCGCGCTACGGCATCGCCTGGGGTGCCTTGGGTGCTGCCGAGTTCTGCTGGCACGCGGCGCGGCAATACACCATGGACCGCAAGCAGTTCGGCAAGCCGCTCGCCGCCAACCAGCTGATCCAGAAGAAGCTCGCCGACATGCAGACCGAGATCACGCTCGGCCTGCACGCCTGCCTGCGCCTCGGCCGCCTGAAGGACGAGAACCGCGCGGCGCCGGAGGCGATCTCCATGCTGAAGCGCAATTCCTGCGGCAAGTCACTGGACATCGCGCGCCAAGCCCGCGACATGCACGGCGGCAATGGCGTCTCCGACGAATACCACGTCATCCGCCACGTGATGAACCTGGAAGCGGTCAACACCTACGAAGGCACCCACGACATCCACGCGCTGATCCTCGGCCGCGCGCAGACGGGGTTACAGGCGTTTATGTAATGGAGCCTGCGCAGCAGGACGCTGCGCCGCTTCAACCTTCTCGTTGGTCATCCTGGCCTTGCGCCGGGATCCATTCATCCGTCGCACGAGCGGAAAACGTTTCGTGCCGTCCTTGCGGCGGCACGATGGACCCCGGCGCAAGGCCGGGGTGACGATTGAGTGTGTGGTGAGTCCGTTGCGCCGCCGGGAACTGGCGGCGAGAGACGTGCCTTCGCCCCTACCGCGCCACGTAGTTCATCGAGGTGCCCCAGAACCGCTCCAGGCGGCGCAGGGTGCCGTTGGCCGTGTCGAGGTCGGATTCGCTGGCGACTTCGGTCATGCCGCGGACGTGGCGGTCGTACATCTCGTGCATCTTCTGGCACACGGCCTGGGCCTTGGGCGAGAGCTTCACGTGCACGGCGCGGCGGTCGTGCGGCGAGCGCTCCTGGGCCAGGTAGCCGTTCTCCACCATCTTCTTCACGTTGTAGGAGACGTTGGAGCCCAGGTAGTAGCCGCGATTGGTCAATTCGCCGACCGACAGCACGTCGTCGCCGATATTGAACAGGATCATCGCCTGCACGTTGTTGAGGTCGCGGATGCCTTGCCGGTCGAGATCGGCCTTGATGACTTCAAGGCACTCGCGGTGCAGGCGTTCGACCAGAGCAATCGTCTCCAAATAGGCCTTTTTCACAGGGGCCCCCTTCGCGGCTATGCAACGTCGTGTTTAGCGCTCGAAATGAACGCCTCACCCCAACCGTAGGCATTTGCTGTAAAAGAATGGTAAATGGCCGGTTAGCGAAAAGATGAAAATCGCTAAGGAATTCAATCCAAGGGGTTTAACACTTTGCCGCGCCGGCCTCAGTGCTGGCGGATATCCTGGATGATGGCGGAAAAATCCAGCTCGCCATGCCCTTCCTGGACGAACCGCTCATAGAGCCGCTTGGCCAGTTCGCCCAGAGCCACCTCCTGCTTCACGTGCTCGGCCGCGTCCACCGCCAGGCGCAAATCCTTCAGCATCATCTTGGCGGCGAAACCGGGTGCGTAGCCACGGTTTGAGGGCGCCGCGGGCACCGGCCCCGGCGCCGGGCAATAGGACGTGAGCGACCAGCACTGGCCGGACGAGGTCGAGGCGACGGCGAACAGCTTCTCCGGCGCCAGGCCGAGCTGCTCGCCCAGCACGAAGGCCTCGGAGACGCCGATCATGGTGATGCCGAGGATCAGGTTGTTGCAGATCTTCGCCGCCTGGCCGGAGCCGCTGCCGCCGGTATGGACCACGTTCTTGCCCATCGCCATCAGGATCGGCCGCACCGCGCTCAGCGCGCCCTCGTCGCCGCCGGCCATGAAGGTGAGCGTCGCCGCCTCCGCCCCCGCCACGCCGCCGGAGACCGGGGCGTCGATGAAGCGCAGGCCGCGTGCGGCGGCCTCTTTCGCCACCGCGCGGGCGCTCTCCACATCCGTGGTCGAGCAATCGATCAGCACCGTGTTGGCCTTCGCCCGCGCCACGACGCCGTTGTGGCCGAGATACACCGCGCGCAGTTCCTTGCCCGAGGGCAGCATGCTGACGACGATCTCGCTGTCGGCCGCGAGGGTTCCGGCATCGGCGGCCTGGGTGGCGCCGAGCGCGGTCAGCTGCGCGACATTCGCCGCGCTCGGATCACTGACCGCAACCTTGTGGCCCGCGCGCAGCAGGTTGCGCGCCATCGGGCCGCCCATGTGACCCACACCGATGAAACCGATCTTGGACATGGCAGGCCTCCCAGGTTGAACGTCGCCTAATTCAGATTGAGGTCGAGGTCGGGTTGATCCGGCAGCTTGTCGAAGAACTGCTTCACCGCGTCGCCGGTTACCCGCGACAGGTGCGGCGGCTGCCAGTCGGGCTTGTTGTCGCGGTCGATCAGGAGCGCCCGCACGCCCTCGAAGAACTCTTTGCCGGCCATCATGTGCTGGCTGATGCGCCAGTCCTCCTTCAGCACGTCGGCGATGCTCTTGCCGCGCATCCGGCGCATGTGCTCGAAGGTCACGCGCAGGCTGGTCGGCGAGCAGCGGTCGAGCAGGTTCAGGCTGTCCTTCGAGCCCGCATCGCCGCGATTCTTCAGCGCCGTGATGATGGCATCGATCGAGTTCAGCGAAAAGCAGATGTCGATCGCCGGCTGCAGCTTGGCGATGTCCGCCGTGCGCGTCACCTGGTTGGCGATCGACAGATTCTCCGGCGTCAGATCGGCGACCTTGTCGGACGGGATCGTGTCGGTGACCAGGCCGCAATAGGACAGACCGGCGGTGCGCAGGCGCAGGCCGGTGAGCGCCAGGAACACGCCGATCTCGCCCGGGCAGCGCTGCAGGAAATGCCCGGCGCCGATATCGGGATAAAGGCCGATCGAGCATTCCGGCATCGAGAAGATCGCGCGCTCGGTCGCCACCCGCACCGGCGCGTTGAGGCCGATGCCGGCGCCGCCGCCCATGACCAACCCGTCCATCACCGCGATCAGCTGCTTCGGATAGGTGGCGATGCGATAGTTCATCCGGTATTCGTGCCAGAAGAAGTCGCGCAGCAGGGAGCGGTTGCCGGCCTTGCCCGCCTCGTAGAGCGCGCGCACATCGCCGCCGGCGCAGAACGCCTTGTCGCCGGTGCCGTAGATCATCACCGCGCGGATCGACTTGTCCTTGGCCCACTCGGCCAGCTTGTCGTCGAGCGCCCGCACCATGTCGAGGGACAATGCATTCAGTTGGGCCGGGCGGTTAAGCGTCGCCTTGCCGACACCGTCGGCGACGGAAAACAGCACATCGGTGAACAAGACGCGGACCCTCCGGCGCAATGAAAGCGGTGGGTGTGTTTGAACCGTAAACCGGGCCAGCGTCAAGCCGTCGAGGTCCTTTATCTGTATCGATTGCCGCGACGTGACAGCGCGATCCGAACCGGCGACTTGCCGGATCGGCTGCTCTGGCCGACTTGACAGGTCCGGCGGGCTCTGCAACATACGCCGACGATTTGGCGCCGATTTGAGCCTCAGCTTGCGGGCGCCTTACAAATGCAGCTAAAGCGCGGGTCGATGTCCGCCCCGGCTCCTGCTGCGGCGGATTTTTTGTTTTGGCGTGTCCGGCCAACATGGCTGGCGGCATGCCCGCGGGATTTGAGGGGCAGCTTGCACCGCGTCACCAATGCTAAAGCGCTGAAGGCGAAAGCCCTCTGCCCCATTTCGGGCAAGAGGAGGGCCCAGAGCGATGCAGACGTTACACAGGATCACCCCAGAGGCGTGCCGGGTCGCCGAGCAGCAGCGTGCGCTGTCCACGCGGCCGGAGAGCGGCCGGACCGTGCTGAGCGCGACGGCCGGGCAACTGCCGGCCACCGACAATCCCGAGCTGCTGCCGGCGCTGAAGGTGCTGCAGGCGCTGGCCCAGTGCCACGAGCAGACCTATCGCCTCTATGCCGAGGCACTGGGCATCCCGCTGGATGCCGTGCAGGTCCGCCTGCAGGCGGCGATGGATCTGCGCGGCCTCTATGCCGCGGCCGACCGGGTGCGCGCCGGCTTCGGGCAGCTTGCCGCCACCGTCGAGATTTCCTCGCCGGCGGACATCTATGAGATCGAGCGTTTGCGCGTTACTGTGGAACGCCATTCGCCGGTTCTGGACCTGGTCCGGAACCCCACGCCGGTCAGGATCGAGCTGGTCCTGACCCACACGGAAACCGCGCCCGAAGCGGCGTGACGAACAGAACACCAGATCAGACAGGAGAAACGATCATGGCTCTTTCCAGCAAGCACCCGGAGACCATCGTGCTGCATGCCGGCCATCGCCGCGACGCCGCGACGAACGCCGTGGCGGTGCCGATCTACCAGACCACGTCCTACCAGTTCGACGACAGCGCGCATGCCGCCGACCTCTTCGCGCTGAAGCGCTTCGGCAACATCTACACCCGCATCATGAACCCGACGACCGACGTGCTGGAGCAGCGCCTGGCGGCGCTCGAAGGCGGCGTCGCGGCGCTGGCGCTGAGCTCGGGCCAGGCGGCCTCGGCCTTCGCCGTGCAGAACATCGCCAAGGCCGGCGACAACATCGTCAGCTCGACCGACCTCTACGGCGGCACCTGGAATTTGTTCGCCAACACCTTCAAGGACATGGGCATCGAGGTCCGCTTCGTCGATCCCGAGGACCCGCAGGCCTTCGCCAAGGCGACCGATGCGAAGACCCGCGCCTACTACGCCGAGACCCTGCCGAACCCCAAGCTCAGGGTCTTCCCGATCAAGGAAGTCGCCGAGATCGGCCGCAAGCTGGGCGTGCCGCTGATCATGGACAACACCGCGGCGCCGGTCCTGTGCCGGCCCTTCGAGCACGGCGCGGCGATCATCGTCTATTCGACCACCAAGTATATCGGCGGCCACGGCACCTCGATTGGCGGCGCGCTGATCGACGGCGGCAATTTCGACTGGGAGAAGCATGCCGAGCGCTTCCCCGGCCTGAACCAGCCGGACCCGTCCTACCACGGCGCGGTGTGGACCCAGGCGGTGAAGCCGCTCGGCCCGATCGCCTACATCATCAAGGCGCGCGTGACCCTGCTGCGCGATCTGGGTGCCGCGATGAGTCCGTTCAACGCCTTCATGTTCATCCAGGGGCTGGAGACCCTGCCGCTGCGCATGCGCGAGCATTGCCGCAACGCCAATGCGGTCGCCGAATATCTCGGCAAGAACCCGGCGGTCACCAAGGTGATCTTCCCCGGCGCCATGAGCGGCGAGGCGAAGCGCCGCGCCGATGCCTATCTGAAGGGCGGCTACGGCGCCCTGGTCGGCTTCGAGATCAAGGGCGGCAAGGAGGCTGGGCGCAAGTTCATCGACGCGCTGCAGCTGTTCTATCACGTCGCCAATATCGGCGACGCGCGCAGCCTGGCGATCCATCCGGCGACCACCACGCATTCGCAGCTCTCGGAAGAGGAGCAGCTGGCGACCGGCGTCAGCGATTCCTACGTGCGGCTGTCGATCGGCCTCGAGCATATCGACGACATCCTTGGCGACCTGGACCAGGCGTTCCAGGCTGTCGCCGGCAAGAAGGCGGCCGAATAGCACCTGCCCGCTTCGACTGCGGCGAAAGGCCCGGCCCGCAAGGTCGGGCCTTTTGCATGCCGGCCCCGATTTGTTACAGTCCTCTTAACCGACCCCGTGCAGGATTCCGCGCCATGAAACACCGTGTCCCCGCCGCCAAGGCCAACGCAGCGCCCAAGGGCAAGACCGCTGCTGCGCTGGACCTGTTCGGCCCGGCACCGCATGGCCAGTTCCCGCGCGTGCGTCTGCGGCGCAACCGGGCCGACGACTGGTCGCGCCGCCTGGTGCGCGAGACCACCCTCACCGTCAACGATTTGATCTGGCCGGTCTTCGTCAAGGAAGGCGGGGCCAAGCGCGAAGCCATTCCCGCCATGCCGGGCGTGCACCGGCTGACCATCCCGGGCCTGCTCGAAGCGGCCGAACAAGCGGCGAAGCTCGGCATTCCGGCGCTCGCCCTGTTCCCCGTGGTGCCGAAGGAGAAGAAGAGCGAGGGCGCCGAAGAGGCCTTCCGCGGCGACAATCTGTGCAACCGGGCGGTCAAGGCGCTGAAACAGGCGGTGCCCGAAATCGGGGTGATCTGCGACGTGGCGCTCGACCCCTATACCTCGCACGGTCATGACGGGGTGATGGAGGGTTCGCAGATCCTCAACGACGAGACGCTCGACGTCCTGTGCAGGCAGGCCCTGGCCCAGGCCGCGGCCGGTGTCGACATCGTCGCGCCGTCCGACATGATGGATGGCCGCGTCGGCCGCCTGCGCGACGCGCTGGATGCCGAAGGCCACCAGGGCGTCAAGATCATGTCCTATGCGGCGAAATACGCCTCCGCTTTCTATGGCCCGTTCCGCGAGGCGGTGGGTTCCAAGTCGGCGCTGGGCAAGGGCGACAAGCGCACCTACCAGATGGACCCGGCCAATGGCGACGAGGCGTTGCGCGAATGCGCGCTCGACGTTGCCGAGGGCGCCGATCTGCTGATGGTCAAGCCCGGCATGCCCTATCTCGACATCCTGCACCGGGTGAAGCAGGCCTTCCACCTGCCGACCTGCGCCTACCAGGTGAGCGGCGAGTATTCGATGATCAAGGCGGCGGTGCAGAACGGCTGGCTCGACAACGACCGCGCCGTGATCGAGAGCCTGCAATGCTTCAAGCGGGCCGGCGCCGATGGCGTGCTGACCTATTTCGCCATCGAGGCCGCCACCCTGCTGCGGCGGGGCTGAACCCCACGATTGCCTTCGAGGGACCTGGCGCGGCGGTTCGGTGCCGCCGCTGCGGATTCCACACTTTCCCGCCCCTGCGGCGGCAGGCCGTCCCTGCACGAAGTCGGATTGATGCCGATTCTTGGATATTTCTGTGACACTTCCCACGTCACTTGACTGAGGCATCACGAAAGTGCCACAGGTTGACCGAATGGTCACTGACGGTTCGGGCAATGAAACCACAAGAACGGCGTGAGCGCATCGCGACCCTGGTGCGGGAAACCACCCGGGTCAGCGTCGAGGAACTGGCGGAACTCCTGGGCACCTCGCACGAGACCGTGCGGCGCGACCTGGCCCTGCTGTCGGAGCGCGGGCTGGTGCGCAAGGTGCATGGCGGGGCGGTGCATGCCCAGACCGCGCTGGAAAGCTCGTTCGGCGACCGCACCATGACCGCGCGCAACGAAAAGGTGGCGATCGGCCGCCGCGCGGCGCAGCTGTTCCAGCCGGGCGACAGCATCTTCATCGATTCCGGCTCGACCACCGCCGCCTTCGCCGAGGCGCTCGGCAAGGCCGGACACTTCTCGGTCATCACCAATTCCCTGCTGGTGGCGAACGAGCTGTGGAAAGCCCCGATCCGCAGCGATATCTACCTGCTCGGCGGCCGCTTCTTCGGCGAGGGCCACGAGACGCTCGGGCCGCTGGCGATCGAGGAGATTCAGCGCCTGCGCGTCGACCATGCGGTGCTCACCGTCGGCGCCATCGATCCGGCCGGGCGCTTCATGGATTTCAATGCCGACGAGACCTACATCGCCCGCGCCATGCTGGCGAGCGCGCGGCAGACCACCATCCTCGCCGATTCCTCCAAGCTCGGCCGGCACGCTCTGTTCGAGGTTTGCGACGCCAAGCAGATCCACCGCCTGGTGACCGACCAGCCACCGGCCGGGCCGCTGGCCGAGGCGCTGCGGGCGGCCGGCGTCGAGATCCTGACCGCCGACACCCATGCCCGGGAAATTGCCCGCCGCGCTTAGGGACGTTTACGATCGTGTGGATTTACCAACATTAAAGTTGCATGAACGGTCATTTCTCCGTTGACTATGTGACCACTTAGTCATCTTATGCTCCTCGAACACAGGGAAGGGCGTCGCTCGACGCCACACAACGGGGAGGCAAAACCGTGCAAATCACAGGAAAATCAACGTTTTCGCGTCGTCCGGCAGCGTTTCTCGCGATCGCCGCGTTGCTTGGAACCTTTGGCGCAACCAGCGTCTATGCCGCATGTCCCACAGTTGCGGACCCGCAGAACCTGAAAGGTGCGTATCCCGAGCAGGTCGAGGTCGAGGAAGCCGCGGCCGCCGACGTCAAGCTGACCTATTCCGACAACCCGATCTTCGCCGCCGACGTGAAGGCCGGCAAATTGCCGCCGGTGGCCCAGCGCCTGCCGGAGGAGCCGCTGATCGAGTTGCCCTATAGCGAATGCGGCGTCTATGGCGGCACCCTGAACGGCCTCGCCCGGGCGCCGGAATCCGGCACCTCCGACATCCTCAGCTGGCGCCAGGTGAGCCTGGTGCGCATCTCCGACGACCTGCAGACCATCGTGCCGAACGTCGCCAAGTCGTGGAAATGGGCCGAAGACTACAAGTCGATCGAGTTTACCCTGCGCAAGGGCCACAAATGGTCGGACGGCGAGCCCTTCACCGCCGATGACGTGGTGTTCTTCTTCAACGACATCGTCGGCAACAAGGACCTGCACCCCGACATCACCACCGAATGGGGCGTCAACCCCAAGGCGGAGAAGATCGACGACACCCATGTGAAGGTGAGCTTCGACGAGCCCTTCCCGGGCCTGCTCACCTACATGGCGACCAGCGGCTCCTATTTCGCGCCCTTCGCGCCGAAGCACCACTTCGCGAAATATCACGCCACCTATAACGCGAAGGCGGATGAGGAAGCGAAGGCCGCCGGCTTCGAGAGCTGGGTGAAGGAGTTCAACACCTTCTACAACGTGTGGAAGGACGCCGAGACCCTGACCCCGCATGCGCTGACCGTGCCGACGCTGGAAAGCCACATCATCGAGGTCGACCCGGACACCCAGAGCCGGAAGTTCAAGCCCAATCCGTACTACTTCAAGGTCGATTCCTCGGGCCAGCAGCTGCCCTATATCGACCACCACTATGAGCGCTTCCTGAACTCGGACTTGCAGACCCTGGCGATCCTGAACGGCGAGGTCGACTACAAGGCGCAGGGCCCGTCCCTGCCCGAATACCCGACGCTGAAGGAAGGCGAGGCCAAGGGCAAATACGAGGTGCGTCTGGTGCCGGGCTCCTTCGGCCCGACGCTCAGCTTCAACATCACCCACAACAACCCGAAGCTGCGCGCGATCTACGCCGATCTGCGGTTCCGCCAGGCGATCTCGCACGCCATCAACCGCGACGAGATCAACGAGGTGATGTATTTCGGCCTCGGCAAGCCGAGCCAGGGCCTGCCGGCGCAGCTGTCCTTCACCACCGACGCCGACCACAACTACATGATCGACTACAACGTCGACAAGGCGAACGCCCTGCTCGACGAGATGGGCATGAAGCGCGGCTCCGACGGCATGCGGACCTATCCCGACGGCTCGCCCTTCACCATCCTGTGGGAGTATTCCACGCAGATGGCGCTGCCGGAATTCGTCAAGCTGGTGAGCGACTATCTCAAGGCGGTCGGCCTCAGCGTCAACGTCAAGGAGCTGACCAGCGCCGCCACCCGCGAGAATGCCAAGGCGGAGACCTCCGACATCAACATGGAGTGGGACATTCCCTTCGAGCCCACGCTGGTCGCCGACATCAACCTCTACACCCCGTACTACTCGGAGATCAGCCCGCTCTTCGGCGTGAAGTGGCGGCAATGGTCGGAGACCAACGGCGCCGAGGGCGAGGAACCGCCGGCCTGGGCCAAGCGCATGTTCGAGATCGCCAAGGAGTGGAAGACGGTGGTCCCGGGCTCCGACCGCTACATGGAGCTCGGCAAGGAGCTGGTGAAGCTGAACCTGGAGAACATGACCATCATCGGCACCATCGGCGAGGTGCCGAAGCCGATGATCGTCTCCAAGCGCCTGCACAACGTCATCCCCGAGATGAACACGGCGCATTTCAACTTCGGCTATTCCTACGCCTATCGGGCGGACCAGTGGTTCATCAAGGAGTAGGTCGGCGATGCGGGCGGGGCCTCCGGGCCTCGCCCGCCCTGCCGCCCGCGCCTGAAAGCCACGGGATCCGCGAGTCCGCGCGATGATCACCTTCCTCGTCCGTCGCCTCGGCTACATGGCGATCACGCTGGCGCTGGTGTCTTTCGTGTCGTTCCTCATCGTGCAGAGCGCGCCGGGGGACTACGCGGAGATCTACGCCGCGCGCAAGGCCAATGCCGGCGCCATCATCAGCCAGGCGGAGATCGAGAACGTCCGGCACCAGCTGGGTCTCGACCAGCCCTGGTACGTGCAGTACGGCCGCTGGGTCGGCAACATCATGCTGCACAACGACTGGGGCATGAGCTGGGAATGGAAACGGCCGGTCGGCGAGGTGATCTGGGAACGCATGCCGCTCACCCTCTCCATCGCGTTCTTCACGTTGATCTTCATGTATGTCGTGTCGATCCCGGTCGGCATCTATTCGGCGGTGCATCGCTATTCCTTCGGCGACCATGCCGTTTCGCTGCTGGGCTATATCGGCCTGGCGACGCCCAATTTCCTGCTTGCGCTCGTGCTCATGTACCTCTCGCAGCACTATTTCGGGCAGAGCGTCGGCGGGCTGTTCTCGCCCGCCTTCGAGAGCCAGCCGATGAATTGGGCCAAGTTCAAGGACATGCTGGCGCATCTGGCCGTGCCGGTGATCGTGCTGGGCACCGGCGGCACCGCTTTCCTGATCCGCGCCATGCGCGCGGCGGTGCTCGACGAGCTCAATCGCATGTATGTGCTCTCGGCCAAGGCGAGCGGCCTGTCGCCGCTGAAGCTCCTCATCCGCTATCCGGTGCGCATGGCGCTCAACCCCATCGCGGCGACGCTCGGCTGGCGCCTGACCTACGTCATCTCCGGCGCGCCGATCGTCGGCTTCGTGCTCGCCCTGCCCGATACCGGTCCGCTGTTCCTGCATTCGCTGCTGAACCAGGACATGCTGCTGGCCGGGGCGATGATCTTCATCTATTGCGCGCTGACCATCGTCGGCACGCTGGTCTCCGATCTTCTGCTGGTCGCCCTCGACCCGCGCATCAAGCTGGAATAGGGCGCGCCGTGAGCCTGATCGACACTTTCCGCAGCCTCCGCGCCCGGCCCAAGGCGATCCGCCGCACCGACCTCGCCAGCCAATGGCAGCTGATGTGGTGGCGTTTCCGCAAGCACCGCATGGCCATGGTCGGCATGGTGCTGCTGGGCATCCTCGGCCTTTGCGTGCTGTTCCCCGGACCGATCAGCCCCTATGCGCCGGGCGAACGGAACTCGAAATACGTCGCCGGCGCGCCGATGATGCCGCACTTCTTCGAGACCGATGGCACGTTCCACCTGCGCCCCTTCGTCTACGGGGTGAAGGGCGAGCGCGACCTCGTGACCTTGAAACTGCACTACATCAAAGACGAGAGCCAGATCTGGGAGATCGAGTTCTTGGTCCGCGGCGATCCCTACTACATGTTCGGCCTGTTTCCCATGGACCTGCACCTGTTCGGGACCAGGCAAGGCTTCATCCACCTGTTCGGCACCGATTTCACCGGCCTCGACATCTTCTCGCGCACCATCCACGCCTGCCGCGTCTCGCTCAGTGTCGGGCTGGTCGGCGTGCTGGTGTCGTTCGTCCTTGGCTCGGCGATCGGCGGTGCGGCCGGCTATTTCGGCGGCCAGTTCGACAATGTCGTCATGCGGGTGATCGAGTTCATCCGCTCGATCCCGACCCTGCCGCTCTGGCTCGCCTTGGCGGCGGCGCTGCCGCGGGATTGGGGACCGCTGCCGACCTACCTCGCCGTTACCGCCATCCTGGCCCTGCTCGGCTGGACCTGGCTTGCCCGCACCGTGCGCAGCAAGCTGCTGGCGACGCGGCACGAAGATTTCGTGCTGGCGGCGCGGCTCTCCGGCTGCTCGGATTTCCGCATCATCCGACGGCATCTGCTGCCGTCCTTCATGAGCTACCTGATCGTCGACACCTCCATCGCCTTCCCGGAGATCCTGCTGGCGGAAACCTCGCTCTCCTTCCTCGGCCTCGGCCTGCGCGAGCCGGTCGAAAGCTGGGGCGTGCTGCTCTATGCCGCGCAGAGCATCCGCTCGGTCGACCAGGCGCCTTGGCTGATGATCCCCGGCATTTTCGTGATCGTCGCGGTGCTGGCCTTCAACTTCCTTGGCGACGGCCTGCGCGACGCCGCCGACCCGTATTCGAAGTAGCGCTGATGACCGAAACCTCCCGCCCCGTCCTCGAAGTCAGCGACCTGGCCATCGCGCTGCGCCAGGACGACGCCTTCGTGCCGATCGTCGAGGACATCTCCTTCACCCTTGCCCGCGGCGAAGTCCTGGCGCTCGTGGGTGAAAGCGGTTCGGGCAAGAGCGTCACCGCGCTGTCGCTCATGCAGCTGCTCAGCCGCGAGCTCGCCATCACCAAGGGCCGGATCCTGCTGCATGGCGAGACCGGGGACGCGACCGACATCGTCAAGCTCGGCGCCAACGGCCGCGCCATCGAAGCGATCCGTGGCCAGCGCATGGGCATGATCTTCCAGGAGCCGATGAGCTCCTTCTCCCCCATCCACACCATCGGCGCGCAGATCACCGAAGTCGTGCTGATCCACGAGAAGGTAAACATGCGCGAGGCGCGGGAGCGGGCGGCGGATCTGTTGGAGAAGGTCGGCATTCCCGACCCGAAGGGCGCGCTCGACCGCTATCCACAGGAGTTCTCCGGCGGCATGCGGCAGCGGGCGATGATCGCCCGCGCCCTCATCTGCGGGCCCAGCCTACTCATCGCCGACGAGCCGACGACCGCCCTCGACGTCACCATCCAGAGCCAGATCCTCGACCTGATGCGCAAGATCAAGGGCGAGCTCGGCATGGCCATCCTGTTCATCACCCACGACCTCGGCATCGTGGCGCAGATGGCCGACCGGGTCGCCATCATGTATGCCGGCCGCATCGTCGAGAGCGGACCCGTCCGCGACATATTCCGCGCCCCGGCGCATCCCTACACCCGGGCGCTGCTGGATGCCGTGCCGCGGCTGGGCGACATCGACCGCGGCCGCAAGATCCAGCCCATCGCCGGCAGCATCCCGAACATCTTCGACATGTCGCGCGGCTGCCGGTTCCATCCCCGCTGCCCGCGGGTGGTGCAGCCAGTCTGCGCCGAGGCGCCGCCGCCGGTCTTCGAACTCGGCCGGCATTCCGTCGCCTGTATCCACGGCGAAGCGGAGCTGGCGCGATGAGCGATCTGCTGAAAGTCACCGACCTCTCAGTCCGCTTTCCCGGCCGGGCCAAGACCGGCTGGGGCAAGCCGAAAACCTTCGTCTCGGCGGTCGACCGGGTCTCGTTCTCCATCGCGCGCGGCGAGACCTTGGGCCTGGTCGGCGAAAGCGGATCGGGCAAGACCACGCTCGGGCTCTCGGTCCTGCGCGGCGTGCGGCCGACCTCCGGGCGCGTCGAGCTGACCCTGGCGGACAAGACCCTGGATATCACCAGCCTGGGCAGCAAGGAGCTGCGCCGCGCCCGCCGCCACTTCCAGATGATCTTCCAGGACCCCTACGCCTCGCTCAATCCGCGCATGACGGTGCGCGACATCATCTCCGAGCCGCTGATCGCCCAGCGCGGGCTCGGCGGAATTCCGGGCGAAAGGCTGGACCGCAAGGAGATCGATGCCCGCGTCCTCGACACGGCGCAACGCTGCGGCCTCAGCCGCGAGCAGCTGCGCCGCTTCCCGCACGCCTTCAGCGGCGGGCAGCGACAGCGCATCGCCATCGCCCGCGCCTTGGTGCTGAAACCAGATCTGGTGGTCTGCGACGAACCGATCTCCGCGCTCGACGTGTCGATCCGGGCGCAGATCCTGAACCTGCTGGGCGAGTTGCAGCAGAGCCTGGGCCTCACCTACCTGTTCATCGCGCACGATCTGGCGGCGGTGGCCTATGTCTGCGACCGGGTGGCGGTCATGTATCTCGGCCAGATCGTCGAGATCGGCCCGACCCGCAGCGTCTATTTCACGCCCCGGCATCCCTATACCGAGGCGCTGATGTCGGCAGTGCCGGAGCCGGACCCGGAGGCGCGGCTGCATCCGATCCTGCTGCAGGGGGAGCGGCCGGACCCGACCCATCCGCCCACCGGCTGCCGCTTCCACACCCGCTGCCGCTACGCGACCGAGATCTGCTCCGCGGCGCCCCCGCCCCTGCGCGAGGTCACGCCGGGGCAATTCGCCGCCTGCCACTATGCCGGCGAGCTGGCGTTGCAGGGCGCGCTGGACCTGCGGCAGCCAAAGGACACGCGCGTCGCGGTCTAGAACCGCGCGGCCAGGAAGCGCAAAGCCACCTCGTCATGCCACGGCCGCGCGAGGCCGAGGGCATGGAACCCGACATGGCCGCCGGACCATGGCATCAGCAGCCGGACGGCTTTCGCCTTGCCCCAGTCGATGGCGCGGAACGACGCCGCCGGAATCCAGGGGTCGTCCTTGGCATGGATCACCAGCGTCGGCGTGCGGATGGCACCGAGCCGCGGGCCGGCGGAGCATTGGGCGTAGTAGTCCAGCGCGTCCTTGAAGCCGTTGGCCGGCGCCACCACGCGATCGTCGAAGTCCAGGATCGTGGCGATGTCGGCATCGGGCGTGCGCTCGGCCCGCATCCGGGTCAGCAGGTAATCGTGATAGCGGCGGTTGCGCCGCATCGCGATGCGCTGCTGGGCGGCATGCAGGTCGATCGGCGGCGATACCGCAATGGCGGCGCGCAGATGCGCCAGGCTGCCGCGCTCCGCCAGGTATTTCAGCAGCACGTTGGCGCCCAGCGAATAGCCGATAGCGGCAAGGCCGTTCTTCGCCAGGTCGCCGCCCATGCTGCCGAGCACGGCGAGCAGGTCCTCGCTGCGCCCGGCGTGATAAAAGGCCTTGGTCTTGCCCTGGCTCGGCCCGGCGCCGCGCCAGTTCAGCCGCAGGATCGGATAGCCGGCCTTCAGCAGCTCGCCGCCGGTGATCCGCACATAGGAGCTTTCCTCGCAGCCGGTCAGTCCATGCAGCAGCAGGACCAGCGGCTTGCCGCGATCCTCCGCCGGCCGGTGCAGCATGCCCAGCAACGCGTCTCCGGTGCCGTCCTTCATCGCGAAGGCCATGCGCTCACCGGGCCACGGCGCCAGCACGTCGCCAGGCGGGCGCAGGAAGTTGTGCAAAGTCTGCAGATCGCCGCCGACCCAGGGTAGGCGCGGCACGAAACGCGGCACCGCGATCATGCCTGGTTCCGCAGCCAGTCTTCGACCAGGTCGATCTGATCGCCGGACATCAGGGCCGGCGCATGGCCGATGCCGGGCAGCTCCACCAGCTTCGCCTTCGGCCCGCGCCGGGTCATCTCCCGCGCGGTCTCCGGTTTCAGGAGATCGGACTCCGCGCCGCGCAGCGCCAGCACCGGGCAGGCAATGCGATCCCAGACCGGCCAGAGCTCGACATCCTCGATGCGCTCCCGGACATTGTTGACGATGGTGGGATCGTAGGCCAGTCCATAGGAACCATCGGGCAAACGGTGATGGCCGTGCCGCGCCATCTCGTACCAGTCGCGATCGGTGAGCGGGCCGAACGGCGCATGCACCTTGCGCATGTGGCGCTCGACTGCCTCGAGCGAGGAGAAGCGGTTGTCGAGGCCGACATAGTCGGCGATGCGTTGCAGGGCCGCCTTCGGAATGAAGGGGCCGACGTCGTTGACCAGCAGGGAGCGCAGCGGCGTCCCCGCCTGCGCCGCCAGCAGCATGCCGAGGAAACCGCCCATCGAAGTGCCGATCCAATGCACCCGGTCGACGCCAAGGCGGGCGAGCAGCGCCGTCATGTCGGTCTGGTACTGGCCGTAGGAATAGTCCGCCGGGTCGCGCAGCCATTCGCTGCCGCCGCGCCCGACGATGTCGACCGTGACCACGCGGTAGCGCGCTGCGAGATGCTCCGCCAGGCGGTCGAAGTCATGCGCGTTGCGGGTCAGGCCATGCACGCAGACGACCGTTTCCGCGGCCCGGGGATCGCCCCAGTCGAAATAGCGGATGCGGTGGAAGCCGCTGCGGCTGAGGCCGAGGAAGAAATGCTCCGACGGGGTGATCATCGCGTCCCTAGGATCACTTCACATGGCCGATCGGATCGTCGTGCACGGTGATCCAGGTTTCCGGATAGAAGCCGTTGAAGCGCGTCGCGTTGGCGTTGGAATAGGCGCCGAGCCGGTCGATCTCGATCCAGTCGCCTTCGTCGATATCTGCGGGGAGCGGAATCTTGTACGGCAGCACGTCGAGGGAATCGCAGGTCGGGCCGGAGACGGTGAAGTCCATATACTCCCGCGCATGCTCACCCTTCAGCCGCCACATCCGCGCCGGCAGCTTGATCCCGCCCTGCACCGTCTCGCTGAGCGCGCCGTAGATGCCGTCGTTGATGTAGAGCTTGTCTTCCTTGCGCAGTTGCACCTGGGTCACCAGCGAGGCGCCGTCGGCCACCAGGGCGCGGCCTGGTTCGCACATCAGCACGCAGTCGCGGCGCAGATGGATGCTCTTGGCGGCATCCTCGATGGTCCGCATGTAGTCTTCCAGCGGCGGCATGTTGGTGCCGAGATACTGTGCCGGGAACCCGCCGCCGACATCCAGCGCATGCAGCTCGACCTGGGCCTTTTCCACCGCCTGGGCCGCGAGATCGATGGCGACGCGGTAGGCATCCGGGTCAAGGCATTGCGAGCCGACATGGAAGGCGATGCCGACCTGGCAGCCGCGCGACTTGGCCTCGCGCAGCATCGCCGCCGCCGCGTCCACGCTGGCGCCGAACTTTGCCGCCAGGTGATAGAGCGTGCCCTGGGCCGGCGGCGTGGTGATACGCACGAAGATGGTGAGCCCCTCGCCGCCATCGGTCTCGTCCAGGATCTTCTCCAGCTCCTTCGGGTGATCGATCACGTACTGGTCGATGTTGTAGACGCGCGACGCGGTGCCGATGACGGCGCGGCCCTTGACCGGGTGCATGAAATAGCAGGCGGCGTCGGGCAGGCTCTCGCGCACCTGGGCAATCTCGGGCAGCGACGCGGTGTCGAAATGCCGGATGCCGGCCTTGTAGAGTGCCGCCAGCACCAGCGGGTGCGGGTTGCACTTCACCGCATACAGCACGCGGCCGGGAAACAGATCGAGGAACCGTTTCGCCGTCGCCGCGATCACATGCGGCCGCAGGCAGAAGACGGGATAGCTCGGCGAGAGCGCCCGCAACATGGCCGGAACATCGGCGAATTCTCTGGACATCCGTCACCCTTGTGTGCGCAAAGCGCATTGGCGGCGCTTGATCGCGGGGATTTGTCGCGTTTTAGCGCAAGCCGGCTGGCTTGTCGATGCAAGGGGGCTGGTTTCAAGTTCATGATTCCGATATGAAAACGGGCCGCCTTCCCTTCGCGAGTGCCTGCCGATCATGCCCCCTCTCGGACCGCTATCCGGCGTCACCGTCATCGATCTGACCCGCGTCCTGGCCGGCCCGTTCTGCACCATGATCCTGGCTGATCTCGGCGCGCGGGTGATCAAGGTCGAGCAGACCGGCAAGGGCGACGATTCGCGCGCCTATGGGCCGTTCATCAACGGCAAATCCGGCTATTTCGTGGCGCAGAACCGCGGCAAGGAATCCATCGCCCTGGACCTCAAGCAGGATGCCGACATCGCCATCCTGCACCGGCTGCTGGCCAAGGCGGACGTGTTGATCGAGAATTTCCGGCCCGGCACCATGGAACGGCTCGGTCTCGGCTGGGACACCTTGAAAGAGCGCTACCCGCGGCTGATCTATGCCGCGACCTCGGGTTTCGGCCAGACCGGCCCCTATGCCGACCGCCCGGCCTATGACGTGATCGCCCAGGCGATGGGCGGATTGATGAGCGTCACCGGCCATGAGGGCGGACCGCCGACCCGGGTGGGCTCCTCCATCGGCGATCTCGGCGCCGGATTGTTCACCGCGCTCGGCATTTCCTCCGCCCTGTTCGACCGCGCCCGTACCGGCAAAGGCATGCAGATCGACGTGGCGATGCTGGATTGCCAGATCGCCCTGCTGGAAAACGCGGTGATCCGCTACTATGCCACCGGACAATCGCCCAAGCCGGTTGGCGCCCGGCATCCCTCCATCGCGCCGTTCGAACCGTACCGCACGGCGGACAGCTACGTCGTCATCGCCTGCGGCAATGACGATTTGTTCCGCCGCCTGACACAGGCTCTGGGCCGACCCGACATCGCTGCCGATCCGCGTTTCAGCGAGAACGCCCGGCGCAGCGACAACGTCTTGGCCTTGAAGGCAACGCTCGAAGAGGTGCTGCAGCACCATCCGACCGGGCATTGGCTAGGCGTGCTCGGCGCCGCCGGCATTCCCTGCGCGCCGATCAATGACGTCGCCCATGCCGTCGCCGATCCGCAGGTCGTCGCGCGCAACATGGTGGTGCCGCTGCTCGACGACGCCCTGCCCGGCATCAAGCTGGCCGGCCTGCCGATCAAAATGTCCGCCTATCCCGAGGCGCTGGACCGCCCGGCGGCGCCGGACCTCGACGGCGACCGCGCCCGCATCCTGGCGGATTTCCCGCCGCCATGAAGCGGCCCCGGCTTCGGCGCTGGCTGATCGGCCTTGGGATCGTTCTGTTGGCGATCGCCCTGCCGCTGTCGGTTGCCGCCTGGCTGGTTCTCGGATCGCTGCCCAAGACGCGGGGCGAGATCACGCTGGTTTCGGCAGGCCTCGCCGCGCCGGTCACCATCGCTCGCGACGCGGCGGGAATCGTCACCATCACTGCGACCAACGCCGCAGACGGCTATTTCGCCCTCGGCTTCGCCCATGCCCAGGACCGCCTGTTCCAGATGGATACGATGCGCCGTCTGGGCGCGGGCCGTCTGGCGGAGATTGTCGGCGACCCGGCGGTGAAATCGGACAAGCTGATGCGCACGCTCGGCCTGGCGCAACAGGCCGAGGCGCAATACGCGGATGCCAGCCCGGAACTACGCGCGGCGCTGGACTCCTACAGCGCCGGCGTGAACGCCTTCCTCGCCGAGCATGGTGGACCCCTGCCCGCCGAGTTCCAGCTGCTGGGCTACCGGCCCGAACCGTGGCGCGCCGCCGACAGTCTGCTCTGGGGCCGCATCATGGCCTGGCAGCTGTCCGGCAATGCCGGGCAGGAAATCGTCAACGAGGGGCTGCGCAGCAAGGTCGATCCCGACCTGCTACGGATCCTGATGCGCACCGAAGGCAGCCTCGCCGGCCTGACCGGCCTCGGCGCCACCCGCAGCGCCTCCAACAACTGGGTGATTGCCGGCCGATTGAGCGCCAGCGGCGCGCCGCTGCTGGCCAACGACCCGCATCTCGGCTTCAGCGCGCCGGTGATCTGGTACATGGCGCGGATCGTGACTCCCGATGGCTTGCTCGCCGGCGCCACCGCGCCGGGCCTGCCGCTTCTGGTGATCGGCAGCAACGGCCACGTCGCCTGGGGCTTCACCACGACGCATAGCGATACCCAGGATCTCTATGAGGAGCGCATCTCGCCGGACGATCCGGGCATGTACCAGTCGCCCGCCGGCTGGCAGAAGATCCAGGTGCGGCACGAGACCATCAAGGTCAAGGACGCCGCCGACCAGGCCTTCGACATCCGCACCACCCGGCACGGGCCGATCATCAGCGACCTCGACCCCGAGCGCTACCTGCACCGCACCTTCGCCCTGAGCTGGACCGGCTTCGCGCCGGAAGACCACACGCCCGAGGCCTTCCTGGCGATGAACCGCGCCGCCGATTCCGCCGCCTTCAAGGCCGCTCTCCGCAACTTCCATTCGCCGCAGCAGAACGTGGTCTATGCCGATACCGCCGGGCATATCGGATTCATTGCCGCCGGGCGCGTACCGGTCCGGCGCAACATCGCCAACCAGTCGCTGTTGCCGGCTCCCGGCTGGTTTGCCGACTACGACTGGCTGGGCGGCCTCGCCTTCGCCGACCTGCCGCAACTGGACGATCCGCCCGCCGGCCGCATCGTCACCGCCAACAACGACATCCGGCCGCCGCGCTATCGGCCTTTCCTTGGCGCGAGTTTCGATCGCCCGTATCGACATGACCGCATCGAGCAGCTGCTGGAAGCGCTGCCGATCGCCACGCTGCAGGACTTCAAGGCGATCCAGACCGACGACTATTCCGCTCCTTTGCATGGCTTCGTGCGCGCCAACCTGCCGCCCATCGTGCCGACCATCCCGCTCGACGTCGCCGCCGCCCTATCCGGCTGGGACGGGCGGATGCGGCCGGATCGTCCCGAGCCGCTGATCGCCACCGCCTGGCTCTATGCCACCGCGCGCCGGGTGCTGGGTGACGAGCTCGGCGCGGAGGGGTTCGAGCAGTGGTGGTTCTGGCAGACCGACATCGTGGACCAGGTGCTGCGCCAGGACCGCTGGTGCGACGATCCGCAAACGCCCAGCGCCGAGACCTGTCGGGACGCGCTCCGCCTGGCCCTGCCGGAGGCCCTCGAGGCCCTGCGCCAAACCTATGGGCCGGATTGGAAAAGCTGGTCCTGGGGCGCGTCGCACGCCATGACCTTCCGGCATCCCGTCTTCGGGCGGATTCCGACGGTGGGCGACTGGCTGACCAGCGCGGTGGCAGCACCCGGCGACCAGTTCACCGTCAATCGCGGCGGGTCCTTCGCCCGCGACAACGGGACCCGGTTCGCCGACATCCACGGCCCCGGCATGCGCCTGCTGGTGGACATGAGCCATCCGGAGAACCCGCAATTCAGCCTGGCGGGCGGCCAATCGGGCCACCCGCTCTCCTCCCACTACGACGATCTGCTGCTAGACTGGGCGAACGGACTCTACCGGTCCTTCGATCAGCCGGCGCAAGACGTGTTGACCCTGCGCCCGGCCGCGCAAAAGGCTACTCCATGACCCAGCTTGCCAAGCCCACCCTCGACGACATCCGCCGCGCCGCGGAGGCGATCAAGGGCCATGTCGTGCGCACGCCTTTCGTCTCGGCGCCGCGCCTGGCCAAACAGCTTGGCCTCGCCTCGCTCCGGATCAAGCTCGAGAACCAGCAATTCACCGGCTCGTTCAAGGACCGCGGCAGCTATTACAAGCTGCGCAACCTGACGCCGGAGGAAGCCAAGCGCGGCGTGATCGCCATGTCCGCCGGCAATCACGCCCAGGGCGTCGCCTATCACGCGCAGCGCCTGGGCATCCCGGCCACGATCGTCATGCCGGAGGGAACGCCCTTCACCAAGATCGAGCGCACCGCCAGCTTCGGGCCGCGGGTGATCCTGAACGGCGACAGCATCGACGCCGCCGCGGTCTATGCCCGCGAGCTGGCGGCGAAGGAGAACCTGATCTTCGTCCACCCCTATGACGATCCCTATATCGTTGCCGGCCAGGGCACCATCGGGCTCGAGATCCTCGAGGACGACCCGGACCTCGATTTCCTGGTGATCCCGATCGGCGGCGGCGGCCTCATCGGCGGCATCTCGACCGCGGTGAAGGCGCTGAAACCCGGCATCGAGATCTACGGCGTCGAATCCGACCTCTACCCGTCGATGCACCACGCCATCAACCAGATCCCGCCGGCCAACGGCGGCCAGACCCTGGCCGACGGCATCGCCGTCAAGTCGCCCGGCGCGCTGACCCGCGCCATCGTCGAGGAGAACGTGCGCGAGGTCCTGCTGGTCGACGAAATGACGGTGGAGCGCGCGGTCGGCACCCTGGTGGAGACCCAGCGCATCGTCGCCGAGGGCGCGGGGGCCGCCGGACTGGCGGCGATCATGGCGCATCCCGGCGCCTTCAAGGGCTGCCGCGTCGGCATCGTCATCGGCGGCGGCAACATCGATTCCCGCCTGCTGTCGCAGATCCTGATGCGCACCCTGGTGTTCGACGGCCGCATGGCCACCCTGCGCATCGAGATCGTCGATCAGCCGGGCGTCATGTCGACGCTGACCAAGGTGATCGGCCAGGCCGGCGGCAACATCATGGACATCACCCACCACCGCCTGTTCGTCGATCTGCCGGTCAAGCGTGCCGAAGTCGACGTCCTGGTCGAGACCCGAAACGCCAAGCACGTGGACGAGATCATTGAAATGCTTGACCGGACGGGCTTTTCCACGCGCCGGCTGAGCAGCCACTCGGGCGAAGGGTGAATCTAGGCCGGTTTGCCTAACCAAGTTTTAACTAAATTCCCGCCATGTTCGAAGCCAGGAAATTCAACGTTCCGGCTGGTCGTTCGGCATGCTTGTTATCATCGGCGCCGTGGTTGTCATGGGCTGCGTGTTCGGCGCCTACGCCGTGCATGGCGGCCACATGGCCGTGCTGTGGCAGCCGTCGGAATTCGTGATCATCCTGGGTGCCGCGACCGGCGCCTTCATCATCGCCAACACCAAGGCCAACATCAAGCAGACCCTGAAGGGCGTGAAGCGCGCCCTGAAGGGCCCGACCTACAAGAAGGCCGACTACCTCGAATTGCTGAGCGTGCTCTACCAGCTGTTCAAGCTGGCCAAGACCAAGGGCATGCTGGCGCTGGAACAGCACGTCGAGAAGCCGGACGAAAGCACCCTCTTCGCCCAGTTCCCGAAATTCCAGAAGGACCACCACGCAGTCGAGTTCCTCTGCGACTATCTGCGCATGATGACGCTGGGCACGGAGAACCCCAACGAAGTCGAGACCGTCATCGATGCCGAGCTGGAGACGCATCACGCCGAACTGCACGGCGCATCGCATGCGGTGACCGGCATGGCCGACGGCATGCCCGCCCTCGGCATCGTCGCCGCCGTGCTGGGCGTCATCCACACCATGGGCTCGATCACCGAGCCGCCCGAGGTCCTCGGCCACTTGATCGGCGCGGCCCTGGTCGGCACCTTCTTCGGCGTGCTGATGTCGTACGGCATTTTCGCGCCGATCGCGTCGGCGATCGCGTCAGTCGACAACGCCGATGCCAAATACTACCAGTGCATGAAGGCCGGGCTGCTCGCCCATATGCAGGGCTATCCACCCTCGGTCTCCGTCGAATTCGCGCGCAAGGTCCTGCTCTCCACCGAGCGGCCCAACTTCTACGAAGTCGAGCAGGCGGTCAGCTCGCTCCCCGCAGTCTGATGCGATAGGAGCGCTCGGGCATGGCCGACGAACGCCCAGTCATCATCAAGCGGATCAAGAAAGTCGCGGGTGGCCACCATGGCGGCGCCTGGAAAGTAGCCTATGCCGACTTCGTCACCGCGATGATGGCGTTCTTCCTGCTGCTCTGGCTGCTGAACGCGGTGACCGAGGAGCAGAAGCAGGGCATCGCGCAGTATTTCCGTCCCACCATTGCCTTCCAGAACACCTCCGCCACCTTCGCGGTGCTCTCCGGCCAGGCCCAGCCGATGGAGACGATGAGTGGCGGCGCCGCGTCGCAGAGCGATGTCGACAATCCCGAGTTGACCGACCCGACCCAGCCGGAGCCGGCCACCGGCGAGGGCAACAAGCCGGTCGACCTGCAGGAAGCCGAGGCGACGGTGGCCCAGGCCGAGGAGAAGCAGCTGCAGCAGATCAAGGACGAGGTGAAGAAGGTCATCGACGAGACGCCGGACCTCAAGGGCATGGAGAAGAACCTCAAGATCGACAAGACCGAAGAGGGCATCCGTATCCAGCTGCTGGACCAGGAGAAGGTGTCGATGTTCCCCTCCGGCAGCGCTTCCATGAATCCGCAAAGCAAGGAACTGCTGCAGAAGGTCGCGCAGATCGTCCGCGACCTGCCGAACAAGATCGAGATTTCCGGCCATACCGACGCGACGCCGTACAACGGCAACGCCAACTACACCAATTGGGAGCTGTCGACCGACCGCGCCAACGCCTCGCGCCGCGTGCTGGTGGATTCGGGCATCGACACTGCGCGCCTGAAAACCGTCGAAGGCCGGGCTGATACCGACCCCCTGATCAAGGACAACCCGCTCGATCCGCAGAACCGCCGGATCAGCATCGTCCTGCTGCGGGAGCCCAAGCCGGGCGACGGCACCCCGCCACCGCGCACCGGCACGCCGCCCGAACTGGTGCCGAACGAGCCGGCCCAGGCGGAGCCGGGCCAAGCCGCACCGGCCGAAGCCCCAGCCGCCGAACAGCCGGCACCGGCGCAGTAGCCGGGCGGACGGCACCGCGGGTACCCTTGCAATTCGGCCAACCCCTCTCATATGAGGGGAATTGTCCCCTCTGTATGAGGCGCCGGCGTGGCCGAACATAAGCTTCCTGCCATTTCGCTCGCTGGTTTCGGCGGCGGCGAGGCCAATCCGTCCTTCGACCCCTTGGTGCATCCCGAGCTCTATGACGGGCTCGCTCTCCGGCGCATCGGGGCGTTCTGCCTGGACATGATCCTGATCTCGGTGGTGCTGGGCATCGCCTGGACGGCGGCGGCCGTGCTGCTGGTGGTGTCCTTCGGCCTGATCGTGCTGCCGATGACCCTGGGATCGCTCGCCTTTGTCGTTCTCTACGATGTGCTGACCATCGGCGGCCCGGCCGCGGCGACGCCCGGAATGCGCGCCGCTGGCCTTAAGGTCGTCTCCCAGACCGGCGGCAGGCCGGACAATGTGCAGGCGCTGTTGATGTCGGCCTTGTTCTGGGTGATCTCGTCCTGGTCGATCCTGCCGCTCGCCGTGGCGCTGCTGAATCCGCGCTGGCGCTGCGTGCATGATTTCCTCTCGGGAACCCTGGTCGTCCGCCGTCTCGGCGCCTGAACCCTGCGCAAGCCCATCTTTCCGGGACAGGCAGCCCGCCAGAGACTGGATTAACGACCTGGAATTGCGGTATTTTATCCGCCATGAGCGTTCTCGGTCGCGGATTCCCCATCCCGTTCCTGGTCACGACAGAGGTGCCCTGCCCCTATCTGCCGGACCGGATGGAGCGCAAGGTGATCACCGAACTCTCCGGCGGCAACGCGCCGGAGCTGTTCGAGTTGCTGTCCCATGCCGGTTTCCGGCGCAGCCATTCCATCGCCTATCGGCCGGCCTGCTCGGGGTGCCAGGCCTGCGTGCCCGTGCGCATCCCCGTTGCCGACTTCGAGCCGAACCGCACGCAGCGGCGGATCGGGCGGCGCAACGCGGACCTGATCGCGCGCGTCCGCGACAACGTGCCGACCCAGGAGCAGTTCGAGCTGTTCGTGCAATATCTCGAAGCGCGCCACGCCGATGGCGAAATGGTCGGCATGGGACCGCAGGACTACAGCAGCATGGTGGCCGACTCTCCCGTCGACACGCGCATGATCGAGTTGCGGCGGCCGGACGGGGTGCTGGTCGCCTGCTGCCTCACCGATTGGAACAAGGACGGCATTTCCGCGGTCTACAGTTTCTATGAACCACACCGCACGGATTTGAGCCTCGGAGTCTATGTCGTGCTCTGGCTGATCGAGGAGGCGCGGCGGCGGAGCCTGCCGTACGTCTATCTCGGCTATTGGGTCGAGAACAGCCGTAAGATGGCCTACAAGTCGGGCTTCCGGCCACTCGAGGGATACGGACCCGACGGCTGGAATCGGATTTCCCCGCCGGCAACGTGAACGACAGGCACGCACCGCCGGCGCAAAAACCTCCGGCGGCTCTTTTGCAGTTGCACACGGCCTGCTAGTTTGAAGCATGCGGAGCGCCCGCGCCGCTCCTGGTAATATGAGGACTTCCCCGATGAAACGTCGCAACTTCCTGACCGGCGCCGGAATGGCGGCTGGCGCTGCCGCACTTGCGAGCGGCGTCGCGAAGCCCGCCATCGCCCAGGATCGCCTGGAATGGAAAATGGTGACGAGCTGGCCCAAGGGATTGCCCGGTCTCGGGACCGGCGCGGAACGCCTGGCGGAGCGGATCACCAAGGCCTCGGACGGCCGCCTGACCGTCAAGGTGTTCGCCGCCGGCGAACTGGTGCCGGCGACCGGCTGTTTCGATGCCGTCTCGCAGGGTACCGCCGAGATGGGGCACGACGCGTCGAACTATCATATCGACCGGTTGGCGGCGGCGGGCTTCTTCTGCTCCGTGCCGATGGGCCTGACGGCGGGCGAGCTCAATGGCTGGGTCTATTTCGGCGGCGGCCAGGAACTGTGGGACGAGCTCTACACGCCGTTCAACGTCAAGCCGTTCCTGGCCGGCAATACGGGCGCGCAGATGGGCGGCTGGTTCCGCAAGGAGATCAACAAGGTCAGCGACCTCAAGGGGCTCAAGTTCCGCACGGTCGGTCATGGCGCGCAGGTGCTGGCGCGACTCGGCGTCACCATCATTCCGCTGCCGAGCAACGAGATCTTCGCCAACCTGCAATCCGGCGCCATCGACGGCGCCGAATGGGTCGGCCCGTACAACGATCTGTCGCTCGGGTTCTACAAGGTCACGAAACTCTACTACTGGCCGGGATTCCAGGAACCGGGCGGCGCCCTGCAATGCGTGATCAACAAATCCAAGTTCGAGGCCCTGCCCGATGAGCTGCGCCAGATCGTCGCCGCCTGCTGCGCGGCCGAGAACGACATGATGCTGGCGGAATTCAACGGCCGGTCGCCCGCCGCCCTGGCCTCGCTGGTCAACGAGCATGGCGTCGAGATCAAGCAGTTCCCGCGCGACGTGCTGGCAGCACTCGGCACCGCGTCCGGCGAGGTGATGGAGGAGCTGTTCGCGAATGGCGACGACATCACCCGGCGCATCGCCACGTCCTATTTCAAGTTCCGCCAGGACGCGATGCGCTACACCAAGATTTCCGAGGCCGCGTTCACCGCGGCCCGGTCGATGCGTTTCGATTTCCCGAAAGGTTAACTTTGACGCCGGCGCCCGGCTCCGAGACCGATCTGTCGCGCAAATGTGATTAGGTCCCCCGTTGGAGTTGACAGTATGCAACCGGGCGATGAGACTATTTAATGCGTTTTTATGAACACGTTCCGCGCCCGCTCGGGCCCGGGAACACGAGATTCGGAATCACATCCAAACTGGAGGTAATCGTGAAGGCAGCACGTTTCGGCGCGGTCGCATTCATTTCTGCATTGCTTTTGACCGCCTGCGGCGAAGAGAAAAAGCCGGAGGAGCAGGCCCAGCAGCCGGCCGCGGAGCAACCGGCCGCTGCACCAGCTGCAACGGAATCGGCACCCGCTGCCACGGAATCAGCTCCCGCTGCGGCGCCAGCCACCCAGGAAGCCGCGGCCGAAGCCCCCGCCGGCTCGGGCGGCGAGCTCAACGTCTACAACTGGTCGGACTATATCGGCGAGACCACGGTCGACGACTTCCAGAAGGCGACCGGCATCACGGTGCGCTACGACGTCTATGACTCGAACGAGACGCTGGAAGCGAAGCTCATGGCCGGCAATACCGGCTACGACGTCGTGGTCCCCACCGGCTCCTTCCTTGGTCGACAGATCCAGGCCGGCATCTACCAGAAGATCGACAAGTCGAAGCTCGCCAACTACAAGAACCTCGATCCGCAGATTCTGGAGGCGCTCGCGGCCTTCGACCCGGGCAACGAATATGCCGTGCCGTATTTCTGGGGCACCGTCGGCATCGGCTACAACATCGACAAGGTGAAGGAGCGCCTGGGCGACAACGCCCCGGTCGACAGCCTCGACCTCCTGTTCAAGCCGGAGAACGCGGCCAAGCTGCAGGATTGCGGCATCGCCATGCTGGACGCGCCGTCGGACATGTTCCAGACGATTCTGAAATACATGGGCAAGGATCCGCACAGCAGCAGCGAGGCGGACTATGCCGAGGCGGCCGCGCTGTTCACGACGATCCGTCCGTTCGTGAAGTACTTCCACTCCTCGCAGTACATCAACGACCTGGCGAATGGCGAATTGTGCGCGGTCATCGGCTGGTCGGGCGACGTCTTCATCGCCGCCGCGCGCGCCGATGAAGCGGGCAACAACGTCCATATCGACTACCGCATCCCGAAGGAGGGCAGCCTTCTCTGGGTCGACTCGCTGGCCATTCCGAAGGACGCGAAGAATGTCGATAACGCGCTCAAGTTCATCGACTATCTGAACGATCCGCAGGTTGCGGCCAACGGCGTCAACTATGTGAGCTATGCCAGTCCGAACCTGGCGGCGCTCGACCTCGTCGATCCCTCGATCAAGGACAACCCCTCGATCTATCCGACCGACGATGTGAAGAAGAATC
>JBGAGP010000051.1:0-29135 GCA_044226685.1 Dongiaceae bacterium
CGGAGCCGCCGCGCGCATGGCGGCGCTCCTGGGCGAGGAGGTCGGCGCGACGGTCGGCTACCGCGTGCGCCTCGACCGCAAGGTGGGAGCGAAGACGCGGATCGAGGCGGTGACCACCGGGTTGTTCCTGCGCCAGCTCCAGGGCGATCCCGCTTTGCCCGGCGTGGCGGCCATCCTGTTCGACGAGTTCCACGAGCGCAGCATCGAGGGCGACATGGCGCTGGCCTTCGCGCTGGAAGCCCAGGCGGCGCTGCGCGCGGACCTGCGCCTGCTGGTGATGTCGGCGACCCTCGATGGCGAGAGCGTCGCGGCGCGCCTGCCGGGGGCGAAGCGGCTGCGCAGCGAGGGGCGCAGCTTTCCGGTCGAGACCATCCATCTGGGCGACGATTCCGCGTCGCGACTGGAAGACCGCATGGCGGGTGCGATCCACCGCGCCCTCGGCGAACAGCAGGGCGACATCCTCGCCTTCCTGCCCGGCACGGCGGAGATCCGCCGCACGCAGGAGCGCATCGTGGCGCCGGAGTGCAGCGTGCTGCCGCTCTACGGCGATCTGCCTTTGGCGGAACAGGACCGCGCCATCCGCCCCGACGCGCAGGGCCGGCGCAAGATCATCCTGGCGACTTCCATCGCGGAAACCTCGCTCACCATCGACGGCGTGCGCGTGGTGGTGGATTGCGGGCTGAAGCGCAGCCCGCGCTTCGACGCGTCGAGCGGCATGTCGAAGCTGACGACGATCAAGGCCTCGCTGGCGGCGGCGGCGCAACGGCGCGGCCGCGCCGGCCGCACCGCGCCGGGCGTGTGCTACCGACTTTGGAGTGCCGCCAGCGAGCGGGCGCTGCCGCAATTCGATGCGCCGGAGATCGTCGATGCCGATCTGGCGCCGCTGGCCTTGGAGCTGGCGGTCTGGGGCATCGCCGATCCCGCGACACTGATGCTGCTGACCCCGCCGCCCGAGGCGGCGCTGCAGCAGGCGCGCGACCTGCTGCGCCAGCTCGAGGCGATCGACGCGAGCAACGCGGCGACCGCGCATGGCCGGCGCATGGCCGAGCTCGGCCTGCATCCGCGCCTGGCGCATATGATGGTGCGGGCCAGGGAGCGCGGCCTGGGCGATCTCGCCTGCGACATCGCCGCCACCTTGAGCGAGCGCGACATGCTGAAGGGGCGCGAGATCGATGTCGACCTGCGCCACCGGGTGCAGCTGCTGCGGGGCGAGTCCAACGATCCCGCCATCGACCGCAACCAGCGGTCCCGCATCCGGCAATCGGCGCAGGATTGGCGCCGGCAACTGGGCGTGGCGAAGGATGCCGCCGCCTCGCCGGCGCAATGCGGCGCGGTGCTGGCGCTGGCCTATCCCGACCGCCTGGCGCAGCAGCGTGGGCAGATCGGGCAGTTCCGCCTGAGCAACGGGCGCGGCGCGGTGTTGCCGGCGGCCGATCTCCTGGCCAAGGAGGATTTCCTCGCCATCGGTTCCCTCGACGGTGCCGCGCGCGAGGCCCGCGTGTTCCTGGCCGCCCCGATCAGCCTGGCCGAGATCGAGGAGGATTTCGCGGCGCAGATCGAAACCGCGACGATCCTCGCCTGGAACCCGCGCGCCGAGCAGGTCGAGGCGAAGACCCAGCGCAAGCTGTGGGCCCTGGTGCTGGAGGAGAAGCCGCTGAAGAACCCGCCGGCCGAGGCGGTGGCGGCGGCGATGATCGAAGGCATCCGGGCGATGGGCCTCGCCGCCTTGCCCTGGAGCGAGGCCGCGCGCAATTTGCAGGCGCGCATCGCCTTCCTGCGCCGCGCCGGCGACACATCGCAGGACTGGCCGGATTTGAGCGACGAAGCCCTGCTGGCGAGCCTTGAAGACTGGTTGGCGCCCTATCTCGCCGGCAAGACGCGCCGCGCGCATCTGGCCGATCTCGACCTGCACGACGCGCTGCTGGCGCGGCTCGACTGGAAAGCGCGCCAGGCGCTGGACGATCTGGCGCCGACGCATCTCACGGTGCCCAGCGGTTCGCGCGTGCCGATCGACTACCGATCGGGCGAAGTGCCGGTGCTGGCGGTGCGGCTGCAGGAGATGTTCGGCGCCACCGACACGCCGCGCCTGGCCGGCGGCCGGGTGCAGATCCTGCTGCACCTGCTGTCGCCCGCCCGCCGCCCGCTGCAGGTGACGCGCGACCTCAAGGGCTTCTGGGAAGGCTCCTATCGCGCGGTGAAGGCCGAGATGAAGGGCCAGTATCCGAAGCACTACTGGCCCGACGATCCGCTCCAGGCCGAGCCGACCGCGCGGGCGAAACCGCGCGCCAGGTGAGGCGCAAGCGTCGACATATTCTCCTTCGTCACCCCGGGCTTGACCCGGGGTCCACCGTGCCGCTCGCAAGGACGGAGGAGAGATGCGCTGCGAGGGCGCCGCTGTCTCACAATGGTCCGTACGGCGGCGGAATGGGTCCCGGGTCAAGCCCGGGATGACGATCGAGTGGGGTGATGGAGCTGCGCGTCCTGGAGTCCCGCGCGCCTCGGGCTAGAAATCCCCGGTCTCGCCCGGCGGGTTGGTGAAGGCGGCGAAATCCTTCAGGTGCTTGCTGTCGCTGAACTGATGCAGCGCCCACCGCACGGACGGGAAGGCGAGGTCGTCCCAGGGAATCTCGTCGAACCTGAACAGGCCGACCTCCAGGCTCTCCGGCCCGGCGCTGACCTCATCGTTCACCAGGCGGGCGCGGTACATAAGTTGCACCTGGCTGATGCGCGGGACCGTATACACGGCGAGCAGGGTCTCGATCTCGATCTTCGCGCGTGCTTCTTCCCACGCCTCGCGCGCGGCGCCCGCCGTCACCGTCTCATGCAGCTCGAGGAATCCGGCGGGCAGCGTCCAATGTCCCTTGCGCGGGTTGATGGCGCGGCGGCAGAGCAGCACGCGGTCGCCCCAATGGCAAACGGCGCCGACCACGATCTTCGGGTTCTCGTAATTGACGAAGCCGCAATCGGCGCAGACCTGGCGCACCAGATTGTCGCCGTCCGGCACCTTGCGGACGAAATTCGCGGTGGCCGGAAACGGCGCCGAAGGCTTGCTCTCGCTGCTCATGATTGCAGTCTGGCCGAGCGCCGCGGTGCTGACAAGATGCCTAGGCCGATCAACGCTTTGTTAAACGCGCGGGGCTGTAATGACCGGGTCGTATCCGCTGTCCTGGATTCCGCATGCGTCCGGCCTTTCGCCTCATCTCTTGCACCCTTGCCCTCGGACTGTGGGCCGGCGCCGCGCTGGCGGCGAGCCCGTCGGCACCGCCGGTCGGCGCGGCACGGGTCATCGTCGCCGAGGTCTCGGCAGAGGCCGCCAACGCGTCCCGGCTGCTCGCGGTGGACGATCCCGTGCAGTTCAACGAGCTGATTGCCACGCGAACGAAAGCGGCGGCGGTTCTGGCGCTGGCCGACGGGACCGAGCTGGCGATGGGCGAGAACGCGCAGGTCCGGCTCGACGACTTCGTGCTCGGCGACGGCGCCGAGGCGCGGCTGTCGCTGACCCTGAATCTGGGCGCCCTGCGCTTCGCCACCGGCAACCTGCCGAAGCCGGCCTATGCCATCCGCACGCCGCAGGCGACGCTGGCGGTGCGTGGCACGGTGTTCGACCTGGCGGTGGGCGAGGACGGCGCCACCTATGTGGCGGTGAGCGAGGGCGCAATCACCGTCACGACCGCGAGCGGCCAGAGCATCGACGTGCCGGCGGGCCAGTCGCTCGCCATCGACGCGCTGGGCGTCGCCGATCTGCCGCGCCCGGCCGCGCTGGCGCCGCTGGGGCCGCTGCCGGCGAAGCTGGCGGCGATGGACCAGACCCTGGCCGAGCATCTTGCCGAGCTCGACGAGGCCGCCTTGCGCGATCTCTCGGTGCTCGATCCCAGCCGCACCCTGGCGCATGACCTGCCCGGCGCCGATCTCAAGGACCGGCCGAGCCTCGATCCGAAGAACAAGCCCGACAGGGATAAGATGGGCGGCAAGGACAGGCCGGGCAAACGCTGAGTCCGCGCCGGCCGCGCGCCGTTGCGCCTTCAGCGCTTGAGCGCGGCAACCCCGGGCAAGTCCTTGCCCTCAAGCCATTCCAGGAACGCACCGCCGGCGGTCGAGACATAGGAGAAGCTCGCCTCGACGCCCGCCTGGGCCAGGGCTGCGACGGTGTCGCCGCCGCCGGCGACCGTCAGCAGGGCGCCGGACTTGGTGAGCCGCGCCGCCTCGCGCGCCACCGCGACGGTCGCCTGGTCGAAGGGCGGCGTCTCGAAGGCGCCCAAGGGGCCGTTCCATACCAGCGTCTTGCAGCGCGCCATCTCGGCATTGATGACGGCGACGCTCTGCGGCCCGACATCGAGGATCATCTGTTCCGCCGGCACCTGGGTTGCCGGCACCACCCTGGTCGGTGGATTGGCCTTGAACTCCGCTGCCACCACGGCATCGACGGGCAGCAGGATCCGGCAGTTGCGCGCCTTGGCCTTGTCCAGGATCTCGCGCGCCGTGCCGGCCAGGTCGCGCTCGGCCAGGGATTTGCCGATCTCGGCGCCTTGCGCGAACAGGAAGGTGTTGGCCATGCCGCCGCCGATCACCAGGCAATCGACCTTGCCCACCAGGTTGCCGAGCAAGTCGAGCTTGGTGGATACCTTGGCGCCGCCCACCACCGCCATGACCGGGCGCTTGGGATGCTCGAGTGCCGCCTGCAGGTGGCTGAGCTCGGCCTGCATCAGCAGCCCGGCCGCCGCCGGCAAGAGCCGCGCAATGGCCTCGGTCGAGGCATGCGCCCGGTGGGCGCAGGAGAAGGCGTCGTTGACATAGAGATCGCCGAGGTTGGCCAGTTGTTTGGCGAAGGCCGGATCGTTTGCCTCCTCGGCGTCGTGGAAGCGCAGGTTCTCCAGCAGCAGCACCTCGCCGTCGCGCAGCGCCTTGACCGCGGTCTCGGCCGGGGCGCCGACGCAATCGCCGGCGAAGGCGACCTTGCGGCCCAAGGCCTGGCCCAGCGGCTCGACCAGCGGCTGCAGCGACATGTCCGGCACGCGCTTGCCCTTGGGCCGGCCGAAATGCGACAGCACGATGACCTTGGCGCCCTTGGCGCTGAGCGCCTTCAGGGTTTCCGCCGAGCGCTCGATGCGGGTCGCGTCGGTGACCTTGCCGTCCTTCATCGGCACGTTCAGGTCGCAGCGCACCAGCACGCGCTGGCCCTTGACGGCGAGATCGTCGAGCGTGCGGAAATTGGCCATGTCGCATACCTCCCCGGGCATCAAGCGGCGCGAAAGCGCCGATGTTCCACAGCGGGCGCGGAAATGCAACGCCACGGATGACGCAATGGCGCCGCGGGCCTATGATTCGCGCCGACTGAAGCGGGAGTCCGCATGACCTATCGCCATGCCTTGATCACCGGCGCTTCGAGCGGCATCGGCGCCGCCTTCGCCCGCGCCTTGCCACGCGCGACGGGGCTGCTGCTGACCGGGCGCGACCGCGAGCGGCTGGCGCAGCTCGCCGCCGAGCTGGCGCTGAACAACCGCCCGGTCCGCACCATCGCCGCCGACCTGTCGACGGTCGAGGGCCGCCAGGCGGTGATCCGCGCGGCGGAGGAGCAGCCGATCGACCTGCTGGTCAACAATGCCGGGCTCGGCTGGCTCGGCCCGGTGGCGGAGAACCCGCCGGGGCGCGAGGCGGAGATGGTCCAGGTCAATGTCGCCGCGCCGGTGGAGATCACCCGCGCTTTGCTGCCGGGCATGATCCGGCGGGCGCGCGAGCGTGGCGAGCGGGCCGGCGCCATTTTCGTCGCCAGCGCCGCCGCCTTCATGCCGATCCCGATGTTCGCCACCTATGCCGCCAGCAAGGCCTTCCTGCTGCACTATGCCGAGGCCTTGGCGGAGGAACTGGCCCAGGACCCGGTCGATGTGCTGGCGCTCTGCCCGGGGGCGACCCAGACCCGCTTCTTCGAGCGCGCCCATGTGGCGCCGGGCGGCGTGCCGGTGACCCACGAGGCCGAACGGGTGGCCCGCGAGGGGCTGCAGGCCCTGGGGCGCCGGGTGGTGCATGTGGTGGGGCCGGGCAACTACCTGGCGACCGCCGCGGCGCGCTTCCTGCCCCGGCGCTTCGTCACCGCCGCGGCCGAGCGGGCCATGCGCCGCTGGCGCTGATCCGACTGCCGCCACCCGCCGGTGAACTGGGGCCTTGAATCCCCCCGCCCTGATCCCCTTGTTAACCAAACATTTGTTTCTTCTTGAACAGGATGCGACCATACCGGCTGCTGCGCCGGTGCATCCCCCAGGATCAGGCCCCCGGTCAGGCGGGCTCAGGCGGGGGATCAGGAGGCAAGATGGCCCTCGCCGCGCCCAACATGGCGCCTTGGCCCTGGCAGAACAGCTACCCGCCAGGGATCGATTGGGACGCGCGGATTCAGCCGAGGCCGCTCTATCGCCTGCTGGATGACGCGGCGGCGAAGCATGGCGACAAATCCTGCATCGATTTCCTCGATCGCCGCTGGAGCTACGCCGAGATCAAGGGGCTCGGCGACCGCTTCGCCCACGGCCTGGTCGATCTGGGAGTGAAGCCGGGCGACCGCGTCGGCCTGTTCCTGCCCAACTGCCCGTATTTCGTCATCGCCTATTTCGGCATCCTGAAGGCCGGCGGCGTGGTGGTGAACTTCAACCCGCTCTATGCCGAGCGCGAGATCGAGCACCAGATCATGGATTCCGGCATCACCATCATGGTGACGCTGGGTCTGGAAGCCCTGGTGGCCAAGCTGCGCCCGCAATTCGAGCGTACGGCGCTGCGCCGCATCATCGTCTGCTCGCTGCCCAAGGCCCTGCCCTTCGCCAAGCGGCTGTTCGCCCCCTTCGCCATGTCGCGGCAACTGGCGAAGACCGAGGGCGACGTGCATTTCATCCCCTTCGACGAGCTCACCGACAATGACGGCGCGGTGAACCCGCCGGAGATCGACCCCACGAAGACGCTGGCCCTGCTGCAATATACCGGCGGCACCACCGGCATCGCCAAGGGGGCGGCGCTCAGCCACGCCAATGTCGACGCCAACGCGCAGCAGGTGACCCTGTGGTTCTCCGACTGCCCGGAGGCCGCGACGCGCTCGGTCGGCATCCTGCCGCTGTTCCACGCTTTCGCCATGACCTGCGTGATGAACTGGTCGCTGTCGGTCGGCGCCGAAATGGTGCTCGTCCCCCGCTTCCAGCCGGAAGGCCTGCTGAAGCTGATCGACAAGAAGAAACCGACGGCCTTCTGCGCCGTGCCGACCCTGTTCACCGCGCTCAGCAACACGCCGGACATCGACAGCTACGATTTGAGCTCGATCAAGATGATCATCTCCGGCGGCGCGCCCTTGCCCATGGAGGTGCGCCAGGATTTCGAGCGCCGCACGGGTGCCCGCATCGTCGAAGGCTACGGCCTGTCGGAGGCCTCGCCCGTCACCTGTGTCAACCCGCCTTCGACCGGCGGCAAGCCGGGCTCCATCGGCCTGCCGCTGCCGGGCACGATCTGCGAGGCGCTGTCGCTGGAGGACCGCAAGACGCCGGTGAAACCCGGCGAGATCGGCGAATTGACCTTCCGCGGGCCGCAGGTGATGACCGGATACTGGAAACGCCCGGATGCGACGGCGGAGACCATCATCGACGGCAGGCTGCATACCGGCGATGTCGGCCGCGTCGATGCCGACGGCTATGTCTTCATCACCGACCGGCTGAAGGAGATGATCATCGCCTCCGGCTTCAAGATCTATCCGCGCAACGTGGAAGAGGCGATCTACGCCCATCCATCGGTGAAGGAGTGCGCGGTGATCGGCGTCGGCGACGCCTATCGCGGCCAGACGGTGAAGGCGGTGATCGCGCTGAAAACCGGCGCCACCCTCGCCATCGAGGAGCTCAACCGCTTCCTGTCCGACAAGCTCTCGCCCATCGAGATCCCGAAGATCGTCGAGTTCCGCGACGAGCTGCCGAAGACGGCGGTGGGCAAGATCCAGAAGAAGATTCTCATCGACGAAGAACGGGCCAAGGCGGCCCTGCAGACGGAGATTTCAAAATGAGCAAGGCGGTCATCGCCGGCTATGTCCGATCCCCCTTCCATTTCGCCGGCAAGGGCGCGCTGACCAAGGTCAGGCCGGACGATCTGACGGCCCTGGTGGTCAAGGGGCTGCTGGCCAAGACCGGCATCAAGCCCGACGACATCGAGGACCTGCTGCTCGGCTGCGCCTTCCCCGAGGGCGAGCAGGGGCTGAACGTCGCCCGGCTGATCGGCCTCATCGCCGGGCTGCCGCAGACGGTGGCGGGGGCCACGGTCAACCGCTTCTGCGGCTCCTCGATGCAGGCGATCCACATCGCCGCCGGCGCCATCGCCACCGGATCGGGCCAGGCCTTCATCTGCGCCGGCGTCGAATCCATGAGCCGGGTGCCGATGATGGGCTTCAACCCGATGCCCAATCCGAAGCTCGCCGCCGAAATGGCCGGCGCCTACATGTCGATGGGCGAGACGGCGGAGAACCTGGCGAAGAAATACCAGATCCCGCGCGCCGAGCAGGAGGAACTCGCCGTCATCAGTCATCGCCGCGCCACCGCGGCGCGCCAGGCCGGCAAGTTCACCGACGAGATCGTGCCCATCCCTGCCGGCAAGGAAACGGTCACCAGCGACGGCTGCATCCGCGAGGAGACCTCGAAGGAGGCGCTGGCCGGATTGAAGCCGGCCTTCGACCAGAACGGCACGGTCACCGCCGGCACCTCCTCGCCGCTGACCGACGGCGCCTCGGCCTGCCTGGTGGTGTCGGAAGACTACGCCAAGGCCCATGGCATGAAGATCCTGGCGCGGATCAAGTCCAGCGCGGTGATCGGCTGCGCGCCCGAGATCATGGGCATCGGCCCGGTCGGCGCCACCAACAAGGCGTTGAAGCGCGCCGGGCTGACCATGACCGACATCGACATCATCGAGCTCAACGAGGCCTTCGCCGCCCAGAGCATCGCCTGCATGCGCGATCTCAAGATCGACGTGGAGAAGATGAACCTCGACGGCGGCGCGCTGGCTTTGGGCCATCCGCTCGGCGCCACCGGGGCGCGCATCACCGGCAAGGCGGCGGCGCTCCTGAAGCGCGAATCGAAGCAATTCGCGCTCGCCACCCAATGCATCGGCGGCGGCCAGGGCATCGCCACGATCCTGGAGGCCGCCGCGTGAGCAATCCGACGCAACCGATCAAGAAAGCCTGCGTCATCGGCGCCGGGGTGATGGGCAGCGGCATCGCCGCCCAGATCGCCAATGCCGGCGTACCGGTGCTGCTGTTCGACATTGTCCCCAAGGATGCAAGCGATCGCTCGGCCATCGCTAAGGGCGCCATCGACAAGCTGCTGAAGGCCGATCCAGCGCCGCTGATGTCCAAGGCGGCGGCGAAGCTGATCACCCCCGGCAACATCGAGGACGACCTCGGCCAGCTTGCCGACGTGGACTGGATCGTCGAGGCGATCATCGAGCGGGTGGATCTGAAGCAGGACCTCTACAAGAAACTCGAGGGCAAGCGGAAGGCGGGCTCGATCCTGTCGTCCAACACCTCGACCATTCCGCTGGGCCAGCTGGTTGCCGGCCTGCCCGACAGCATCGCCAAGGACTTCTGCATCACCCATTTCTTCAATCCGCCGCGCTACATGCGGCTGCTGGAAGTGGTCGGCGGGCCGAAGACGCGGCCCGACGCGATCGCGGCGATCTCCCGCTTCGGCGACGAGATGCTGGGCAAGGTCATCGTGCACGCCAAGGACACGCCGGGCTTCGTCGCCAACCGCATCGGCGTCTACTGGATGCAGGCGGCGGTGACGGCGGCGCTCGATCTCGGCCTGACGGTGGAGGAGGCGGATGCGATCATGGGCCGCCCGATCGGCGCGCCCAAGACCGGCATCTTCGGATTGCTCGACTTGGTGGGCCTGGACCTGATGCCGCATGTCGACAAGAGCATGGCGGCGTCGCTGAAACCCGACGATGCCTATGTGGCGCTGCGCCGCGACTGGCCGCTGCTCGCCAAGATGATCGCCGACGGCTATACCGGCCGCAAAGGCAAGGGCGGCTTCTATCGCCTGAACACCTCCGGCGGCGGCCGGGTGAAGGAATCCATCGACCTCAAGACCGGCGCCTATGCGCCGTCAACGACCGCGCGGCTCGACTCCGCCGACGCGGCCAAGGGCGGGTTGCGCGTTCTGGTCAGCCACAAGGACAAGGGCGGGCAATATGCCTGGAGCGTGCTGTCCAAGCTGCTGAGCTACGCCGCGTCCCTGGTGCCGGAGATCGCCGACGATGTGGTCGAGGTCGACCAGGCGATGAAGACCGGCTTCAACTTCAAGCGCGGCCCCTTCGAGATGATCGACCAATTGGGCGCCACCTGGTTCGCGGACAAGCTCAAGGAAGAGAAGCGCCCGGTGCCGCAATTGCTGGAGGCCGCGGCGAAGGCCGGCGGGTTCTACAAGATCGACAACGGCAAGCCGCACTATCTCGGCACCGATGGGAAATATCATCCGGTGCAACGCGCGGAAGGCGTCCTGCTCCTCAGCGACGTCAAGCTCGCCTCCAAACCGATCCTGAAGAACGGCTCGGCCTCGCTGTGGGATCTGGGCGACGGTGTCGCCTGCCTCGAGTTCCACAGCAAGATGAACGCACTGGACCAGGATTCGCTGGGCCTCTTGAAGCAGAGCCTCGATCACGTCGCCAAGAAGATGAAGGCGCTGGTGATCCACAACGAGGCGGAGAATTTCTCCGTCGGCGCCAATGTCGGCCTGGCGTTGTTCGCGGCGAACGTCGCGCTGTGGCCGATGATCGAGGACCTGATTGCCCAAGGCCAGGCGGTCTACAAGGCGGTGAAATACGCGCCCTTCCCGGTGGTGGGCGCGCCGTCGGGCATGGCGCTCGGCGGCGGCTGCGAGATCCTGCTGCATTGCGCGGCGATCCAGGCCCATGCGGAAACCTATATGGGCCTGGTCGAGGTCGGCGTCGGCGTGGTGCCGGGCTGGGGCGGCTGCAAGGAATTGCTGATCCGCAACCAGCCGGGACCGAAGGACCCGAAGGGCCCGATGCCGCCGGTGGGGGCGGCCTTCGAGGCCATCTCGCTCGCCAAGGTGGCGAAGTCGGCGGCGGAGGCGAAGGAGCTGAAGTTCCTGCGCGCCCATGACGGCATCTCGATGAACCGCGACCGCCTGCTGGCGGATGCCAAGGCCAAGGCGCTGGCGCTGCTGGCGGCAGGCTATCAGCCGCCGAAGCCCGCCGAACTGCGCCTGCCGGGACCTTCGGGCCGCACCGGCCTCAACCTGGTCGTCGACGGTTTCGCCAAGCAGGGCAAGGCGCTGCCGCATGATGTCGTGGTGTCGGACGCGCTCGCTGAGGTGCTGTCCGGCGGCAAGACCGACCTGACCGAGATCGTGACCGAAGACCATGTGACCAAGCTGGAGCGCGCCGCCTTCATGAAGCTGGTGAAGACCGACGCCACGCTGGCGCGCATGGAGCACATGCTGACCACCGGGAAGCCGTTGAGGAATTGAGAGCTGCAACTTCCCCCACCCCGACCCTCCCCCTGAAGGGGGAGGGAGGAGCATCCCCTCCCCAGAAGGGGGAGGGCGAGGGAGGGGGCCGAAGCGAAGAAAAGTGGAAACGACATGCCAACCTATAAAGCGCCGCTAGACGATATCCGCTTCGTGCTGTTCGACCTGCTGCAGGCGGAGCAGCTGGCCGAGTTGCCGGGCTTCGCCGAGGCGACGCCGGATCTGGTGACGGCGGTGCTGGAGGCGGCGGGCGAATTCGCCGCCAGCGAGCTGCAGCCGATCAACCATTCCGGCGACGAGGAAGGCTGCCACTACGAGAACGGCACGGTGACGACGCCGAAGGGCTTCAAGGAAGCCTATGCCAAGTTCATCGAGGGCGGCTGGACCGGCCTGCCTTGCGATCCGGACTATGGCGGGCAGGGTCTGCCCAAGGTGATCAATTTCGCGGTCGAGGAGATGATCTGCTCGGCCAATCTCTCCTTCGGCATGTATCCGGGCCTCTCCAACGGCGCCTATAACGCGTTGCATCTGCACGGCACCGACGAGCAGAAGCAGCTCTATCTGCCGAAGCTGGTTTCCGGCGTGTGGACCGGCACCATGTGCCTGACCGAGCCGCATTGCGGCACCGATCTCGGCCTGATCAAGACCAAGGCCGAGCCCAACGGCGACGGCTCCTACAAGATCAGCGGCACCAAGATCTTCATCTCCGCCGGCGAGCACGACATGGCGGAGAACATCATCCACCTGGTGCTGGCGCGGTTGCCCGATGCGCCGGCGGGCATTCGCGGCATCTCGCTCTTCGTCTGCCCGAAATTCATTCCCGATGCCGAAGGCAAGCCCGGCCAGCGCAACGCGGCGCGCTGCGGCTCCATCGAGCACAAGATGGGCATCAAGGCGTCCTCGACCTGTGTCATGAATTTCGACGGCGCCACCGCCTGGCTGGTCGGCGTGCCGCACAAGGGCATGTCGGCCATGTTCACCATGATGAACGCGGCGCGCCTGGCCGTCGGCATGCAGGGCCTCGGCATCGCCGAGGCGTCGTATCAGGGCGCCGTCACCTACGCCAAGGACCGGCTGCAGATGCGGGCACTCTCCGGCGCCAAGTTCCCGGACAAGGCGGCCGACCCGATCATCGTGCATCCCGACGTCCGGCGCATGCTGCTCACCATGCGGTCGCTGACCGAAGGCTGCCGCGCCTTGAGCTACTGGGTCGGCATGGAACTCGACATCTCGCAGCACCATCCCGATGCCGCGCGCCGGCAGGAGGCGGACGACCTGGTGGCGCTGCTCACCCCGATCGTGAAGGCCTTCCTCACCGATCACGGCTTCCTCGCCGCCAATCTCGGCGTCCAGGTGTTCGGCGGCCACGGCTTCATCCGCGAATGGGGCATGGAGCAGCTGGTGCGCGACGCGCGCATCACCCAGATCTACGAGGGCACCAACGGCATCCAGGGCCTCGACCTGGTGGGCCGCAAGCTGTCGCAGGGCATGGGCCGGCTGCTGCGGCGGTTCTTCCACCCGGTCAGCGCCTATCTCGAGGCGGCGGCCGAGAAGCCGGAGATGCAGGAATTCGCCCTCCCCACCCTGAAGGCCTTCGCCAAGCTGCAGCAGGCGACCGCCTGGCTGGCGCAGCAGGGCCTGAAGAACCCGGAGGAGGCGGGGGCTGCCGCCACCGATTATCTCCGCCTCTTCGCGCTGGTGGCGCTTGCCTATATGTGGTGCCGCATGGCGGAACTCGCGCTCGCCGGCAAGGACGGCGACAACGCCGCCTTCCACGACGGCAAGCTCGCCTGCGCCCGCTTCTTCATGGTGAAGCTGCTGCCGGAGACCAACACCCTCTTCGCCACCTTGACCGCCGGCGGCCAGACCCTGATGGCGCTGCCGGCGGAGGCATTCTAGGGCAGCGCAATTCGGCCTTATCCCGTGTCATCGCCGGGCTTCAACCCGGCGATCCAGGGTCGCGTCCCTCGCGCGCTGCCGGATTTGGATGGTCGGGTTTCGACTTTGCCTGCCGCCCCGGCAAGCGCGGCAGGCGGCCCGCTGGCCCAAGAAGTGGAGCGGGGAATCGCGCAGCGCCGGTGCAGCGGGCGGGCAGGGGTCGGCGCCGGCCGGAAACACTGTGATGCAGCGCACGGCGGTGGCGCCTTGGCCCGGCCCCACCCCCGGCCAGATCCTAAAAATACCCAGCATTTGCAACAAGTTGTTGCCGTCACCGATTCATTGCCGGGCTTTGTGCGGGTCGTCACAGGCTTTTCCCGCGATGAGGATTACATCTCTCAGTGCAGCGGCGACGTCCCCCAACGCCACGCTGCGGGTTAATCCCAACCCTTAAGTTTGCGATTGCTTTGGCGTCCGGATCCCACCCGGAACGTAGTTCCAGATGGGGCGCTAAGACGCCGCGCCGGCGGGCCAACCCCGTCCCCAACGGCCCGCCGGCGTGCTTTTCACTAGATCAGGCGGCCCCCGCATCACTGCGCCGGGTCGGGAGTAACGAGAGATGCAGCGCTTCCAGACCCGCACCACGCCCTCGCCGCGTCACATGCCGCCGGTTCCGGCCAGCATGTTCGCCGTGCTGCCGTTGCGGCTGTGGGCCGATCTGTGGTCGCGGCGCAGCCTGAAGCGCGTGACCCGCGGCGTCGCCGCGCTGCGCCTGGTGAAGGTCTTCGCCAACGACGCCTGATCCGCGTCGCGGCGGCTCGCCGCCACGTCTTTCAACACGGCATCTGATCGCGTAGCGTGCGGCCATGATCGCGCGCGCTGTTCCCGACATTCCCGACTTCACCGTCACGCCGGCCACCGACGCCGACATCCCGCAATTGGCGGAACTCAATCGCCAGCTGATGGAAGACGAGGTGCATCCCTATCCGCTGCCGATCGAGACCCTGCGCGCGCGCATGGCGCGCTGGATTGCCGGCGAATACCGGGTGCTGGTGTTCCGCCACGGCGCGCGGGTCGCGGGCTACGCGGTGTGGCGGGCGGAGGATCGCGGCGCCTATCTGCGGCACTTCTTCATCTGCCGCGACCAGCGCCGCGCCGGGCTTGGCCGCGCCGCGCTCGTCCTTCTCCGGCGCGATCACCTGCCCAAGGACCTGCCGCTGCAGATCGAGGCGACGGTGTGGAACACCGGCGCCATCGCCTTCTGGCACGCCATCGGGTTCAAGGATTTCGCCCTCAGCATGGAGATGAAGCCGGGCGATCCGGTGACGTAGGGTCGGGTCTTCCCGCTATTGCAGCGGCACTTCGGTGAGGGTGAAGCCGTCGGGCAGCGTGGCTTTCTCAGGGATCAGGCGGTCGCCCTCCAGCGGGATCTCGACGCGGGTCGCGTCGTCGAGCTGGAGGCGGAGCGTGATGCCGGTATAGACCGTCTTCGCATCGCCATCCTGGTTGATGAAATTGTGCTCGACGCCCTCCGGCTGGTCGGCGGTGATCCACAGCAGCTTGGTGTTCCATTCCAGCGGCAGGTCGCCGTCGCGCCCGCCCGCCACGCTGAGCGCCACGCGCTGCAGCGGCTCGGCCTCGGTCGCATAGGTGATGAGGGCGACGCGGTCCTGGTCTTCGCCCAGTTCCTCCTTGTCGCGCGCGGTGATGGCGAAATGCGCCGCGACGATGCGCTGGTCGTAGGTCGGGCCCTTCTTGCCCATGGTCAGCCAGTCGCCGAAATCGCCGGGGCCGGTGGCGCTGAACAGGCGCTTGCCGGAATACAGGCTGAAGACCTCGTGCGCCGGCTGCTCGACGCAGCAGCCCCAGACCGTGGTGACCACATAGGGGCCGGAGACGGCGACCTCGTCGGCCGCGGTCTCGAATTTCAGGCTTTCTGCGCCGAGGCCGCTCAGGCTCAGCGGCCGCGCGGTGGCGCGCAGGACCGAGCGCTGCACGTCGATCTCCTGGTCGTCAGCCTCGCGGGTCAGGCGGTCGATCTCCGTCTCGACCAGGAAGCGGCGCATGGTGCCGGGTCCTTCGCGGTCGTCGAAGAAGGCGGCGGTGTCGTGCCGCCGGTTGACGGTGTTGATGAGATAAGCGCCGTCCTCGACGGTGATGGTGGTCTCGGTCGTCGATTTCTCGCTGACGATGGGGTCGGCGAAGGCGGGTCCCGCGGCAAGGCAGAGCAGCGGCAGGACGAGACGTAACGCAAGGCGGGGCGTCATGGCGGGGCTTTCTCAGGTCTACATTGCTCAGGTCTACAATTGCTCGGGGCTACAATTGATCGGGCGACATGGCGCCAGACCAGGCCGAGGCCAGGTCGGCGGCGCCCAGGCGTGTGCCGTCGGCCACGGCCTGCACCGCGCTCACATTGGCGAATTGCGCCGGATAGGGCGCCAGATCGGTGAATTCGGCGGTCATCTGCGCAGCGATGCCGCGCAGGGTCGCATCGCCCAGGCGGCGGTCGACCAGCGCCAGGCCGGGGCCGCTCACATCGATGCGCGGCACATGGAAGGCGCCGTCGAGGTCCATGCCGAAATCGATCAGGAAGGACAGCACCTGCGCCACCGCCGGCATGATCTTGCGCCCGCCGGAAGCGCCGATGCCGACTGCGCCGAAACGGCCGGACAGCGCCACGCTCGGGCACATGTTGCTCAACGGGCGCGCGCCGGGGCGCATGGAATTGGGCTTGCCCGGCACGGGGTCGAACCACATGACGCCGTTGTTCATCATGATGCCGGTCGACGGCGACATGACGAAGGAGCCGAAGCGCGACAGCAGGGTCTGGGTCCAGGCGACGATGTTGCCGTCCTTGTCGACGACGCAGAAATGGCTGGTGCAGGTCTCCCGCGGTTCCTTCGTCACCGCACCCATGTTGGCGAGGCGGTCGCGATAGGCCTGGTCGAGGCCGGTGGCATAGGCGCGGTAGTGCTCGGGGCCGGGCGCGCCGCCGGGCGCAGAACCGAAGGCCGCCTGCCAGCCGGTCAGCACCTTGGCCAGCGTCGGCCCGGCGGTGAGGCCGGCGGGCGCGAAGACCCTGGCGTCGCGATAGGCGATCTCGACCGGATCGATGAAGCGGGCCTGGTACTGCGCGAGGTCGGCCTGGGTCAGGCGGCAGCCCAGCGCGTTCAGGTCGCGGGCCAGCGCCTGGCCGATGCCGCCGGCATAGAACTTGTCCGGCCCCTCGGTGGCGAGCTGCTTCAAGGTCTCGGCCAGCCGGCCGAGCTTGAGGAACACCGGCTGGCCCTCCTCGAAGGGCTGCGGCACCTGGCCATTCGGCAGATAGGTGGCGCGCGCGGTGTCGAAGCGGGCGAGGCCCTTGGCCTCGACCAGCAGCGACAGGGCGCCGTACCAGTCCAGGCGGAGGCCGCGCTCGGCCAGCGCGATCGCCGGCTTGGCGAGATCGCCCCAGGGCAGGCGGCCATAGGTCTTGTGCGCCAGGCCGAGGCCGGCGACCAGGCCGGGCACGGCGATGGAATACGGGCCGAGGATGTTGCGGTCCTCGAGCACGCCGGGCCAGCCGAAGAAGCCCTCGCTGGTCGGCTTGCCGGTCAGCGGATAATCGGCGGGGTCGAGCGCCGCCGGGGCGATCATGCCGTAATCGAGGCAGCGGATTTCCTGCCGCTTGGCGTCCCACAGGGTGGCGAAGCCGCCGCCGCCCAGCCCGCTCATCCAGGGCTCCACGGCGCCCAGCGCCAGGCTGGTCGCCACCGCGGCATCGACCGCATGGCCGCCCGCCGCGAGGATTCGGGCGCCCGCCGCCGCCGCGTCGCGCGATTGCGCCGCCACCACCCCGTCGCGGCTGGCCAAGGCCGGCTTGCGGTAGATGACGCTGCTGGGCACCGGCCCCGCGCCCGTGGTGATCGCCGCCATCTGTGATCCCGCCCCCTGTTTCCGCGCCGAGTCGGGATGCTAGTCTGCCGGCCTCATCAGGGGAAGCGGATGAAGCGCGGTTGGGATCTGGTGCTGGGCGCGGCTATCCTGGCGGGCGCCCTGGCGCTGCGCTGGGCCGATCCCCTGCCGTTGCAGCAGCTGCGCTATCTCACCTTCGACACCTACCAGCGGCTGCAGCCGCGGACCTATGATCCGGCGAGCCCGGTCAGGATCGCCGCGATCGACGAGCGGGCGCTGGACGAGTTCGGCCAATGGCCGTGGTCGCGCGCCACCCTGGCCCGGATCGCCGACCGCCTGACCGAGCTGGGCGCCGCCGCCATCGCCTTCGACGTGCTGTTCGCCGAGCCGGACCGCACTGCGCCCACGGCGCTCGCCGCCAACCTGCCGGCCGATCCGCGCTACGACGCGGCGCGGGCCCAGCTGGCCGCGCTGCCGGACCCGGACCAGGAATTCGCCGCCGCGCTCAAGCGGTCGCCCTCGGTCATCGCCTTCGCCTATTCCGATGATTTCGCCCTCGCCGCCGGGCCGAAGCTCGCCTTCCCGTACAGCGTCGCCATACTGGGTGTCGCGGGCGACCGCGAACAGATGGTTGCCCTGGTGGCGTCCCAGGTGCCCAGCGCGCCGGAGGCGATCCTGCCGCTGCCGCTGTTCATCGATGCGACGCATGGCATGGGCGAGGTGCATGCCGGAGATCCGGACCCCGATGGCGTGGTTCGCCGCGTCCCGATGGTCGTCGCCATCGGCGGCGAGCTCTACACGACCCTGGCCGGCGACGCGTTGCGCGTCGGCATCGGCGGCCAGACGGCGCAGGTCAAGCTGACGCGGGACGGCGACATCGACAAGATGCGCATCGGCGAGGCGATCATCCCCGTCGATGGGCGCGGCCAGCTGCTGCTCTACGACACCGGCCCGAAAGCGGAACGCTACATCTCCGCCGCCGAGATATTCGAGGACGGCTTCGATCCGGCGCGGGTCGCCGGGCGCATCGTCCTGCTCGGCGCCACGGTGGAAGGGCTGAAGGACATCCGCGCCACGCCGCTTGCCCCGGTGATGCCGGGGGTCGAGATCCACGCGCAGATCCTGGAGCAGATCCTGGGCAACCAGTTCCTGAAGCGGTCCTACGACGCCGACGACATCGAAAAGATCTTCCTGGTCGTCTTCGGCCTGGTGCTGCTGGCCTTCCTCTATCGCCGCAGCGCGATCGGCGGCGCCGTCGTGCTGGCGGCCGCCATCGCCGCCGCCATCGCCGTGTCGTGGTGGCAGTTCAGCCGCAGCGGCATGTTGTTCGACCCGATCTATCCCAGCCTCGCCGCCATCATCATGTTCGGTTGCGGCACGCTGGTGAATTATCTGCGCACGGAAAGCGAGAAGCGCTATGTGCGCTCGGCGATGGCGCGCTACCTGTCGCCGGTGCTGGCCGACCGGGTCAGCCAGCATCCGGAGCAGCTGAAGCTGGGCGGCGAGCTGCGCGAGCTGACCCTGATGTTCAGCGACATCCGTGGCTTCACCAAGCTCTCGGAATCGCTCGACCCGCAGGCGCTCACCGGCCTGATCAATTCTTTCCTGACGCCGATGACCCAGATCATCCAGGATCACGAGGGCTTCATCGACAAATACATCGGCGACTGCATCATGGCGTTCTGGAACGCGCCGATCGACGTGGCCAGCCACAGCCGGAAGGCGATCCTGGCCGCCTATGCGATGCGGCGCGAGTTGCGGCGCATCAACCGGACCTTCGCCGCCGAGGCCGCGAAGGAGGATCGCCCGGCCGTGGAGCTGAAGACCGGCGTCGGATTGAATTCCGGCATCTGCTGCGTCGGCAACATGGGTTCGGAGCAGCGGCTGGAATATTCCGTGCTGGGCGACGCGGTGAACATCGCCTCGCGGCTGGAGGCGCTGTCGCCGGCCTATCACGTCGATCTCGTCATCGGCGAGGAGACGGCGAGCGGCGCGCCCAGCCTGGCCTTGCTCGAGCTCGACCAGGTGCGGGTGAAGGGCAAGCTGCTGCCGATCCGCATCTTCACCGGGCTGGGCGACGAGGATTTCGCCAGCCGGCCGGAATTCCAGCGCCTGGCGGCGGCCCAGGAAAGGATGCTGGACAGCTACCGCGACCAGGATTGGGACGGGGCGGAGGCCGCCCTGGCCGAATGCCGCGCCGCCGCCGCCGCCCTGCCCGCCGACGCCGCGGGCGACCTGCCTGGGGCGCTGCCCGATGACCGGCTCGCGGCCTTCTACGACCTTTATGCCGCCCGCATCGCCGCCTACCGCGCCAGCCCGCCGCCCCAGGACTGGGACGGCGTCTTTGAAGCCAAGAGCAAGGCAGGGTAGAAGAGCGGCATGCACAATATCGGCCTGATCGTTTTCGGCATCACCGGGCTGCTGGCGCTGACCTCGCTGCTGCCGGGCCTGGCGCTGCGGCTGAAGCTGCCCTATTCGGTGCTGCTGGCGCTGGCCGGCAGCGCGCTCGGCCTGCTGGTCGGGTGGCGCGGCCAGATGCCGGAAGGCGCGATGGCGACCGACTTCCTCTCCGCGCTCGGGGATTTCCACATTTCCTCGGAAGCCTTCCTGGTGCTGTTCCTGCCGACCCTGCTGTTCGAAGCCGCCCTCGCCGTCGACGTGCGGCGCATGATGAACGACATCGCGCCGATCCTGGTCATGGCGGTCGTCGCCGTCGTCGTCTGCATGCTGGTGGTCGGCTTCACGCTCTCCAGCCTGTCGAGCTTCGGGCTGATCGCCTGTCTGCTGCTCGGCTCCATCGTCGCCACCACCGACCCGGCGGCGGTGATCGGCATCTTCAAGGAGATCGGCGCGCCGAAGCGCCTCACCATGCTGGTGGAAGGCGAGAGCCTGTTGAACGACGCCGCCGCCATCGCCCTGTTTTCCATGCTGACCGGCATGCTGATGGGCGGGCAGCAGGCGGCCTGGGGCGGCGTGGCGGCGGATTTCGCCGTCAAGTTCGCCGGTGGCGGCCTTGTCGGCGGCGCCATGGGGCTTGGCGTCTGCTACCTGTTCCCGCTGCTGCAGCGCTTCACCACGGCGGAGATCACGCTCTCGGTGGCGCTCGCCTATCTCAGCTTCTTCGTCGGCGAGCATTATTTCCACGTCTCCGGCGTGGTCGCCTGCGTGACGGCGGGCCTGGTGGTCGGCTCGCTCGGCCGCACCCGCATGTCGCCGCAGACCCATGAGCGGATGGAAGGCGCCTGGGGCCAGCTCGGCTTCTGGGCCAATTCGCTCATCTTCCTGCTGGCCGCCATGCTGGTGCCGGAGATCATGCGCCACACCAACTTGGTCGAGCTCGGCCTGATCGTGGCGCTCTACGTCTCCGCCCTGGCGGCGCGCCTCGTCGTGGTCGGCGGGCTGCTGCCGCTGCTGACCGCGGTGGGCGTCGCCCAGCATGTCGACAACCGCATGAAGCTGGTGGTGATGTGGGGCGGCATGCGCGGCGCCATCTCGCTCGCTTTGGCCCTGGCGGTGGTCGAGAACCCCAACGCGCCGGATGCCATCCGCGACTTCATCGCCACCAGCGTCACCGGCTTCGTGCTGATGACGCTGTTCATCAACGGCACCACGCTGCGGCTGGTGATCCACTGGCTGAAGCTCGACCGGCTCTCGGTGCTGGATCGCGGCCTGCGCGACCGCGCCTTGTCCCTGGCGGTGGAGGAGATCGATGCCGAGGTGCGCGCCATCGGCCGCCGCGAGGGGCTGGAGGCCGGCGCCATCGAGGCGGTGACCACGCGCTACGCGCCGCAGATGAAAGAATTCAGCAAGCTGCGCGAACGCCAGGGCGACCTGATGCTGGACGAGCTGCTCTGCGTCGGCCTCGCCATCCTCAGCGCGCAGGAAGAGGTCCGCTACTTCGAGAACTTCAAGACCGGCATCATGCCGCGGCGCGTGGCGGCGACGCTGCTGACCGATACCGGCCGGCTGCGCGAGGCCTCGCTCGACGACGGGCGCCGCGGCTACCAACACGCGGCGCAGATGACACTGCGGCACGACTGGCGCATGCGGCTCGGCATCTGGCTCAATCATCGGATCGGCTTCGACCGGCTGCTGGCCGCGGCGCTGGCCGAGCGCTTCGAGACCCTGCTCAACCGCCGCCTGGTGATCGCCGAGCTGCTCGAATTCTGCCGCGACCGCCTGACCGAGCTGCTGGGCGAAGAGACGGCGATCGAGATCCGCGGCCTGGTGCTGGAGCGCAGCCGGGCGATCGACGAGGCGCTCTCGGCCCTGCGCCTGCAATATCCCGATTTCGCCCGCGAGCTGCAGAGCCGCTATCTCGGCCGCATCGCCCGGCAGATGGAGACCGAGCGCTACGACGAATGGAAGGAACGCGCCATCGTCGGCGGCGAGGTGGCCGATGCCTTGAGCCGCGACCGCGACCGGCGCTGGGCCGATCTCGACCGCCAGGGCACGCTCGACGTCGAGCTTTCGGCCACGGAGCTGGTCGATCGGGTGCCGCTCTTCGCCAAGCTGCCGCCGGAGAAGCGCGCCGCCATCGCCAAGCTGCTGAAGCCGCGCATGAGCTTGCCCGGAGACCCGATCGTCGAACGCGGCCAGCGCGGCGACGCCATGTTCTTCATCGCCTCGGGCGCCGCGGTGGTGGAGATCCCGGGCAAGCCGGTGGAGCTCGGCAGCGGCGAGTTCTTCGGCGAGATGGCCCTGCTCACCGGCCAGCCGCGCAACGCCGACGTGGTGTCGCTGGGCTATTGCCGGCTGCTGGAGCTGGGCTCGGAGGATTTCGAGAACCTGCTGGCGGATGACCCCGAGCTGAGGCACGCCATCGAGGCGGTGGCGGCGGGGCGCAAGCGCAAGGCGCCGCGGAGCGAACGCGCACCCGGACCAAGCGGCGCCGGAAGCTGAGCCGACATGGAAAAGACGCTCCGCGGCATCCTGTTCCTGCTGGGATCGGGACTGGTCTTCACCTTCCTCGATTCGCTGGCCAAGCAGACCGCGCTGACCCTGCCGGTGCTGCAGGTGGCCTGGGGCCGCTACGTCTTCCATTTCCTGTTCCTGCCGTTCTATGGCGAGCGGCCCTTCGACCGGGCCAGCTGGTCGATTGCCGGCTGGCGGCGCATCTTCGCCACCCGGCATCCCTGGCTGCAGATCATCCGGTCGCTGCTGCTGCTCGGCGCCACCCTGTTCTTCTTCGCCGCCGTGCATTTCGCGCCGCTGGCCGATGCGACCGCAGTCGCGTTCCTGGAACCGCTGCTGATCACCGCGCTCGCCCACATCTTCCTCAAGGAGCGGGTGGGGCCGCGGCGCTGGGCGGCGGTGATCGTCGGGCTGGTCGGCGTGCTGGTGGTCATCCGCCCCGGCATCGGCACGGTGCATTGGGGGGTCCTGCCGGCCCTCGGCTCGGCCGCCTGCGGCTCGGTCTATTCGACGCTGACCCGCGTCGTCTCGCGCGATGATTCCGCCTCCACCTCGCTCGCCTATGCCGGCATCGCCGGCGTCATCGGCCTCAGCCTGGTCATGCCCTTCGTCTGGCAGCCGGTCGACGGCCTCACCTGGATCATGTTCTTCGGCCTCGGCATCTCCGGCGGGCTCGGGCATTTCCTGATGATCAAGGCCTTCGGCGCGGCGCCGGGCGGCACCCTGGCGCCGTTCATCTACGTGCAGATCCTGTGGATCGTCATCGCCGGCTGGTTCTGGTTCGGCGACTGGCCGGTGCCCTCGACCTGGATCGGCATCGCGCTCATCGTCGGGTCGGGCCTCTACGCGCTCCACCGCGAACGCGTGCGGGCGCGTGAACGCTCACGGATTTCGCAGCAATCCTAAGGCTTTACCGGCCTGCGACCGCGCTGCGCTGGCACCCCTCGCGGCGGCCGCGCTATAAGCTGGGCCGAAGCGCGCCTCGCCCCCTGCCGGCGCGCCATTTCCGAGGGAGGACACCATGAATCTCGAACAGGCGCGCGCCCTGGACGCGAAGGCGTTGCACAAGGCCGCCGGCAAGCTGAAGCCGGAAACCCGCCACTTCATCGACGGCAAGTTCGTGCCGGCGAAGAAGGGCCGGACCTTCCAGACCATCAACCCGGCGACCGGCGACGTGATCGCCGAGGTAGCGCGCGGCGATGCCTCCGATGTCGACGCGGCGGTGAAGGCGGCGCGCAAGGCGTTCAAGTCGGGCGTGTGGTCGCGCATGGCGCCGCGCGACCGCATGGCGATCGTCTACAAGTTCGCCCGGCTGATCGAGGAGAACGCGCTGGAATTCGCGCTCCTCGACACCGTCGACATGGGCAAGCCGATCAGCGAGATGCTGAACATCGACATCCCCGGCGCGGTGATGACCTTCAATTATTTCGGCGAAACCATCGACAAGATCGAAGGCCAGGTGACGGCGACGGCGGCGACCGAGTTCCACTACATCCTGCGCCAGCCGCTCGGCGTGGTCGGCTGCATCGTGCCGTGGAACTACCCGCTGATGATGGCCTCGTGGAAGGTGGCGCCGGCGCTGGCCGCCGGAAATTCCGTCATCCTGAAGCCGGCCGAGCAATCGCCGCTCAGCGCCAATTTGATGGCGAAGCTGTTCATGGAAGCCGGCGGTCCGGCCGGCGTGTTCAACGTGGTGCACGGCCTCGGCGAAGAGGTCGGCAAGGCGCTGGCGCTGCACATGGACGTGGACAAGATCGGCTTCACCGGCTCCACCGAAGTGGGCAAGCTGATGATGGTCTATGCCGGCCAGTCGAACATGAAGCGCGTCACCACCGAGTGCGGCGGCAAGACCCCGCAGATCGTCACCGGCGACGTGCCCGATCTGGATACCGCCGTGCAATACGCGGTCAACGGCATCTACGGCAACCAGGGCGAGGTGTGCAATGCCGGCTCGCGCCTGATCGTCGACGCCAAGATCCATGACGAGTTCGTGGCGAAGTTCATCGACAAAGCGAAGAAGAGCTTCAACCCGGGCGACCCGCTCGACCCCGCGACCACGATGGGCCCGCTGGTGACGCGCGAGCAGCAGAAGCGCGTGCTCTCCTATATCGACATCGGCAAGAAGGAAGGCGCCAAGGTCCAGCTCGGCGGCGGCGCGCCGAAGGGCATGGACAAGGGCTGCTATGTCGCGCCCACTCTCTTCACCGGCGTGAAGAACGACATGCGCATCGCCAAGGAAGAGATCTTCGGCCCGGTGACCGGCGTCATCCCCTACAAGAAGCTGGACGACGCCATCGCCATCGCCAACGATTCGATCTACGGCCTTGCCGCATCGATCTGGACCTCGGACTTCTCGGTCGCCCACAAGGCGGCGCGCGACATCGAGGCCGGCATCGTCTGGGTCAGTGCTTCGACCACGGCGACATGACCTCGATCTGGGGCGGCTTCAAGCAATCCGGCATGGGCCGCGACAAGTGCCTGGAGACGCTGACCACCGTCACCCAGACCAAGTCGGTGTGGATGCATCTGGGCTGAGACCGGAACACAGGCTAGAGTTGCAGGGCGGGAGGAAACTCCCGCCCTTTTTCTTGGGGGTCGTTTCTTGGGGGGAGTCATGGGGAGAAGCTATCAGGGTGCCCTGTTTTTGGTAGGCCTGCTTCTCAGCTGCAGCACCACGCCGAAAACCGACCCGCTGGAGGCCAAGGCCAAGGCAGGCGATCCGGTTGCCGTTTGCCAGCTGATTGCCCGTGACTTGCATGCATGTGCCGAGGAGCGGAGCGCTTGGGAAAAGGCGCCATCGAGCCCGTCACCGGCTTGTTTTGGCGAAATGATCAACGATCGCCATGAAGGCTATCTCAAATCCGCCGAAGCAGGCATCAAGAGCCGTCATCAGTCGACCTTGCCCTTAATGCTGCAGGAGATCTCGCTGCGCACGGCTGCGATCCTGGTGATCGTGGGGCCCACCGAAAAAGCCCTGGCGGACACCGCGAAGCTCGAGCAGGAATGCACCGAGCTCAGCAAATTTGCGCAATAGCGGGAGGAGGCGGTTGCACGCGATGCGCGGAGGCGGCAAGCTGATGTGAGTGCCCCGATCAAGCGGGCGGGCGGTTGGCGGGAGAAGAGGGAGTCATGCCGGATTTTCCGATCGTCGACAGCCATGTGCATCTGGCCGATCCGCAGCGCTTCGGCTACGCCTGGACGAAGAACGCACCCTCGCTCAACCGCCGGGTGCTGCCCGCCGACCTCAGCCGGGCCGCCGCACCCGTCCAGATCGATACCGTCGTCTTCGTCGAGGTCGATGTCGACGATCCGCAGCAGGTGGCCGAGGCGGAGTGGATCGAGTCGCTGGGCGAAGGCGACCCGCGCCTCAAGGGCATGGTGGCGTCGCTGCCGCTGGAGCGCGGCAACGGGGTGCAGGCCGACCTTGAGAAGATGCTGCGTTGCAGCCGCCTGCGCGGCATCCGCCGCCTGATCCAGAACCAGACCGACCCGGATTTCTGCATCCAGCCCAGGTTCATCGAAGGGCTGAAGCTGCTCAGCCACCACGACCTCGTCTTCGACATCTGCATCTTCCACCACCATCTGCCGAACACGATCAGGATGGTGAAGCAATGCCCGGAGGTGCGCTTCGTCCTCGACCACATCGCCAAGCCGGCGATCAAGGCGGGCGAATTCGAGCCCTGGGGCCGCAACCTCAAGGAGCTTGCTTCGCTGCCCAACGTGGTCTGCAAGATTTCCGGCGTCACCACGGAGGCCGACCACAAGACCTGGACCCGCGAACAGCTGAAACCCTACATCGCCCACGCCATCGAGAGCTTCGGTTTCGACCGCGTCATGTATGGCGGCGACTGGCACGTGCTGGAACTGGCCGGCACCTATCCGCAATGGGTGGAGATCGTCGATTGGGTGATCGCGGGGGCGAGCGCCGAAGAGAAGCGCAAGCTCTACCGCGACAACGCCATCCGCGCCTACCGGCTCGACCGCGCATGATCGGTGGTGCGGGCGACTGGCATCGGCGCGCTTATTCCATCGCGGCTCTGCGCGAGCTGGCGCGCGCCGCCCTGCCGAAACCGGTCTTCGATTTCGCCGATGGCGGCGCGGAGGACGAGTGGACGCTGCGGCGGAACGAGACGGCGTTCGACGAGCTTGCCCTGCTGCCGAAGCCGCTGGACGGTGCTGCGACGCGCGACCTCTCCGTCACCCTGTTCGGCAAGACCCTGAAGCTGCCCATCATCGTCGGGCCGACCGGCCTCGCCGGATTGTTCTGGCCGGACGGCGAACGCTGCGCCGCGCGCGCCGCGGCGGCGGCGGGCACCGCGTTCTGCCTCAGCCACGGCTCGGTCTGCACCCTGGAGCAGCTCGCGGAAACGGGTGCTGTCCCACGCTGGATGCAGGTCTTCATCTACCGCGACCGCGGCTTCACCCGCGAGCTGACCGAGCGCGCGGCGAAGGCCGGCTATGACGCGCTGGTGCTGACCATCGACAACCAGATGCTGGGCAACCGCGAGCGCGACATCCGCAACGGCTTCTCGATCCCGCCGCGCTTCGGGGTGCGCGGCCTCGCCGCCATGGCGCTGAAAGCCCCCTGGCTGTGGCGCATGCGGCATGAATTGCAGCGCGTCACCTTCGGCAACTACGCGCGGCCGGGCGAGGCCGCCGACATGAAGGCGCTGGCCGGGCGCATGGCCTCGCTGCTCGACCCGTCGATGTCCTGGCAGGACGTCGCGGACCTGCGAAAGCTGTGGGCCGGGCCGCTGATCCTGAAGGGCGTGCTGCATCCCGACGAAGCGCGCCGCGCCGTCGCCGAAGGCATCGATGGTGTCATCGTCTCCAATCACGGCGGCCGCCAACTCGATGGCGCCGCCAGCAGCCTCGAGGCGCTGCCCGGCATCGTCGCGGCGGTGGAAGGCAAAATCCCGGTGCTGCTCGACGGCGGCCTGCGCCGCGGCGGCGACGTGGTGAAGGCGCTGGCCCTCGGCGCCGCGGCCTGCCTGGTCGGGCGGCCGCAGCTCTGGGGCCTCGCGGTCGCCGGCGAGGCCGGCGTTGCGCGGATGCTGGAGATCTACCGCCTCGAGATCGACCGCGTCATGGGCCTGTGTGGCGTCACCAGCATCGCCGGCATCACCTCCGACCTCCTGCTCAAGAGAGAGAACGCATGATCAAGGACCCGCCGCTGCTCACCATCCGGCGCGATTTCCCGCGGCCCAGCGCGCAGGAGGTCGCCGCCTTCGCCGGCGTGCCCACCGGCTATGCCATCGACGCCATGGGCGGGCGCGGCGCGCTCGACTACCGGATCAAGCCGCTGGCGCCGGCAGACCGCGTGATGGTCGGCGTGGCGGTCACCTGCCAATGCGGCCCGGCCGACAACCTGGCCCTGTTCGGCGCGCTGGCGGTGGCTGGGCCCGGCGACATCCTGGTGGCGGCGACCGACAGCTTCACCGCCACCTCGGTCACCGGCGATCTGCTGCTCGGCATGGCGAAGAACCGCGGCGTCGCCGGCTTCGTCACCGACGGGCTGGTGCGCGACCTGGTCGGCGTGCTCGGTGTCGGCCTGCCGGCCTATTGCGCCGGGGTGACGCCCAATTCGCCGGTGCGCAACGGCCCCGGCACGGTCGGCCTGCCGGTGGTGGTCGGTGGCACGGCGGTCGAATCCGGCGACCTCGTGCTCGGCGACCGCGACGGCGTGGTGATCGTGCCGCGCGGCCAGATCGGCCAGGTGCTGCAGCGCCTCGCCGACGTGCGTGCGGCCGAGGCGGCGCTGGAGGCGAAGGTGAAGGCCGGGCTGCAGGTGCCAGATTTCATCCAGGCGATCCTGGACTCGGACCGGGTGGTGGAGATCTGAATCCACGGGCGCGCCGCTGGCGTGCTGGACTTCATGGCTGCTTGGAGAGGGAGGCGGAAGATGCGCGTTGCTTTGGCACCCTGCGGCAAGGGCCTTCGCGCCGCGGCGCTGGCGGTGGGAATTGCGCTCTGCGCGGCATCCGGTGGCGGAGCGGCCGCCGAGGATCCGATCGACACCCTGGCGCAGATCAAGGCGCGGGGCGAGGTCCGGCTGGCCTATCGTCCCGATGCAGCGCCCTTCTCCTTCGTCAAGGACGGCAAGCCCGACGGCTATTCGGTCAATCTGTGCCGCGAGGTGGCGGCGTCGCTGCAGCAGCAGCTTGCGATGCCGGAGCTGAAGGTCACCTATGTCGAGGTCACCGCAGCGGACCGCTTCGACGCGATCGTTGCGGGCCGCGCCGACCTGCTGTGCGAGGCGACGACGGCGACCTTGGCGCGGCGCGAGCGGGTCGATTTCTCCATCCCCACCTATGTCAGCGGCGCCGGCCTGGTGATCCGCCCCGGCGGTCCCACCAGCCTCGACGCCTTCGCCGGGCAGAAGGTCGGCGTGCTCGGCGGCACCACCACGGAGCGGGACGTCACCGCCATCCTGGAGGAGCAGGGCATCAAGGTCGAGCTGGTCGTGGTCAGGAGCCATGACGACGGCTTGGCGCAGCTGAAATCCGGCGCCATCGTCGCCTATTTCGCCGACCGCACGATCCTGGAGGAAAGGCTGCGCCATGAGGCCGGCGCCGGCGACCTGATGCTGGCCGACAGCTACATCACCATCGAGCCCTATGCCCTGGCCCTGCCGCTCGACCATCGCTTCCGCCTCGCCGTCGACACCGCGCTCAGCCACCTGTTTCGCACCGGCGGCATGATCAAGGTATTCCGCAAGTCGGTCGACCCGGAGGCCAAGCCGTCGGAGCTGCTGAAGGCGCTCTCGCGCATGTCGGGCCTGCCGGACTGAGCCAGACGAAACCCTGAGCCAGACGAGACCGCCCGCCGGAGGCTTCCGGCGGGCGGGTCATCTCATTCGCCGCTCAGATCGGCGCGGGTCTTAGCGGGCGCGGGCGCGGCGGGCCGGGCGCTTGGCGGCGCGGATTGCGACGGCCGGGAGTCCGCTGTGAAGAT
>JBGAGP010000052.1:0-28337 GCA_044226685.1 Dongiaceae bacterium
CCGACGCCGCCCGGCACCGGGGTGATGGCCGAGGCCTTGGGATAGCAGCTGGCGTAGTCGACATCGCCCACCAGCTTGCCCTTGCCGTCCTTCTCGATGCGGTTGATGCCGACATCGATGACGACGGCGCCGTCCTTGATCCAGTCGCCCTTGACCATTTCCGGCCGGCCCACCGCGGCGACCACGATATCGGCGCGGCGCACCTCGCCCGGCAGGTCCCTGGTCTTCGAATGCGCGATGGTGACGGTGCAGCTCTCGTTCAGCAGCAGCTGCGCCATCGGCTTGCCGACGATGTTGGAGCGGCCGATGACCACCGCATGCTTGCCGGCGAGGTCGCCGAGGCGGTCCTTCAGCAGCAGCAGGCAGCCGTACGGCGTGCACGGCACCAGGCCCTGGCCGCCGGTCGCCAGGCGGCCGGCATTCACCACGTGGAAGCCGTCGACATCCTTGTCCGGGTCGATGGCGTTGATGATCGCTTGAGGATCAATCTGCTTCGGCACCGGCAGCTGGCAGAGGATGCCGTTGACCTTGCTGTCCTTGTTGAGCTTGTCGATGAGGGCCAGCAGCTCAGCCTGCGTCGTGGTGGCGGGCAGCTTGTATTCGAAGCTCGCCATGCCGGATTCCTTGGTCTGCTCGCCCTTGTTGCGGACATAGACCTTGCTGGCCGGGTCCTCGCCCACCAGCACGACGGCGAGGCCGGGCGTGAAACCGTGCTTGCCCTGCAGCTCTTTCACCTGGCGCGCGATCTTCTCGCGCAGCTTCGCGGCGAAAGCTTTGCCGTCGATCACTTTCGGGTCGGACATGGAAACCTCTTTCACTTCGGCGCTGCGCTCAGCACCGCGACTTTCTGCATCAGCTCGGCGGATGGGCCGCGAATCTCCACAATCTTGCGCCGGTCGGTTGCGCCCGCGACGACCGATATGGCCGATTTTGCGACACCGAATTCCTTGGCCAAGAGGGCGACGACGGCGGCATTCGCCTTGCCGTCCTCGGGCGCCGCGGTGACCGCGACTTTCAAGGCGTGGCGGCCGTCGGGCTCGTCCAGCAACCCGCCGATCGCGTTGCGCCTGGCCTTCGGCGCCACCTTGAGGCGCAGGCGGACGCCGCCGGCGATGGGCTGGCAGGGCACCGGCCGACCGTCTCGCGCGGCGCGAAGCCTAGCGGACGGCCACCTCCCACATCAGGTTGCGGGCGAATTGCAGCAGCAGCACCAGCACGATCGGCGACAGGTCGAGACCGCTCATCTTCGGCAGGAAGCGGCGGATCGGCGCCAGCACCGGCTCGCAGAGCTGGTAGGCGATGCGCTGCAGCGCGTTGACGAAGGGATGCCGCGCGTTGACGACGTTGAAGGCGGTCAGCCAGCTCAGCACGATGTGGACCAGCAGCACCAGCGTGTAGAGCCAGATGACGGTATCGATGAGGTTGAGCAGTGCGAACATAGGCGTCTATCCGAGCCCCCGGTTGATGGCGTGCGGCGCGGCCCAGGCGGGGCCGGCGGCGGCCAGAGATATGGGAAGAAAACCTAACCGCGCCAAGGTCTTGACGCAAGGCAAGCCGGCGGCCGGCGGAGCCGCCCGGTGAACCGGCCTTAAGCGCCTGATATCGCCCGCTTCTCGGCGCCGCCGGGGACGCTTCGGCGCCGCGCCTGACCATTGACAGCGCCCGCCCCCGTCATCATATTCCGCCCCGTTCCCCCGGGAACCTTCTGACCACGGTGGGCCCGTAGCTCAGTTGGGAGAGCGCCTCGTTCGCAATGAGGAGGTCGACAGTTCGATTCTGTTCGGGTCCACCAATTCAGGTTCTTTTCACCCGCCCGCTCCAGTATCGTCCCGGTTGATCTTCCGCCGCATGATTCGCGGCGTTGGGCGTTGCGGGGGCCATGTTCAGATCCATCTGGCGCGAGATCAGGTCGATACCGGGCCATGTGCTGGCCCTGTTCCTGGCGGCGCCCGCTTTCGTCTTTGTCGGCGCGGCAAGCGTGCTGCGACATCCCTTCGCCTTTAGCCTCAGCCACGCGGCATATTTGGTCCTCGCGACCTGCTGCCTTGCGGCACTCTTCGTGGACGGCGCGGCGCCCGAACGGTTGCAACCCGCCGGCCCATGGCAGCGCCCGTATGGCGAGCGTCGGCGGGATGCCTTGCGCGTCACGGTCTGCGTCCTTGTCGCGCTCATCCTGTGCGGCGAGGCGATCGATCTGCTCGAGCCCCTGCAGCCGGCGACGCATCTCGAAATCTGGGATGACGGCAAGTCGACACTTTCCTATCCCGAGATCGCCGGCATCGGCGATGCGATCGCCTTCGCGTTGAAGGTTGCCCTGTCCCTTGCGGGACTGGTGCTCACGATCCTCGGGCTCTGCGCGCCGGCTTGCGCCGCCCTGCACGGTTGGCGCCGGTGTGGCTTGGAGGCCTGGCGCGCCTGGCGGCAGCACTACTTTTCCCTTTTCGCGCTGACCTTTCTGGGCATGCTCGCACTGATTCCCGCGGGCTTTCTGATTTCGCCGCAGGTGGAATACTGGCGCGCCATCGGATTGGGTACAGCCAACGCGGGAAGCCTCCGGGCCGCATTCGACATCTGCAACCTGTTCGGTCCGGCCAGGATCATCTGTGGCGCGGCCGCGGCGACATTGCTGCTTGGCATCGTGCTCTGGAGCTACAGCCGCGCAATCGCTCGCCTCATCGAGCGACCGCGCGGTTGATGCAGTACGCCGCTAGGCGATCTTCTGCCGGTGCTCCGAGAGCGAGGCGGCGGCCGGGGCTTCGCGGCCGGCGATGCCGGCTTCCTTCACCCACGGCGTCTCGCTGATGCATTCGAGGATGCCGGCGCGGTCGATCCAGGTGGTGTTCACCGGCAGATCGGCCGTCGGGTAATGGTTGACCCAGTTCGGCCCCGGCGCGCAGAAGCGCCAGCCGTAGCGGTCGAGCGTCGACTTGTTGAGCTCGCGCCCGCGCAGCAGATCGTCGATGACGATGCCGAAGAAGAAATCCGGATCCTCGGTCCCGTACGACCAGGCATAGAGCGAACGGGTGAGATAGGAGAGCAGGCCGCTCTTCAGCTCGCGCCCCACGGTGCCGCCATGCCGCGCATCGGGATCGATCCAGATGCCGCCGACATAGACGCCGTTGCCCTTGAGCCCGTAGGCGGCGAGCGGAATGTCGTCGAAGCGGTCGCGCGCGCTGATCGGCACGCCGCGCGGATAGGGAAAGGTCAAATCCTCGTACGCCTCGCCCACCGAGCGGCCGTTCAGATCCAGCGGGCGCGAGGCGATGGTGGCGAAGACGCGGTTCATGCCGCTGTCGGTGATCGCCATTCCCTGGAACCGCTCATGGCCGTAATGATCGTGCAGCGGGTACCAGCCGCGATGCTCCAGCGTCTTGTTGGTCTCCATCAGCTCGCGATGCTCCATGATCGCGAGGGTCAGGCCGTTTTCCTCGAGGTCGGCGATCGCGCGCGCAAGCACCGCCGCAAGAAAGCGCGCGGGTCCCTTGACCAATCTGATCTCGTCAAATGCCGGACGCATCCTGATCTCTCCTGTAAATATTCCCCCGGGAGTCGAAGGTGCAGTCGAACATGCGTTCGCACCTGCATCTGCCGGCTCTTGCGCCGTCGCCCCCAACGGCTGCCAATGATGATAGTGGAAGCTGCAATGTCCGCAACCAGTCCATTATGAACATTGATGCGCAACGCCGTGATTTTTCAGCATGCACACCTGCGTGAAGCACTCGTGACCAGAGACAGACCGTTCGACGCGCGCCCGAAATTGCCCCGCGCCGTTGCACCACCACGATCTGCATAGCCGATGCAACGCGATCCGCAAATTGGCCGGGGGTTCTAGGTCGCTCGGCTGAATCGCGGTCCTTTCGCAGCGATGATCAAGGCACGCGCAGGTGCTTGCGCGGGGCGGGGCGCGCAGCGGATAGTCGCGCTGCATTGCAGTGAGACCAGGATCCAGCATGCCGAAAGACGCGCGCGACATGACCGCCCACGACCTGCATCGGGCGGCGGTGTTTACGATCTGGCCGGAGCGGCCGCAAAGCGCCGATCCGGCGCGGCACCAGGTCTGGGCCTATTGCGATCGCCTCTCCTATGCCCCGGGCGAAACCGTGCGCGTGCATGTTTCCACCACCGCGCCGGCTTTCGACCTCGAACTCACCCGCGACACCGCCAATCCAGAAATTGTGCTTGTCCGAGAAGGACTAAGCGGCAGCGACGCGGAAACGCCGGAGGATTGCTCGGCGCGCGGCTGCGACTGGCCGGTGGCCTTCGAATTCGCGGTGCCGGCGGACTGGCCCTCGGCCGTCTATCGGCTGACCACCCGGGCCGCGGCGAGCGGCAACCGCCGCGCCAACGAGCATCATCACCTGTTCATCGTGCGGCCCGCCCGCACGGCGACATTGCAGCGCAATAACGGCGCGCGGGAAAAGCGCCTGCTGCTGGTCGCGGCGACGGCAACCTGGACCGCCTATAACGACTGGGGCGGCTCCAACCATTACGAGGGCATCACCGGGCCGGACCGGAACCAGTTTTCGCCGGTGCTGTCGCTGCACCGGCCGCTGGCAAAAGGTTTCGTAGTACTGCCTATCAACGCGCCGCGCATCGCCCTGCGGGAGCCGCCGGCGCCCATGGCCCCGCCGCGCTACCCGCACATGGAATGGGCCTACCGCCACGGCTACTCGAAGAAATACGCCTCGGCCGGGTGGGCCTCCTATGACCGTCCCTTCGTCCATTGGGCGGAGCGCCAGGGCTACGCAATCGACATCTGTTCGCAGACCGACATTCATTTCGAGCCGGAGCTGCTGCGGCGCTACGCCTGCGTCGCCTTCATCGGCCATTGCGAATACTGGTCCTGGGCGATGCGCGACGCCGTCGACGCCTATGTCGAAGGCGGCGGCCGCGTCGCCCGCTTCGCCGGGAATTTCTGCTGGCAGATCCGCCTCGAGGACGAGGGGCGGACCCAGGTCTGCTACAAATACCGCGCGCCGCAGGAAGACCCGTATTACCGCACCGGCCAGCAGCGCTTCGTCACCAACCTGTGGGAGGCGCCGGAGATCGGGCGCCCGGGCGCCGCCACCTTCGGCCTCAACACCACCAACGGCATCTATGTCGGCTGGGGCGGTGCTGCGCCGCGCGGCAGCGGCGGCTTCCCGATCTATCGCCCGGACCACTGGGCGTTCAAGGGCACCGGCCTGCATTACGGCGACGTGCTCGGCGCCGCGGCGAAGATCTTCGGCTACGAGGTCGATGGCCTCGACTACGAGATGAAGAATGGCCAGCCCTATCCCACCGCGACCAGCGGCGCGCCGGCGGGCACGCAGATTCTCGCCATGGGCCAGGCGAGCCTGGTCGAGGAAGGCGAGAGCGTCGATCCCGACGATTCCTTCATCGCCCATCTCGACGTCGTCTTCCTCGCGCGCACCCTGCTGGGCAGCGACGGCGCTGCAGAGGTCGAGCGCATCAAGCGCACCAACGGCATGATGGTGAACTTCGCCCGGGGCAAGGGCGAGGTGTTCCACGCCGGCAGCTGCGAATGGGTCGCCGGGCTGATCCGCCGCGACGCGATGGTGGAGCGGGTGACGCGGAACGTGCTCGACAAATATCTCGAAGAGGGTGCGCGGTAGTCCGCCACCCTCCTATCGTCATCCCGGCCGCGCAGCGCGCCGGGATCCACCGACGTGACGCAAGGGCCGCTGGGGCATCGCAAATCCTTCCCGCCGCCCATGCGACGGCGGGGTGGATCCCGGGGCAAGCCCGGGATGACGGAGGAGAAGCGGCAAGATCGCGCGACGCGGCCTTTCGCCTACGCGCCCCACAGCACCGGGAACCAGTCCTCGCGCAGGCGCTGCCCCGCTTTCATCTCGTGGCCCGGATAGGGCGGCGAGGTGCGGCCCGGGCGCTCGACATAGCGCGCGTCGTCGCCGACGAAGCGCAGCGAGAAGGCGCGGCGGCGGCGCGACGTGGTGTTGCCACGGGCGCCGTGCAGGGTGCGGTAGTGGAAGGCCACCGCGTCGCCCGGCTGCATCGCCCATTCGCGCACCGGGAACTTGTCCGGCTCTGCGTCGGGATCGGGGATCGGCAGGTATTCGTCGCTCGCGGCGTAGAAATTCTGCTCCGACAGCCAGCGCACCGGCAGCACCATCTTGGGCCAGAGATGCGAGCCGGCGACGCAGCGGAGCGTCGCGTCCTCCACCGGGTCGACCGGGATCCAGAAGCTCAGGGTCTGCGCGCCGTCGACGAAATAGTACGGCGCGTCCTGGTGCCAGGGCGTCGCCTTGGTGGTGCCCGGCTCCTTCACCAGCACGTGGTCGTGGAACAGCTGCGCGGTCTTCGAGCGCATCAGTTCCGCAGCCGCCTGCGCCGCCGGCGAATTGCGGGCGAAGTCGACGAATTCGGGGATGCGCTCCCAGTTGCAATAGTCATCGAAGAAGCGCCCGCTTTCGCCGGGCTTCAGGTTTTCCGCCGCATAGGGGCCGGGTTCGCGCATGTTGCGTTCAATCCCGGCGGTGAGCACCGCCACCCAGTCCTTGAACAGGCCGGGCAGACAGGCGACGCCGTCGCGGGCAAACGAATCGATCTGGTCCTGGGTGATCATCTGGCTCTGGTCCGAAATCCGGCCGCATGGTGGCGGAGCGCGGCCCTTGCCGCAAGGCGCGGTTTCGCCGCATCCTCGGGCCGGGGAGCACCGCCATGACCGACCAGCCCGTCTTCGCCGCCGGCCTCTTCGCCGGACAGCATGTCCTCGTCACCGGCGGCGCCACCGGGATCGGCTACGCCATCGCCCGCGAGCTGGGCAGGCTGGGCGCCCGGATCACCATCGCCTCGCGCGACGCGGCGAAGCTGGATGCGGCGGTGGCGCGCCTCGCCGCCGAGGGCATCGACGCCGTGCGCCGCATCGTCAATATCCGCGACAATGCCGCCATCGAGGCGCTGTTCGCGGAGATCGCGACGACGCGCGGCCTTCCCGATGCGCTGGTCAACAATGCCGGCGGGCAATTCTCCGCCCCGGCGCTGGACACTTCGGCCAACGGCTTCCGCGCCATCCTGGATCTGAACCTGCAGGGCGGCTTCCAGATGTGCCGTGCCTATGCCGACGCCCTGGTCGCACAGAAGCGCAAGGGGCGCATCGTCAACATCGTCTTCGCCCATACCGGGGCCATGCCGGATTTCGCCGCCGCGGCGGCCGCGCGCGCCGCCATGGTCAATTTGACGAAGACCCTGGCGCTGGAATGGGGCCGCCACGGCATCCTGGTCAACGCCATCGGCCCGGGTACGGTCGAGACCGAGGCGCTGGCGCAATACGCGAACCTGGACTCGTGGCGCAACGACCTGGCGCATCAGCCAGTGCCGCGCTTCGGCGCGCCGCGCGACGTGGCGCTGGCCTGCGCCTATCTGCTGTCGCCGGCCGGCGACTTCATCACCGGCGCCCTGCTGCGCATCGATGGCGGCGAATCACTGTTGATGCGGGATACCGCGGATTGACGGAGCCCGGAAATATCGTTGTGCCATGTAAACGATTATTGTTCGTTATGGTTGTCTACACCCATACTCCGAACGATCTAGATTGATCGTCGTAACCGCCTGAAATCAGCCATTCGGCTGGTTTTCCGTTATTCGCAGCAGAGCGAAGGATTCACACACTTTATTTACGACTATACCACCAATAATCCACATCGGCCGCATGGACCGGAGCCAAAGGGCGCCGGACGGGATGCATGGCCGGCAAGACGCCGTGCGCGTCATATGGAGCGGGTGGGACAATGCGCCTCAATGAGCCAATCACCGATCGCGAAGTCGTCATGAAGGACGACCAGTTGCTGGTGTCGCAGACCGACGCCGGCGGCAAGATCATGTTCGTCAACCAGGCGTTCATCGATATCAGCGGTTACAGCGAAGCCGAGTTGGTCGGCCAGCCGCACAACATTGTGCGCCACCCGCACATGCCGAAGGAGGCCTTCCGCGACCTGTGGCGGGTGATCCAGAGCGGCCTGCCCTGGGAAGGCCTGGTGAAAAACCGCACCAAGACCGGCGACTACTACTGGGTCCATGCCAATGCCACCCCGGTCGTCGAGAACGGCAAGGTCGTTGGATATATCTCGATCCGCACCAAGCCCTCGCGCGAGCAGATCATGGCGGCGGAGGCGGCCTATGCCGCAATCCGCTCCGGCAAGGACAAGCGCCTGTCGGTCGACAACGGCAAAGCCGTCCGCTTGGGCATGGCGTATAGCCTGCGCCGCTTGTTCTCCGGCCTTTCCGTCCGCATGGGGACGGTCGGCGTGATCGTCCTGATCGGGGCGTTGCTGATCGGGGCGAATGGGCTGATCAACCTCAACACCTCCCACCGCGATATCGAGACGCTCTACGTCGATCGCATCATCCCCCTGGGGCAGCTCGACAAGGTCGAGAATGTCATGCAGGCCGAGATCATCGCGCTGCGCAAGGCGGTGGACGACCTGACGGAGGGCAAGGCGCTCGGCAATCTGGCCGAGCAGCTCGCTCAGGGCGACGAGACCGCGCAGGCACAATGGAATGCCTATATGGCGACCTACCTGACACCGGAAGAGGCGGTGCTCGCCAAGCAGTTGACCGAGGATCGCGAGACCGTCCGCAGCGACATCTTGCCGGCCGCGATCGATCTGGCGAAAGCCGGCGATGCGGCGAGCCTGAAGGCGCATCTGCAGCAGGTCGTCGACCCGCACTTCGCCAAGATGCAAACCGACATGACGGCGCTGAAACAGCTGCAGCAGGACGTCAGCGCGAAGGTTCACGAAAACTCCGGCACGCATTTCAACTTCGCCATCATCGAAACGGCGACCATGTTCGCCGTGATCCTGGCGGTGCTCGTCGCCTGCGGCATCTGGCTGGCGCGCGGCATCCGGCAGCCGCTGCAGCGTTTCGAGGCCGACCTCGACGCCATTTCGCGGGGTGACGCATCCCACGAGATCCGTTCCGCCGCCATCCACGAGTTCGATCGCCTGGCCACGCGGCTGCGCGCGGTGCGCGCCAAGCTCGGCTACGCCAACGAGGAAAAGCGCGAGCGCGACGTCCGCTCGGCGGAAGAACGCGCGGAATCGCTGCACAAGATGGCCGACAAAATCCGCAACGAGATCGGCAGCGCGGTCGAGTCCGTTTCCAAGGTCACCGGGCAGATGGCCCAGGACGCCGGCGAGATGTCGGCCTCCGCCACGATGGTCAGCGACCGCAGCCAGGCGGTCGCCGCGGCGGCGACCCAGGCGCTGGCCAACGTGCAGACGGTGGCTTCCGCCTCGGAGGAGCTGAGCGCCTCGATCAGCGAGATCGCCAACCAGGTGAACGCGGCGCAGAAGGTGACCCTGCAATCCGTCGATGCCGCGGGCGCGGCGCAGAACACCATCGCCCAGCTATCCGACGCGGTCGCCAAGATCGGCGAGGTGGTGACCCTGATCAACGAGATCGCGGGCCAGACCAACCTGCTGGCTTTGAACGCCACCATCGAGGCGGCGCGGGCGGGCGAGGCCGGCAAAGGCTTCGCCGTCGTCGCCGGCGAGGTGAAATCGCTGGCCACCCAGACCGCGCGCGCCACCGGCGACATCAGCACGCAGATCTCGGCGGTGCAGAGCGCGACCAACAGCGTGGTGACGGCGGTTCAGTCGATTATCGATGCGATCAAGAACGTCGAAGGCATCTCCACGGCCATCGCCGCGGCGATCGACGAGCAGAACGCGACGACGGCCGAGATCGCGCGCAACGTCACCCAGACCTCGATCGCGGCGCAGGAAGTGGCGGCGCGCATCTCGGAAGTCTCGGAGGAGTCGGGCAAGACCGGCTCCCGCGCCGAATCCGTCCGGTCCATGTCCATGGATGTGGCCAAGAGCGTCGATGACGTCAGCGTCACGCTCGCCGAGGTCGTCAAGGTTGCGTTGCACGGCATCGAGCGGCCGCGCAAGACCCGTCACATCCTGCGCAATCCGGGTAAGGTGCTGGGCGGATCGAGCACCGCGAGCATGGTGGTCGAGAACATCTCCGAGGGCGGCGCGGTCCTCCATGGCGCCGCGCCGGAGGCGAAGGCCGGCGACAAGCTGGAGATCGCCATCGAAGGCTTCAGCGCGCCGGTACCGGCGCATGTGGTGAAGTCGCGCAACGGCATCATGCACGTCAAGTTCAACATCACCCCGGACATCGCGAGGGTCTTTCTGGAAGACTTCAGGAAGGCCGTCGCCGGCAAGCGTTCCTTTACCGCCGCCTAGCGCGCTCCCCCTGCGCTCGGCGGCCCGGCCGCCCGCTCCGCGCGGGCGGCCGTTCTTTTGCAGCGCCTGTCCCGCGCCCGCTCAGATCAGCCCGCGATTGGCCAGCTCGCTCTTGAGATAGGCGTAGTAGATCGGCGCGGCGATGACGCCGGGGATGCCGAAGGCGGCCTCCATCACCAGCATGGCAAGCAGCAGCTCCCAGGCCCGCGCGCGGATCTGGCCGCCGATGATGCGGGCGTTGATGAAGTATTCCAGCTTGTGGATCGCCACCAGGAAGGCCAGCGAGGCGATGGCGACGTAGAAGCTCAAGCTGAGGCTCACCACCACGATGACGGTGTTGGAAATGAGGTTGCCCAGCACCGGCAGCAGCCCGGCGACGAAGGTCACCGCGATCATGGTCTTGACCAGCGGCAGGTGCACCCCGAAGAGCGGCAGCACCGCCCCCAGGTAGATCCCGGTCAGCAGCGTATTGAGCGCCGAGATGCGCACCTGGCCGAACACCACGCGGCGGAACGAGCGGCTGAGGATGGTGATGCGCGCCTCCAGCGCACGGGCCAGCGGCCCTGGCCGGCGGCCCTGGCCGTAGCCGTGCGTCGGGTCGGCCAGCACCACCATGCCGCCGATGATCAGGCCGATGACGATGTAGATCACCACCTTGCCCAGGCTCTCGCCGATATTGCCGAGCGTCGCCGCGTGGGCGCGCAGCCAAGTGGCGGCCTCGGTCTCCAGCTCGTCGACATTGGCCGGCAGATAGGGCTGCACCCAGGCGGGGAAATGGGTCCGCGCGGTGTCGATGGCGTCGGCCATCTCCTGCATCAGCGGCACCACGCCCTCATTGTTGCCGGAGAGCAGGTTGGCGATGCGCACCGTGCCGGCGGTCAGCCCCACGGTGACGATGCCGCCCAGGATGGTGAGCGCGATGACCTTGCCGCCGAAGCGCGAGACGCCGACCGCGCGGTGGCGGGCCGCCAGCATCTCCGCGCATTGATGCGCCAGCAGCCCCGAGAGCAGCGCCGTCAGCAGGCCCAGCTGCAGCACCACGGCCAAGCCGATCGCGGCCAGCACCAGCGAGGCGATCTCGATCCGCGTGGTGCGCTCGGTGAAGGTTTCGGGCAGGTTCATCCGGTCAGGTTCCATGGTCCGGCCGCCAGCTTAGCCCAGGCCGCGCGGCCAGTGCCACAAACCTGTGGACGGGCCAGCGCCCCGTCGCGCCCTGGGAACCCGGTCTTGCCCGCGCTACAGGTCCATCAGCTCGGCATAACGGCGCTGGAAGGCGTGCACGTTCACCTCGCTGATCCCCGCTTCCGCCCCGGTGACGACGAAGCGGCCGCCGCGGTAGCCCCGCGATTTCAGGCCGCGCTGCACTGAGGCGCAGAGCGCGGCGTCCTCCGGCCAGAACACCTCGCGCATATAGGCGCTGCGGTCGGCCGGCACCGTGGCGCCGGGCCGGGTCATCATGAAGGCGTGGATGCGCGTCTCTTCCGCCGAGACCGGCTCGAAGCGGAACACATAAAGGCTTTCCATGCCCGGCATGATGCCGAACTCGATGTTGGGAAACAGGTGCCAGAACACGTTGTGCTGCACCGGGTCGTCCGCCGCCACCCGGTAGGCGCGACTGTCGCGGTTGCGCAGCGGCGCCTCGCTTTTCATCCAGGCGCCATGCTGGCCGAGGCGATACTGCGTCACGTCGACCATCTCGCTATAGGCCTTGTGCGCCGGGGCGCAGTGATAGCATTCCAGGCAGTTCTCGGCCAAAACCTTCCAGTTCGCGGCCAGCAGGGCATCCCCGTCATGGCTCGAATAGGCCGCGTTCACCGTGAGATCGCCGAGCCACGGCACGCTCCGCGCCAGGTCGGCGAACATGTCGCCGGCCACGTCCGCCAGCGCGACCGCATGGGGATCGAGATTGACGCACAGGAAGCCGAGCGGCGTTTCCAGCCGGATCGGCTCCAGCCCATAGGCGGCGGGATCGAATTCCGGCAGATGCTGCGTCGCCCGCGCCTTGCGCAGGGTGCCGTCGAGCTCGTAGCTCCAGGCGTGGTAGGGGCAGACGATGACGGCGGCGACGTTGCCGCGCCCCTTCAGCAGCTCGTGCGCGCGGTGCTGGCAGACATTGTAGAAGGCGCGCAGCTGGCCATCGGCGCCGCGCAGCACGAACAGCTCCTGGTCGATGATCCGCGTGCACAGATAGTCGCCCGGATTGGGCAGCTCGCTGGCATGGCCGACGCATTGCCACGACCGGAAGAACAGCTTCTGCTTCTCCGCCGCGAACACGGCGGGGTCGCTGTAGAGGGCGCCCGGCAAGGCGGCGGAGCGGGCCGGATCTTCGCTCAGGCGATGGATCGCGGCGGCGAAGCGGGCTGCGGGCGCGGGCTGGGTCATGGGTGCCTCCCCTTCGCGGAACGGTCGCGATTATCAATGAATGGATGTTCATTGAAAAATGTAGTCTTCGTCTTATTTCAAGGCAATAGGAGCTTGGTCTGCCCCCCGCTAACCCCACCCGGCTACCCCCGGGGCTAACCCCCCGGGCTAACCCTGGCGCCGGGTATAGCGGATGAAGCCGGCGAATTGCGCGAGCTGGTCGTAGAGCAGCCGCGCGGCGGCATTGCTCTCATGGGTCAGCCAATAGACCTTCGGCGATCCTGCCGCGTCGGCCGCTTCGTAGACCGCCTCGATCAGCCGCCGCGCCACACCGGAGCGCCGCCCGCGCGGATCGACGAACAGGTCGTTCAGATAGCAGATGTTCTCCACCGACCAGGTCGAGCGGTGGAACAGGTAGTGCGCCAGGCCGGTCAGGCGTCCGTCGCGCTCCGCCACCAGGCAATGCACCGGCTCGCCGGGATCGAAGAAGCGGCGCCAGTTGCTCTCGGTCACCGCGGAGTCGAGCTTCACGCGGTAGAACTCCTGGTAGCCCTGCCACAGCGGCAGCCATTGCGCATGATCGGATTCGCGCGCCGCGCGAATGATGGTTTCGTCCTGGGGCATTGCGCCTTCCTTCGCGCCGTCGCCGGCGGGTCGCGTGGTTCGGGTCGGGTCGCGCGGCTATTCCGCCGCCGCCGCGGCGCTGTCGACGAATTGCGACATCCACTTGTTGCGGCGCTTCACCACGTCGCGATACATCGCCTCGTATTCCGCCGGCGGGAAGCTGTGCGTCGAGGGCCGCTGGGCGAGCGCCTCGGCCCAGGCCTTCACCCGCGGGAAGCGGTCGATATGGCCGAGCCGGCGGATCCGCTCCAGGAACAGGTGGCGCTGCAGGAAGGGCGCATAGGCCGCGTCGACCAGCGAATAGGCGGCGCCGTTGAAGAACGGCCCGCCTTGCTGCCCCGCCCCGCCCCCCTGCGCCATCAGCGCCTGCTCCAGTTTCGCGAAGGCGGCGGGGATCTTCGCCGCCGCCCGCTCGTACCCTGCCTCGTCATCGGCATAGGCGTGGCCGGAGATGATGTCGACGCAAGCGGGCATGTATTCGATCCAGGCGCGGTTGACCGCGCGGCGCACCGGGTCCTCCGGATGCAGCCGGGGCGCCACGGTGTCGTCGAGGTATTCGCAGATCGCCGCGGATTCGAACAGCGACACCCGGTCGTCGATGCGCAGCACCGGCACCTTGTTGTGCGGCGAGACCGACTTGAACCAATCCGGCCGGTCGTCGGCCTCGATGTGCAGGAAGTCGAAGGCGATCTTCTTCTCGCGCAGCACGATCGCCACCCGCTGCACCCAGGGGCAGCCCTTGAAACTGACCAGCACGTATTTCGCCATGACGGCCTCCCTCGCAGGCCGCCATGGTGGCACGGCCGCGCGCCGCGATCAAAGCAAAGCGACGGCCGGCTTTGTTTGGTGGCGCTGGTGGGAACGGACTGCGCGCGCCAAACCCGGCCGCCTCGAAACCCGCCCGCCTCGAAACCTGGCCGCCTCGAAACCCGGCCGCCTCGAAACCCGTCCGGCGAAATGCTATGAGGGAGTGGGAAAAGGGGAGGCGTCCACATGCAGATTTCCGGTCAGGCGGCGCTGGTCGCCGGCGGCGGCGGCGGCATCGGCGCCGCCAATGCGCGGCACCTGGCGAAGCTGGGCGCGCGGGTGGCGGTGCTCGACCTCAACGCCGAGGGCGCCCGCGCCGTGGCGGCGGAGATCGGCGGCCTCGCCTGCCCCTGCGACATCGCCGACGCGCTCTCGACCGAGACCGCGATGGCCGCCGCGCGCGCGGCGCACGGCCCGGCGCGCATCCTGGTCAATTGCGCCGGCATCCTCGCGCCGGGACGCATCCTGGGCAAGGACGGGCCGATGCCGCTCGATGCCTTCCGCCGCGTGATCGAAGTCAATTTGATCGGCGGCTTCAACCTGCTGCGCCTCGCCGCCGCCGACATGGCGAAGCTGGCGGCGCTGGGCGATGGCGAGCGCGGCGTGGTCGTCAACGTCTCCTCCATCGCCGCCTATGAAGGCCAGATCGGCCAGATTGCCTATGCGACGTCGAAGGCCGGACTCGCTGGCATGACCTTGCCCGCCGCGCGCGACCTGGCGCGCCACGGCATCCGCGTGCTCTCCATCGCGCCGGGCCTCGTCGAAACGCCGATGATGGCCGGCGTGAGCGAGGAGCAGCGCGCCGCCCTGGCGCAATCGATCCCTTTCCCGCAGCGCCTGGCCGAACCGCAGGAGATCGCGCGCCTGGCCCAGCACCTGATCGAGAACGTGATGCTGAACGGCGAAGTCGTCCGCATCGACGGCGCCCTGCGCATGGCGCCGAAGTAGTTGCGCATGGCCACAGGTTGCGCTTCACCGCCATACACGCGTTCGTCACCCCGGCCTTGAGCCGGGGCCCATCATTCAGGCGCAGGAGCGGCGGCCTGATGGATCCCGGCTCAAGGCCGGGATGACGGTTTGAGATGCGGTCGCTTGGTTGCGTCAACCACCCACGATTTTGTCGATCGCCTTCGCCAGCGTCACGTCGCGCTGACTCAGGCCGTCGCAATCGTGCGTGCTGAGCAGGATGTCGACGCGGTTGTAGACGTTGAACCATTCCGGGTGATGGTCCTGCTGCTCGGCCAGCAGCGCCACCCGGTTCATGAAGCCCCAGGCCTCGTTGAAATTCTTGAACTTGAAGCTGCGCGTGATGGCGTCGCGGCCTTCGGCCAGCTGCCAGTTGCCGAGCTCCGCCAGCGCCGCCTTGCGTTCGTCCGCGCCGAGTTTCGCGATCATGATCCGCTCCGTTCCAGTTGCGTCTAGGTGGCCCGGCCCACGCGCCGCCGTCAACTGCCGTGCCGGCCACCGGACCGGCAATCCGCCGCGCGGGTGCCACCCGGACGGCGTGCAGATTCTTGTTGCGAATGACTTGCAATTGCATCTGAGCCCTGCTACAAGGATCGGGCTCGCGGGGCGGCGACGGCTTCTCCCAGAAACGCCGAGACCAACACTGGCAAGGCCGTCCCGCGAGCGCCCCACATTCGATCCACCCGCGCGATGCATGCGGCCGGCAGCGGCGCCTGCGGCCGCGGGCGAAAGGCACCGCGCATGACCTCGAAGACGCCGCGACCGGTCAACGACAACTCCGGCGCGATCGAAGACCGCCCGCACGATGCCGGCATCCGCGTCCTCGAGCTCGACTTCCCCGGCCAGTTCCTGGTCTGGGGCATGCGCGCGTGGCTGATGGCGTGGCGTCAATCGGGTGCTGCCGGGGGCATCGCCCCGGCGACGCCCAACGCCTATCGCGGCATCGCCGGCGAGGGCTTCCTGCGCGCCGGCGTGCCGCAGGCGATGGAGTGCATCGACGACATCTTCCAGGCGCTGGCCGCCGCGGCCCTGCGGCAGATCGATCTGCGCTGTCCGCATTGCGCCTATCTGAGCGCCGACGAGGCGCTGCTGCTGGGCGCCGTCGCCGCCAGCCAGCGCCAGCAGCACAATATCGCCTGGGCGGCGCTCTGCGCATTGCTGCCGCCGGCCGCCGCGCGCGGCGCCCTGCCGGCGCTGGTCTCGCTGGCCCTGCTGCTGAAGGAGGCGAAGCTGGTGCTGGCGCCGCTCGACGCGGAGAAATGCGCCGCCCCGGACCTGCGCCTGGCGCTGGCCGCCGGGGCGACGGCGCCGATCCACTGAAGGCGGATCAGTCGCCCGTCTGTCGCGCGCGCAGGCGCTCGGCCATCTCCGGCGGCAGCGCGTCGGCGAAATCCTCCAGCTCGTTGAACGGGCGGATCTCGATCACGCTCGGCCCCGGCATCGGGTTGGGGCAGCGCTTCACCCAGGCCACCGCCTCGTCCATGTCCTTCACCTGCCAGATCCAGAATCCGGCCACCAACTCGCTTGGGTTGGCGAAGGGGCCGTCGCTGACGCTGCGCGTGTCGCCGTCGAAGGCGACGCGTTTGCCCGCGCGGGACGGTTTCAGCCCGTCTGCGGTCACCAGGATGCCGGCCTTCTCCAGCTCGTCGTTGAACCTGCCCATCGCCGCGAACATTTCCCGCCGCGGCAGCGCGCCGGCCTCACTGTCTGCCGTCGCCTTCACCAGGACCATGACGCGCATGTGACGCTCCTCTTTCGCACCGGCGGGATTCTCCGCCTCTGCTGGAACGACGATTGACGGCGCCGGTTGCCGACATCGCGGCGGAATATTTCTCAGGCGCCGCCGTCGCCGGCCGGTCGAATCTCCGCCAGCAGCCAGGCGACGAAGGCGGCGACGCGCGGATTGCCGCGCGCCGCCTTGGTCGTCACCGCGTAATAGGCATAGGAGGATTGCCGCGCCACCGCGAAGGGCCGCACCAGCCGGCCGGAGGCGAGCTCGTCGCCAATCAGCACGCTGCGCCCGAGCGCGACGCCTTGGCCCAGCAGTGCGGCCTGGTACAACTGCACGGAATCGGTGAAATGCAGGCCCGGCCGCGGCGCCGCAGCGCCGCCGATGGCATCCAGCCCCCAAAGATCCAACCCCCAATGATCCAACCAGGGCTGCCAGCGGATCCACGGCTCGTTGCCGAGCGCCCCGGCATCGTGCAGCAGATCATGTCCACGCAGATCCTCCGGCGCGCGCAGCGGCGGATCGGCGTTGAGCAGGGCGGGCGCGCAGACCGGGAAAATCTCCTCGCGCAGCAGATGCGTGGCCTCGAGATTGGGAAAATCGCCGAGGCCGTAGCGGATGGCGAGATCGGCATCCTCGCGGTGCAGGTCCACCGTCTGCCGCTCGGAGCGGATTAGCAAATCGATCTCCGGATGGCGGGCGCGGAAGGCCGGCAGGCGGCGCACCAGCCAGCCGGCGGCGAAGGACGGCAGCACGGTGATGCTGAGCCGCCCGGCGAGCAGGTTGCCGGCGGCCGCGTCATGCACCTGCAAAGTGGCGCGCGCCAGGCGGTCGAAACCTTCGGCGACGCCCGGCAGATAGGCGCGCCCCGCCTCGGTCACCCGCACGCCGCGCGCCTGGCGCCGGAACAGGGCGAGGCCCAGCAGTTGCTCCAGCGCCTTGATCTGCTGGCTCACCGCGCCCGGGGTCACGCCCAGCTCCGCCGCCGCTTTCACGAAAGACCCATGGCGGGCGGCGGCCTCGAAGGCGCGCAGCGCATTTAAGGGCGGCAGGCGGCGCAAGAAAGCCTCATGGCTTAGATAAACTAGGCCTTAGGATCATAACTTCTGGTTTGCGTCCCGCCTAGGGTTTGGTGGACTAAGCCTTGAGACAGAAGCCGAGACGCCCCATGACCTCGATGACCGCCATGACCGCGCCCGCCGCCAAGCCGCTGACCCTTTACGATTCCGCCATTTCCGGGAACGCCTACAAGGTGCGCCTGCTGCTGGCCCAGCTTGGCATCCCGATCCGCCGCGTCGAGTTCAGCGTCGATGACGGCTCCACCCGCACCGCGGAGTTCCTCAAGCGCAACCCGAACGGCCGGGTGCCGACCATCGAGCTTGCCGACGGCTCGCATCTCTGGGAATCCGACGCCATCCTCTACTATTTCGCCGAGGGCACGAGATTCTGGCCGGCGGAGAAGCGCCTGCGCGCCCAGGCGCTGCAATGGATGTTCTTCGAGCAGTACAGCCACGAGCCGTTCATCGCCGTGGTGCGCCACTGGGTCGCCCATCTGGGCAGGACGCCGCAGAACGAGCCGCAATTGCCGGACAAGATCGCGCGCGGCTACCAGGCGCTCGGCGTCATGGAGAGCCATCTGAAGCACAACGATTTCTTCGCCGGCCCGGCCTATTCGATCGCCGACATCGCGCTCTACGCCTACACCCACGTGGCGCATGAAGGCGGCTTCGATCTCGCGCGCTATCCCGGCATCACCGCCTGGCTCGCCCGCGTGGCGGCGCAGCCGGGCCACATCCGCATCACCGATTGACGCGCGCGAAGCGCCTGCGGCAGAGGCTCAATCGATGATCTCGTACGGCACCAGGATGTCGTCGTCGCGGGCGAAGATGATGCAGTCGGCCTTCGCCTGGCGGCAGGAATTGAGGATGTCGTCGATATAGGTCGGGCCGCCCTTGTCGACGCAATTGTCGTAGTCGCGCGGGCAATAGCGGTACGAATAGGTGCTGGCGACGCCGACCCCGCCCGCCAGCGCGACGCCGAAGGCGCCGTGCCGCCGCTTGTGGCCGAGTTCCAGCCCCTTGGCGAGGTAGTCCTGGTATTTCTGCCAGACCTCCTGGGTGATCAGCAGCTTCTCGCCCGGCTTCAGGCTCACCCCCTCGGTGGCGGTGGTCTGGGCGCAGGCGGCCAGCGCGGCCGCGAGCAGGACGGCGCCGACGAAGCGTGGAATGCGTGCCATGAAATTCCCCACGTGAAGTTCCCCCTGAACAAGAAGCCGCCGCGCTACGATTCCGCTGCGTTACGATTCCCCGCGACCGCCCGATCCTCGCCCCGCGATCCAGCCCGCCAACACGCTGCCGCCAGCGGCGCGCCGGGATCACCCGTCGGGAATATTTTCATCGCCCAGGCGACCTTGTCGAGGGGCTTTTTCCCATCCGTGTCCCGGCCACGACCGATTGGGCAATCGATTGGATTTTCGCGGCTTTTTAGGCAATCGACGCCGGTGCATGCGTCGGTATTAGGCGGTTGTTAGGAATCCCGCGCTAGCCTGCTTAATCGGCTGTTTACGATAAGCTTTGAGGCGGGACATGGCTTTCATCGCGCGCGACTTCTCCTTTTCGCACGGACCCCACCAGGGCGGGAGCCACGCTTCGGCGCTGCGCCACGTGCTGCTGCTGGGCGGACGGCTGCTTGCGCTCGCCATCGCCGGCGCGCTGGCGCTGATGATGGTCTACGCGGCGCTGACCGCGCGCCCCGCCGCGGCGCAGGGCATCCCGCAGGTGCCGATGCTGCTCGACACCGTCCTGAAGATGGAGGACATCGAGCTGATCCGCCGCGACGACCGGCTCGGCATCGGCAACCTCATCGTCAAGCACCCGCCGCGCAAGAAGGCGGAAAAAGGCGAGCCGAACTACGAGAGCTGGGGCTCCGCCTTCCTGGTCGGCGCCTGCCATATCATGACCGCGCGCCACGTGATCGACCCGGACGATCCGGACAATCACACCAACGAACTGCCGATGAAGAGCAAGATCCAGTTCGTCATCGGCCCGATCCGCGACCAGACCAAGGTCAGCAAGGCCAACGACCTCAGCAAGCTGTCGGAGATCCTGGATTCGACCAAGGCAATCCCGGTCGCCTGGGGCCAATACACCTTCACCGATTCCGAGGACGCGACCAAGCAGAAGGACGCCGCCTGGAAAAGCTTCCCCGAGGATTGGGCGCTGCTGAAGCTGGAGAAGTGCCTGGGCGAAGGCCCCAAGGGCTACATCCCGCTGCCGCTGCACGGCATCACCACGGCGAGCCTGATGGAAACCGCCGAGCCGATCCCGGCGCGCGGCATCAGCGGCCCGCCGGAGGCCGGCCTCTCGCACCTGATCGACGACAAGCATTGCTCCATCTTCGGCCAGGTCGAGTGGCCGATCTGGGCCAATGATTGCTACGGCAAGCCCGGCTCCTCCGGCGCGCCGATCCTGGAATCCGACGGCAATGGCGGCTGGCGCGTGGTGGCGCTGGTGACGCGCGGCCCGATCGAATGGACCTTGCGCGCGCAGCTGTTCTCCAATTCGCGGCCCAAGGGCTGGCCCTGGCGCATCCAGTACATGCCGATGGCCAATCCGGTGTCCGGCTTCCTCGATCGCGTCCGTCCGCTCCTGGCCGGCGATCCCGGCGCGCGGATCGACGGCGCCGGCACCAACAAGCCGTATGCGGAGAAGGACCCGGCCCTGGTCGAGCACCTGGCGAAGCTGCACGAGGCCCGGCCGGACGACATGGCGCTGACCGTGCGCTGGCTGATCGGCAAATACATGACCGAAGGCGCCGAGCCGGCGCTGGCCGAGATCGACAAGCTGCTGGCGACGAACCCCGAAGCACGCGAGCCGCGCGCCGTGCGGGTCGACATCGCGCTCTATACCGGCCTCAGCCACAGCGTCGCGGTCAACGAGGCGATCAAGGACCTGCAGGCCTTCCGCGAGACCTATCCGGAGCTGGCCGAGTTGCAGGTGATCCAGGGCATGCTGATGGCGCAGAACGGCGATTGCCAGAACGGCGCCAACCTGCTGCGCCGCACCTGGGACAAGCACGGCATCGACCCCACCATCCGCCTGGACTGGGCCGACGCCATGGCCTGTGCCGGGCAGCACCGCGCCGCGCTTGCCGCCTATGACGAGATGCTGCGCTATGCGCCGAAATACGAACGCGCGCAATTCACCCGCGCGGTGGTGCGCTTCCGCCTTGGCCAGTCCGAGCCGGCGCGGTCCGACCTGCGCAACATCCTGAAGGAGAACGAGCACGCGACCTGGGCCCAGACCCAGCGCGCCATCTTCGCCATGAACGAGGGGCATCACCTCGAGGATGCCGAGCGCGACCTGCGCGCCGCCATCGCCGACACCGCGGACGACCCTGAGCCGGCCCTGGCGCTCGGCGCCGGGTTGCTGGCGCAGGGCCGCGACAAGGACGCGGTCGAGGTGCTGAAGACCGCCGTCGCCTACAGCAAGAAGGACGAGTTCTTCCCCGCCTTGCTGCTGAGCGTCGCGCTGACCAAGACCGGCCAGAAGGAGGCCGCCAAGGCCGCCGTCGCCAATCTGATCAAGCCGCATGACGATCCGACCAACTGGCAGGTCCTGCTGGTGAAGCACTTCCAGGGCGAGATCTCGGCCGACGACCTGCTGAAGGAAGCGGAGAAGGGTCCGGAGGACACCAAGTGGACCCGGCTCGGTCGCACCCATGCCTATGTCGGGCTGCTGGCCTATGCCAACGGCCAGAAGAAGGATGCGCGCCGCTATTTCTCCACCGCGCCCTATCTCGACCGTTCCTGGAGCGACTACTCGGTCATCGACACCTGGCAGCGCGCGGCCGAGGGGTAAGCATCAGATACATCGGATTTGAAGGCAATCACCGGGCCGCAAGGCCCGGTGATCTGCTTTTGGTGATGTCGATGCCAAACTATCCCGTCATCCCGGCCTTGAGCCGGGATCCATCCTGCCGCCGCAGGAACCGCTGAAGCATGGACCCCGGCTCAAGGCCGGGGTGACGGTCTGAGTTGCCTACCGGTACGGGTCCGCCGCGTCGCGCAGGCCGTCGCCCATGAAGTTGAAGGCCAGCACCACGATGATGACCGGCACCATGGGCAGCATCAGCCAGGGATAGAGCACCACCACGTTGATGTTCTGCGCCTCGTTCAGCAGCACGCCCCAGGAGGTGATCGGCGGACGGATGCCGAGGCCGAGGAAGGAGAGCGCCGTCTCGCCGAGGATCATGTTGGGGATGGCGAGCGTCGCCGAGGCGATCAGGTGGCTCATGAAGCTCGGCATCAGATGGCGGAAGATGATGCGGTTGGGCGAGGCGCCCATCAATTGCGCGGCGACGCAGAAATCCTCCTCGCGCAGGCTCAACAGCTTCGAGCGCACGGCGCGGGCCAGGCCGGTCCAGTCGATCAGGCCGAGGATGATGGTGATGCCGAAATAGACCCAGAGCGGCGACCAGGTGACCGGCAGGATCGCCGCCAGCGCCAGCCACAGCGGCAGGTGCGGGATCGAGCGCAGCACCTCGATCATGCGCTGCACCACGTCGTCGACCCAGCCGCCGTAATAGCCGGCGAGCCCGCCGAAGACGATGCCGAGCACGATGGAGACGGCGACGCCGATGAAGCCGATGGTGATGGAGATGCGCATGCCGTAGAGGATGCGCGAAAGCATGTCGCGCCCGAGCCGGTCGGAGCCGAGCAGGAACATCGGCCCGCCCTCGGGCGGGCAGACGACGTGGAAATCGCCGGCGGTCCAGCCCCAGAACTTGTACGAATCGCCGTGGCAGAAGAAGCGGATCGGCAGCGGCTTCGTGGTGTCCTCGCTGTATTCGCGCTTCAGGTTGTCCATGTTGAGCTTGTAGTCGAGGGCGTAGACGAAGGGCCCGACGAACTTGCCGTCATGGAACAGATGCACGCTCTGCGGCGGCACGTAGATGTGGTCGACGTCGCGGCTGTGCAGGTTGTACGGCGCCAGCACCTCGACCACCAGGATCATCGCGTACATGATGGTGAGGATGATCGCCGAGGCCAGCGCCACCTTGTGGCGCCGGAACTTCAGCCGCATCAGCTGCCATTGCGAGGCGAGGTAGATCTTCTCCTGCTCCGGCGTCGTCTGCTCGATCGAATAGGGATCGAACGGCGCCTTGGAGACGTAGTGCGAGAGCGGGGTCACGGTGTTGTCGGTCATTTCGACACCCCGCCGCCGAGACGGATGCGCGGATCGAGCAGCGCCAGCAGGATGTCGGAGATGAACACGCCCAGCACCGTCAGGAACGCCATGAACATGAGGAACGAGCCGGCCAGGTACATGTCCTGGCTGCGCAGCGCCGAGAGCAGCATCGGCCCGGTCAGCGGCAGCGACATCACCACCGAGACGATGACCGAGCCGGAGATCAGCTCCGGCAGCAGGCTGCCGATATCGGCGATGAAGGGGTTGAGCGAGATGCGCAGCGGATATTTCACCAGCAGCCTGCCCGGCGGCAGGCCCTTGGCGCGGCCCGTCGTGACGTATTGCTTGTTGAGCTCGTCCAGCAGGTTGGCGCGCAGGCGGCGGATCATGCCGGCGGTGCCCGGCAGGCCGATCACCAGCACCGGCACCCAGAGATGCGCCAGGATGGACAGGAACTTGTCCCAGCTCCACGGCTGGCCCAGGTATTGCGGGTCCATCAAGCCGCCGATCGAGGTGCCGAAATACACCTTCGACAGATAGAGCAGGATGAGCGCGATCAGGAAGCTGGGCGTCGCCAGGCCGATATAGCCGAGGAAGGTGAAGAAGTAGTCGCCGAGGGAATACTGCCGCACCGCCGAATAGATGGCGATCGGGAAGGAGACGATCCACACGAACAGGATCGAAGCCAGCGACACCACCACGGTCAGCGCCAGGCGGTCGCCCACCACCTCGTTCACGGGGAGCGAATTCTCGAAGGAATAGCCGAGATCGCCCTGCACCAGCCCGCCGATCCACTTGGCGTATTGGATGTAGATCGGCTGGTCGAGGCCGTAGGTCTTGCGCAGGAACTCGATCTTCTCCGGGTCGACCGCCTCGCCCTGCGACTGCAGCTCGGCCATGTAGGTCTCGAGGAAGTCGCCCGGCGGCGCCTGGATGATCGTGAAGATCGCGATGGAGATGATGATCAGCGTCGGGATCATCACCAGCAGGCGTTGGATGAGATAGCGGAACATGCGCGACCGATTTTCCCGGGGTTCTTCTGAGCTCTATTCTTCCGCTTCGATGGCGCTGAGCGGCCGCACTTCATCGAGCCAGAAAGTGTCCGGCTTGAACACCCCGAACTGCGCGCCCGGCTCCCAGGCAAACACCGCCTTCTCCGGCACGTTGCGCAGGTGGCGGTTGACCACCACCGGCTGCGGCACATTGGCCACGGTGCCGATGGTGTAGACCTGGTCGGCCCAGATCGCCAGCACCTCGGTCCAGATCGCGGTGCGCGCGGCGCTGTCGCCGGCGGCGCGCCATTGCTGGAGCAGGTCGAACAGGCGCTGCGCCTCGGGCATGTCGATGGGCTCGCCCGCCTCGCCGGAGGTCTCGATATACTGGCCCCACTTCGCCCAGTGCAGCTGCTGCTGGGTCGAGGGGCAGAACTCCCACGGGCTCATGTCGGCGTTGGGGAAGCCGTTGTCGACGCCCGACCACACCGACATGATCGAATCGCCGGCGAAGATGCGGTTGCGGAACACTTCGCGCTGCGACGGCTTGGTGAACAGGCTGACGCCGATCCGGGACCACGAATCGCGGATCAGCTCCAGGATGTCGGATTCCTCGGTGCTCTCGCCGGCGGTGTCGACGATGATGATCATCGGCCGCCCGTCGGGCAGCGTGCGCAGCCCGTCGTCGTTGTAGGTGGTGAGGCCGAGCTCATCCAGCAGCGCGTTGGCCTTGGCGAGATCGTAGCCCGACCACGCCGCGTTCAGCTCCGGCTTGTACAGCGGGCTGCGCGGCAGCACGGTGTTGGCGCCTTCCTGGCCCAGGCCGTAATAGATCGCCTGGTTGATCTCGTGCCGGTTGACCGCCAGCGACAGCGCGCGGCGGCAGCGGACGTCGCGGAACAGCCCGCGCCACACCATGTCGGTGGTGGTGAGGTTGGGATAGAGCGCGAAATTCGCGCCGCGCCCGTCGTCCCACAGCCGCACCCAGAACTTCCCCTTCTCGATCTCCTCGTTCTTCAGGGCGGTGTAGTTGTCGAAGCGGATGTTGCGCGCCTGCAAGTCGGTCTCGTCGGCCTTGGCCGGGATCAGCCCGGCGGCGGCGATGTCGAACACCACCTGGTCGGCATAGGGCAGCTGCTGGCCCTGTGTGTCGACGCGGTAGTAGTAGGGATTGCGCGAGAAGATGAAGCGCTCGGCCGGCGGCTTGATCCGCAGCATCCACGGGTCGAGCGTGGGCAGCTTCGGATTGTCGTTCTTGTACTGGTTGTCCTTGCGGTTGTGCAGCGCCGCCCAGCTCGGCTGGCCGCTCTCCTCCACCATCTCGGCGAGCTTGGCTTCCTTCTGGTATTTCTTGTGGTACTTCTTCAGGTAGTGCCCGGGCCGGTAGAGATAGAGCGGGCTCGCCGCCGCCACCGCCGGCAGGAACTCCGCGTTCGGCTTGTCCCAGGAATAGCGGATGGTGAGGTCGTCGAGGAACTCGACCCGCGGCGGCTTGCCGTCGACCCTGAGGATGGTCGGGATGCCGGTCGGCATCAATTCGTCGTTGTTGGCGACGTCCTCCCAGAAATAGCGGAAGGCCTCCGCCGTGAACGGCTCGCCGTCCGACCACTTGTGTCCCTCGCGCAGGTGGAAGGTGAAGATGCGCCCCTCCTCCACGCTGAAGCTTTCGCAGATGTCGGGCACGATCTTGTAGTCGCGGTCGTAACAGACCAGCCGCGCATAGGAATAGGCGACCAGGACGCGGGTGTCCTTCGGGCTCGCCATCAGCATGCGGAATTCGCCGCCGGTTTGGCCGAGCTCCGCCATCGTCGCCACCGCCGGGTTGCGCGGCAGGCGCTCGGCCACCGGCGGCAGGTCGCCGGCCGCCTCGTCCGCGGCGAAATAGGATGAGCCGGTGAAGGTGGCGAAGGCGGGGCGGGCGGCCAGCGCGAGGCCGGCGCCGAGGCTGGTGAGCAGGAATTCGCGGCGCCCGAACTTGATCTGGTTCATTCTGCGGCACTCCTGATATCGATGCCGGCGCGCACCCAATGGCCGTCATAGACCTCCACCATCCCTGGACGGCGATCGGCGTCGATGGTGAAGGGCGCCGGCCAGGCCGCCGGGGTGGAGGCCTTGCCTTCCATCAGGCGGTCGAAATTCAGCCGGCAGGTCAGCGACGGGTCCGGCACCGCCGCCAGCAGGGCGCGCGTATAAGGATGCACCGGGTTCTGGAACAGCCGCGCCGCCGGGGCCATCTCCACCAGCCGGCCGGCGCACATCACCATGATGCGGTCGGCGATGTAGTCGACCACCGCGAGGTTGTGCGAGATGAAGATGTAGGTGAGGCCGAGCTTGGCCTGCAGGTCCTTCAGCAGGTTCAGGATCTGCGCCTGGATCGAGACGTCGAGCGCCGAGACCGGCTCGTCGCAGATGACGATGTCGGGCCGCAGCGCAATGGCCCGCGCGATGCCGATGCGCTGGCGCTGGCCGCCGGAGAAGCTGTGCGGATAGCGCCGCAGATGCTTGGTGTCGAGGCCGACCAGGGCCATCAGCTCCTTGGCCATCTCCTCGCGCTCTTTCGCCGTTCCCACGCCGTGGATCACCAGCGGCTCGGTGATGATGTCGAACACCGACATGCGCGGGTTGAGCGAGCCCATCGGGTCCTGGAACACGAACTGGATCTTGGTGCGGAAATCCTGCAGCTTCTGGCCCTTGAGCTTCAGCGTCTCGACCAGGTTGCCGCCTTCGTTGAACAGGATGCGCCCGGTGTCGGGGGCGATGGCGCGCATGATGATCTTGGACAAGGTGGTCTTGCCGCAGCCCGATTCGCCGACCAGGCCCAGGCACTCGCCGCGCTTCAACTCGAAGCTCACGTCGTCGACGGCGGTGAACTCGGTCTGCTCGCCGCCGGCGAACAGGCCGGCCTTGCGCACGGAGAACTTCTTGCTGACGTTCTCGACCAGCAGCAGCGGCGTGCCGAGCCCGGCGCCCTCGGCCCAGGGCTGCTTCTCGGCGAACATCTTGCCGGTCGTCGCCTGGATCTCGCGGATCGGCGTCAGCCGCTCGCCCGGCTCCATGCCGAAGCGCGGCACCGCGCGCAGCAGCGCCTGCAGGTAGGGGTGCTCCGGCGCCTGGAACAGATCTTCCATGGTGCCGGATTCCATGACCTCGCCGTGATACATGACGACGATCTCGTCGGCCACGTTGGCGACCACGCCGAGGTCGTGGGTGATCAGCAGCAGCGCCATCTGCAGCTCGCGCTGCAGATCGATCATCAGCTTCAGGATCTGCGCCTGGATGGTGACGTCGAGCGCCGTGGTCGGCTCGTCGGCGATCAGCAGCGTCGGCCGGCAGATCAGCGCCATGGCGATCATCGCGCGCTGGCGCAGGCCGCCCGACAGCTCGAAGGGATAGGTCCGGTAGCCGCGCGCCGGATCGGGGAAGCCGACCAGGCGCAGCATCTCGCAGACGATCTCCTTCGCCTGGGCGCCGCCGACGGCGCGGTGCAGCTGCAGCGCCTCGCCGATCTGGTTGCCGATCGTGTGCACCGGCGACAGCGAGGTCATCGGCTCCTGGAAGATGATGGAGATGGAGCCGCCGCGGATCGAGCGCATCACCGGGCCGTCGCGCGGCTCGCGCGCGATGTCGATCAGGCCGCCGTTCTTGCCGCCCTTCTGCGCGTTGTCGAACAGGATCTGGCCGCCGGTGATGCTGCCGATCTTGGGCAGGATGCCCATGATCGCCTGCGCCACCACCGACTTGCCGGAGCCGGATTCGCCGACCAGGGCCACGGTCTTGCCGTGCGGCACGCGGAAATTGACCCCGCGCACCGCCTGCAGCGGGCCGGTGTCGAGGTTGAAGGTGATGCGCAGGTCGCGCACCGTGAGCAGGTTGCCGTCGGTGGCAAGGCCCGTGGCGCCGCCGGCGGCCGGCTGGCTGGAGGCATTGCGCGGGGTTTGCAGCACGTCGGTCATGGGTCAGCCCGTCACGCCGCGACGCCGATGGCGGCCAGGTTGTCCGCCGTGATCCGGTCGACCATCAGCCTGTTCTCGCGCGCCGCATGCGCCGCGCGGGCGACGATCTCGGCGAAGCCCGGCAGGGTGGATTCGATCTGGATCTTGCCGCGCGGATGATGGGGCCCGGTTGGCGCGGCATCCGTCGCCGCGGCGCCGCCGGCAACCGGGGCGCTTTTCAGCGTCAGCGCCATCCAGCCCTTCTTGCGGCTGCGGGAGGTCGGGTAATAGCGCAACGACAACTCGCTGAGATCGGCCCAGCGAATCCGCTGCCTCCGGAACGCCCCGCATTCGATCCCCTCTTCCGACACCCGGATGCTCGCCAGGTTCTTCGCGACGGTCAGCATGGTGTAGACACCGAACAAGATGGTCAACCCCGCGAAAAGCCACACCAATTGGTTTTGCCAGTCGTTTGTGACGAGGATCACAAAGCAGACGATCATGCCGGAGACGCCCCGGAC
>JBGAGP010000053.1:0-12993 GCA_044226685.1 Dongiaceae bacterium
CGCAGCAGCGTGGCGTGATGGCCGGACATCGGCGCCACGACCAGCACGCGCGGGTCGTCATGGGCGCGCTTCAGGTCGCGGGCGAAATGCAGCAGGTGGCAGAACGGCTTTTCCGCCACCACCACCGGCTCGATGGCGGTCGGCTTGCCGTCGATCTCGACCAGGTCCAGGCCGAAGGCCGGCTTGCGGCGGTTCTGCGCCGCGCGGTCGAACAGCTCGAAGAAGGCGGCCGCGGCGCGGCCCGGCGTGGTGTAGGAATGCGGCAGCCAGGGATGGGTCAGCATCTGGTGCATCAGCCGCGCGGTCATCCGCGCCGGCGCCAGGCTGGCGTAATGGGCCTCGATCGCTTGATAGAGCATGCCCGTTCCTTTGTGCTCCATCGCCACGGCCCGAATCGGCGCGGCGACTCGTCCGCCCCAATTTCCCCCGGAGCGGTTGAAGAGACGTTACGAATCAATGGATTCCCGCGCAACTATCCTTTTGTCGGAAGCGGTGGGGCCGAGCCCCGCGTCTGAAGCGCGGCTGGATTGCGGAAATCGCTGTTCCCGGAAGGCCGGGCCGCGAATCGCGCGCCCGGGCGAGGTGCGCGGCCTAGAGATAGCGCCGGATCGCCTCGGCGATTTCGGCGGGCGTCGCCTGGGGGCCGAAATAGGTCAGGAACTTGCCGTCGGCGCCCATCAGATAGATGAGAGTCGAATGGTCCATCAGGTAGTCCGCGCCGCTGGCGCCGGGCTGCTTCTGATAGAACACGCGGTATTCCTTGGCCGCCTTGGCGATCTCCTCCGCGCTGCCGGTGAGCCCGACCAGGCGCGGATGGAAATTGGCGACATAGTCCTTCAGCGCCTCGGGCGTGTCGCGCTCCGGGTCGATGGTGATGAGGATCGGCGTCACCCGCTCGCCCGCCACGTCGAGCTTGTCGATGGCCGACGCCATGACGCCCAGCGCCGTCGGGCAGGCGTCGGGACAGAAGGTGTAGCCGAAATAGACCAGCAGCAGCTTGCCCTTGAAATCGGCATCGGTGACCGGCTTGCCGTCCTGGTTGACCAGCGCGAAGGGACCGCCGATCTCGGCACTGCCGGTCTCTTCGCCGGCATAGCGCTCATAGAGCTTGAACAGCAGCATGGCGCACAGCACCAGCGTCGCCAGCAGAACGGCGATCAGCGCGCGCCGTGTCCAGACCGAATTCATCTATCCCCTCATCCCCACCCGGTTCTTGCGCGCTCAATATGCCGAGAGAGAGTTAAGCAAACCCTGCGTGTTCGGGTTCTTGAACTTGCCTTCCATGACGATGCCGCGCGGCGTGGCGCCCTGGCCGTAATAGGCGGCGTTCCATTCGTCGTCCTTGAGGATGCCCGCACCCTCGAAGGACACGCCGCCGAACAGCCCCGCGGTCTTGGCGAAGGAATAGACGTCGGCCTGGAAATTGGTCGTGGTGTCGGCGCCGATGCCCTTGCCGATCGGGCCGACGGCGATCGCCATGTCGCCGCCGAATTTCAGCTGGTCGTTGATGACGGAGTTCAGCGCCTTGTCGCTCATGATGGTCAGCACCACTTCGCTCACCTGGCCGCCGATCTGCAGGCCGAGGCTGCCGGCCGCCAGCGTGTAGAAAGCCGGCTGGCTCCAGTTGCCGCCGTTGCGCACGGCGAGGATGCCGCGGCCGCCCTCGGCGCCCAGGATGAAGCCGCCCTTGTAGAGCTCGGGGAAGATCATGATCGCCTTGGCCTTCTTGGTGTAGCCGGGCAACTCGCCGAACTCGATGGAGGTGATCAGCTTTTCGAAGCTGAGGCGCGACTTCTCGACCAGCTCCTGCTGTGGCGTCAGCGCCTGCGCCAGGCGCGCGCCGAGTGCCAGCGCGGGCGAAGCGGCGGCGGCGGCAAGAAGCGAGCGGCGGGTGAGAAACATGGCAGCCTCCTGAAGCGGCGACTCGGGGATTTGGGATTTCCTACACAGATAGCCAGCGAATTGCGGCGGCGCAATGGCGAGGCGCCGCGATCCGGCCGTTGAAAACTCACAACCGCGTCAACAGTTCCCTCAACGGATCAGCGCATCGGGGTGCTGATTGACCGCGACGATGCGCCAGTTCGCGCCTTCCGTGGCAACCCCACCGGATTCCTGGGCATAGTGATCCATGCGGGTGACGGAGCAGGTGTCGACGGCGAAGCCCAGGGCGCGCTCCGGCTCGATGCCAAGCGCCACGGCCAGCGCGGCGCGGATGGTGCCGCCATGCGCGACGGCGACGATGTCGCGCCCGGCATGCTCGCCGGTGATGCGGCTCATGGCGCCGGCGACGCGCGCCACCACGTCCTCGAAGCTTTCGCCGCCCGGCGGCCGCTCGGTCGCCGGGGCGTGCCAGAAGCGGTGATAGGCGCCGTCGCGCCGCGCCTCCAGCTCGGCATAGGTCAGCCCCTGCCAGTCGCCGAAATGCTGCTCCGCCAGGTCGGCGGTGATGACCGGCGCCGGTTCGGTTTCGGCCACGCGGGCGGCGAAGATGGCGGCGGCGGTCTGGTGCGTGCGCTTCAGATGCGAGACCAGCCACACCGCCTGCTTCGGCAGGGTGTTGGCCAGCAGCCTGAACTGCTGGTCGTCGCCGCAATCGGACTCGAGATCGTCCTGGCCGTAGATGCGGCCGTTGACGCCGATCACCGGCGCGTGCCGCACCCACCACCAACGGGTAATCCTGTGGGTCACGACGCCTAGGCCAGGGACACGATGTTGATGAGGATGGCGAGCTGGGCGATCTCCTGCGCGGCGCCCAGCACGTCGCCGGTATAGCCGCCGATCTGGCGCCGGGCGATCTCGGCGACGAGATAGGCGGCGACCAAAGCGACGACGAGCGAGACCAGCGCGCTGCCCGGGCCACAGGCGAAGGCGGCGATCAGCAGGCCGATGCCCAGCGCCTGGTACATGCCGGCATTGCTCGGCTTGCCGGCCCCGGCGGCGAGTCCATCGCCGCGCGCCAGCGGCAGCGAGCGCATGATGACCGGCAGCACCGCGCGGCCCATCACCTGCGAAGCGATGAGCGCGCCGGCGACCAGGCGCGGCTCGCCCAGCCCGACCAGGGCGCTGACCTTGATGGCGACGGAGAAACCCAGCGCCAGGGTGCCGTAACTGCCGATGCGGCTGTCGCGCATGACGGCGAGCTTGCGCGCGCGGTCGCCGCGCACCCCCATCATGTCGGCGAAATCGGCCAGGCCGTCCTCGTGCAGGGCGCCGCCGGCGATCACCGTCGCGGCCACGGCAAGCAACGCCGCCAGCAGGCCAGAGAGGCCGAGTTCCATGGCGAGAAGATAGACGCCAGACCCGATCAGCCCGATCGCCAGCCCGGCGAGGGGAAAGGCCGGGGCGGCCTGGGCCAGTTGGACGGGGCCGGCGCCGGCCGGCGCCTTGACCGGCAGGCGGGTGAAAAAGCCGAGCGCCACGCGGCAGTCGCGCAGCCAGCCGCGGCCGGGCCGCGCCGGGTCCGGCCCCGCCGGGTTGGGCGCGGCGGCGGTGTCGCTGCTGTCAGGCATGGGCTTGGAATCGTCCATGATGATGTCCGAAGGTGATCCTTGTGACCTGCCGGTTTACATGGTGATGGCGAAGGTGCAGAACAACGCCGCCCGGCGCGACGGGCCGGGTCCCGCGACCCGCCGGGCGCGGGCGACTCATACCCGAAACGACGCCCCCGCGGAAAGAACGTCTTAGCGAGCGTCCCAAAGTCCCAAAGAACGTGTTGGAGCCAGCCTTGGATACCCAGTCAGCCGCCAGTTTCGCCGAGTTCCGCCGTATCCTGTCCGAGTTTCCCGGGCCGGACCTGGCCAGCGCCACGCTGGCGGCCGAGCGCGAGGGGCAGCTGACCAAGCCGACCGGGGCGCTGGCCCGGCTGGAGGAGATTGCCGCCTGGCTCGCCACCTGGCAGGCCAAGCACCCGCCGCAGGTCAATCACCCGCGCGTCGCCGTCTTCGCCGGCAATCACGGCGTCGCCGATCTCGGCGTCTCGGCGTATCCGAAGGAAGTCACCCAGCAGATGGTGCTGAACTTCCAGGCCGGCGGCGCCGCGATCAACCAGCTGTGCAAGAACGCGGATGCCGATCTGCGGGTCTACGAGATGTGCCTGGACCAGCCGAGCAAGGACTTCACCGAGGGCCCGGCGCTGTCGGAGGAAGAGACCGCGCGCGCCATGGCCTATGGCATGATGAGCGTTGAACCCGGCATCGACCTGCTCTGCGTCGGCGAAATGGGCATCGCCAACACCACCAGCGCGGCGGCGATGGCCGCGGCCCTGTTCGGCGGCGCCGGGACCGACTGGGCCGGCCCCGGCACCGGCGTGAAGGGCGCGCAGCTGTCACGCAAGGCCGCGGTGATCGACCAGGGACTGGCGCGCCATCGCGCCGCGTTCAAGGACGGCTTCGAGATCATGCGCTGCCTCGGCGGGCACGAGCTCGCCGCCATCGCCGGCGCGGTGATCGCCGCGCGCATCGCCCGCGTGCCGGTGCTGCTCGACGGTTTCGCCACCACCGTCGCCGCCAGCATTCTTCTCAAGAGCAACCCGCAGGCCCTGGACCATTGCCTGGTGGCGCATTGCTCGGCGGAGCCCGGCCATCGCAAGCTGCTGGAGCAGATCGGCAAGCGGCCGCTGCTCGATCTCGGCATGCGCCTCGGCGAGGCCTCCGGCGCCGCGCTTGCCATTCCGCTCGTCCGCGCGGCGGCGATGTGCCACGCCGGCATGGCGACCTTCGCCGAGGCCGGCGTCAGCGACAAGGACGCGTGATCCGGCGGTGGCGGCGGGCATGAACGCGAAATCCACCGGCGACACATCGGCCGCGCGCGCCTTCGTGCTGGGCCAACTGGGACTGTCGGGGCCGCTATGGCCGGCGGAGGACGCGGCACGGCGGGCGCTCGATCTCGGCATGATCCAGATCGATTCGATCCGCGTGAACGGCCTGCGCAACCACGAGATCGCCTGGGCGGCGCGCACCGACGCGCCGGTCGCGGATCTCTACAAGCTGCTCTACCAGGACCGTGGGATGCTGGAGACGCATTACCCGCAATTCGCCACGCGGCGCGACTGGCTGCCGTGGTTCGTGAAGGATTTCCACAAGGCCCTGCGCAATCCCGACCGCCTCAAGGAAATGCGGCCCTTGATGCGCAAGGTGAAGAAATGGATCCGCGAGGAGGGCCCGCTCTCGCCGGCCGATCTCGACTCCGAGCGCGTCATCGGCGGCTTCAATACCATCAAGGAAACCACCCGCGCGCTGGAATACCTGTTCTATGTCGGCGAGGTGCAGATCGCCGGGCGCAGCAAGCACTTCCACCGCCTGTTCGACCTGACCGAGCGGGTGGCGCCGGAACTGCTGGAGAAGCACGCGCCGAGGCGGCGCGACGAGCTCGCCTTCTTCGCGACGAGTGCGGCGCATGTGCTGAAGCTTGGCACCCACCGGCAGCTGACGGAACGCACCGCGCACCATATCGGCACCTGGCGCGGCGGCATGCAGCTCGGGCGCAAGGCGGTCGACCAGGCGATCAAGGGCGGCCTCCTGCTGGAGGTGCCCTTCGCCCGCGCCGCCGACGGCGCGCCGCTCTATGCGCTCGCCGGCGATCTGGCGCGGGGCCTGCCCGAGGCCGACGACGTGGTGCGCATCGTCCCGCCGCTCGACAATTTGCTGTTCAACCGGCGGCGCTTCGTCGAGCTGTTCGGCTTCGAATACAAGTTCGAGGCCTACACGCCGCAGGACCAGCGCCGGTTTTACTTCGCCATGCCAATTCTTTATCGGCACGACCTGGTCGGACTGGTCGACGCCAAGAAGGACGGCGACACCTGGCGCGTGGTCGGACTCGACCTGATGAAGCCCGTTCCGGTCGAGAATCTGCGGCAGGCCCTGCACCGGCTGGCGCGCATCGCCGGGGCCACGCGGGTCGATGCCCCCGGCGTCCGGCCGGCCAAGCTGCGTCAAGGCCTGGCCGGGCGAATCGAGGCCTGAATCCGGCGCCAGACGTGCCAATCGCACCCTTGCCAGCGAGGCTTGGGGCCGGCAATAGTCCGGCCATGACCCATCTCGCGGCCGATCTCCCGAACGGAAAAGACGACCCAAGCCGCGCCGGCGAGGCGCGCCCGCCCAGCCGCGCCTTCGGCCGGGTGCGGCTGCGCACGGTCCTGGTCATCCGCTGGGTGGCGGTCGCCGGCCAGGCGCTGACCCTGCTGGTGGTGCATTACGGCCTCGGCTTTCCGCTGCCCATCGGCTGGGCCGGCGCGGCGGTGGCGGCGCTGGCCGGCGCGACGCTCGCCGTGCAGCTGCGCCGGCGGCAATCCGAGCGGCTGACCGATCGCGAATCGGCGCTCTATTTCGGCTTCGACATCGCGCAGCTGGCGGTGCTGCTCTATCTCACCGGCGGCCTGCACAATCCGTTCTCGGTGCTGATCCTGGCGCCGGTCACCGTCTCGGCGGCGGCGCTCTCCTACCACAGCACCATCGGCCTCGCCCTGCTGGCCGCCGCCTGCATCGTGCTGCTGGCGATCGCGCATCTGCCGCTGCCCTGGCTGGACGGCGAGTTCGTCGTCGACGATCTGTTCGTGGCGGCACTCGCGGTGGCGCTGATCCTCGCCATCATCTTCCTCACCTTCTACGTCTATCGCGTGGCGGAGGAATCGCGCCGCCTGTCCGATGCCTTGGCCGCCGCGCAGGGGGCGCTCGACCGCGAGCAGCGGCTGTCCTCGCTGGGCGCGCTGGCGGCCGCAGCAGCGCATGAACTGGGCTCGCCGCTCGGCACCATCTCGCTGGTCGCCAAGGAACTGGCGCATGAACTGCCGGACGGGTCGACCCACCGCGCCGATGCCGAGCTGCTGGTGAGCCAGAGCCAGCGTTGCCGCGACATCCTGGCCGAGCTGTCGCGCCGCCCGGACCAGAACAAGGATCATTTCAACATGTTGCCCGCCGGCCTGCTGATCGAGCTGGCGGCGGCCCCGCACAGCCGGCCGCATGTGGCGCTGCGCATCGAGATGCAACCCGACCCGGCCGAGCCGCAGGACCCGCTGATGCCGCGCCGGCCGGAGATCATGCACGGCCTCGGCAACCTGCTGCAGAACGCTATCGAGTTCGCCCGCGAAGAGGTGAAGGCGACCATCGCCTGGACCCGCACCGAAGTGATCCTCACCATCGCCGATGACGGCCCCGGCTTTCCGCCCGACGTGCTGCGCCGGCTGGGCGACCCGTACCTTTCCGCCGGCACGGAAGGGCTGGACCAGGGGCAGCGGCAAGGCGATCATATGGGCCTTGGGATCTTCATCGCCCAGAATCTGCTGGAGCGGACCGGGGGCACGGTCAGCTTCCGCAACAACGACTATGGCGGTGCCGAGGCGCGGGTCAGCTGGCCGCGCACGGCCTTCACCAATGGGAGCATGAACGCATGACCGACCCGCAGAAGAGCCTGCTCATCGTCGACGACGACACCGTCTATCGGCAGCGTCTGGCGATGGCGATGGAGAAGCGCGGATTCGCCGTGCGCCAGGCCGAGAGCGTCGCCACCGGCATCGCCGCCGCCAAGAGCGAGGCGCCCAACTACGCGGTGCTCGATTTGCGCCTGACCGACGGCAGCGGCCTCGACATCGTCAGCGAGATCCGCAACGTCAATCCGGATTGCCGGGTCATCATCCTGACCGGCTACGGCAACATCGCCACCGCCGTCTCCGCCATCAAGCACGGCGCCGCGGACTACCTGCCGAAACCGGCCGATGCCGACCAGGTCGAGGCGGCGCTGCTCGACCACAAGGCGGCGCTGCCGCCGCCGCCCGAGCAGCCGATGACCGCCGACCGCGTGCGCTGGGAGCATATCCAGCGGGTGTTCGAGCAATGCGACCGCAACGTCTCGGAGACCGCGCGGCGCCTGCGCATGCATCGCCGCACGCTGCAGCGCATCCTGGCGAAATACGCGCCCAGGGGTTAAGCCGCCGGGATCGGCAAGAAAGAGAGCGGCGGCGCCTATTGGCCGCCGCGCGCCGGCTGCGGCCTGGCAGCGGATGGTTGCATGCCGTCGATCAGCCGGCCCTGATAAAGGGTGATGCCGAGGGCGGCGCCGGCATGGAGTCCCGCTTCCTCGTCCAGCCGGCAGAGTACGACGCGCTCGCGGCCGATGCGCGACACCGCCGCCTTCAGCACCGCCCCGCGCTGGCCGTTCACCTCGTCGGAGAGGCTGGGCGTGAAGGCGAGCTTGACGAAATCGAAGCCGAGCCAGTCGCGGTCGATCAGCGGCAGGGTCAAGGGGTGCAGGCAATCGACGACGATCTTGTAGCCGCGCTCCTTGAGGAAATCGCGGGCGAAGAAGTATTCCGCCGGGTCGTTGATCACGTCCAGCGCCGGCAGCTCGATCGCCAGCGAGCCGCGATCCTGCACATTGGTCGATTTGTCGAATTCCATGAATTCCGGCGCCATGACCGAGCGGACGTTCAGGTTGAGCGCCGCGCCCTTCAGCATCGGCTGCATCTCGCGCCGCGCCATCAGCGCCAGCATGCGCCGGTCGAGCGCCCGGGTGAGGTAGCGGAACAGGAATTCGTCGGCGGTGATGTTGTGGCCCGGCAGCAGGGTCTGCGCCAGGTAGTACATGGAGAAATAGAGCTCGTGATAGATCTTCTCCGGCCGCATGCCGGGGATGATGGCGCAGACATCCTGGCGGCGCAGGATGTTGGCGAGGTCGGCCTGGGCGATGGCGCGCTCGATCTGCTCCACCTGGCCGGGCGCGATCTCGATGCCGCCGGGCCGGCCGGCGGCGGCGGGCGATGCCTGCGCCGCGTCGATGGCGACCCGGCGCGCATCGTCCAGCGCCCGCACCCGCCGCAGCAGCGCGTCGTAGTCGTTGGCCACGTCATACCAGGTGCAGAATTGCCCCTCGTCGGGGGCACCCTGCGCGCCGGTGAACAGCGGGTCCTCGGAGAACAGGTAGCGGAGCTGCAGCACGCAGGCATCGATCTCGGCGATGGTGGCGCCCTTGGCGATCACCACGACGTTGTTGTTGTGCAGCTCGTAGATGCCGGCGTCGAAGCGGCGGATCAGCGGCTCCAGCGTCTTGCGCACGATGCGCAGATGGTGCGGACGCTGATGGTAGGGCCTGAGCAGGCTGAGGTGGATCTCGCAGGCGAGGCGCCCGGCCCGGTGGCGCTCCAGCCGCTCCACGAAGTCGAGCAGGATTTCTTCATGGCTCTGAGAGCGCGCATCCCGCCGCGTATCGCTGATCCACTCGCTCATGCGCTCCGGCCCCGGCGACGATCGCCGGCCCCCACCCTGCCCGATCATGGTAAAGGAAGCGCTAAGCCCGCCGGCGCGGGGTGCTCAGCGCCGAGTTGTCAGCGCCCAATCGTCAACGCCCAATCGTCACCGCCCAATCGTCAACGCCGGTGCAGCCACCAGCCCATCTCGTTGATGGAATAGACCGGCTGGTAGTGGCGGATGGAATTGGCCGGCACCACCGAGGAGATCTGGTTGTCGAGCATCATCGGATCGTCGCCGACATAGACCACCAGGACCGCATGGCCGACGCCGAGATTGAGGTCCTGCAGCGCCACCACGCGCATGTCCTCGACCGGCACGCCCAGCGCCTTCAACGCCATGTATTTGGAAATCGCGTAGTCCTCGCAATCGCCGTTCTTCTTCAGGAACTCGTACGGCGTTTCCCAGTAATCCTCCTGGCCCCAGTTCTTGATGTCGAGGGTGTAACGGTGGGCATTCATTGCCCGGTTCACCTCCTTCATCTGGGTCTGCAGGTCCTTGCCCTGCAGATCGGCGAGGAACTCCTTCCAGCCCTTGGTGGTGCAGGTGGAACTGTCGCAAGGCTTCTTGCCGTCGTCGAAGCGCTGGACCATGCCGGTCCATTTCGGGAATCGCGACACCTTCTTGGAGAACAGCTCGATCGAGCCGAAGATCTTGGGATATTTGCGTGCTTCGGCCGGCGCCGCGCCGAGCGCGAAGGCCAGGCCGACGAGCAACGCCGGGGCGAGCTTCAGGCAGCCGCGCAGCCACCTGCAGGCCCGCATGCCCCCGCACCCCGCGATCCAGCGACTTGGCGCCACGGCTGTCCCTCGTTTCTTGCCGCCTAAGCTGGGCATTTGAGATTAATTTGCCGTTAATTGGCCGTCTCCTAGGTTTATGTTAGCCTGCGGAACCTTCGCGATCACCGAACAAGGCTGTTACAACAGGAGTTTGCAGTGTCTGAGGGCGCATCCGGCGCGGAGCACGGCTTGTTCGAGCCGTTGCGGCCGAGGACCGGCCTCGATCCGAGAATCGTCTTCCCCGCCATCATCCTGGTCGTGCTCGGCCTGGTCGGCGCCTGGGCGATCTACCAGTTCGTCGCCAATGAGCGCGACCGCGAGCTGACCCAGTGGCAGGTCCGCCTCGGCATCGTCGCCGATAGCCGCACCGCGGAGGTCGAGCGCTGGCTCGCCCGCAATGTCGCCGACCTGACCGCGCTGGCCGACAACGAATCGGTGCAGCTCTATGTCAGCTCGATCGACGAGCTCGGTGCCGAGCCGGACCAGCAGGACCAGGTCCAGGGCTTCCGCGAGTATCTGCAGAACTTGCTGCTGGTGGCCGCCGAGCGCGGCGGTTTCGGCGACAAGGCCGGCGCGCAACCCAATTTCAACCAGGAAAAGGCCAGCACCGGCGGCATCCTCATCGTCGACAGCGCCGGCAAGGTCATCGCCACCTCGCCCGAGGCGCCGGCCTATGATGGCGCGCTGAAGGCCTTCGCCGAGAGCGTGCCGGCGGGCCAGTCCGTCACCGGGCCGCTGCAGCTGGACGACGACAAGCAGGCGACCATGACCTTCGTGGTGCCGCTTTTCGCGGTCCAGTCCGACAAGAGCGCCACCGCGCAGATCGGCCGCATCGTCGGGGTCAAGCGCGTGATGGCCGAGCTGTTCCCGCTGCTGCGCCAGCCGGGCGACGTCACCCGCACCGCGACCACGGTGCTGCTCTCCGGCGATGCCACCAAGGTCACCTATCTCTCGCCCATCGCGCGGCCGGGCCAGGCGGTGGAACCGGCCGGCCTTGTCATGGAAAAGGCGACCCCGGCGCTCGACGCGGCCTTTGCCGTCGAAACCGGCGACGGCTTTGCCGCCGACCGCAAGGACTACCGCGGCCGCGACGTGCTGGTGACATCGCGCGTGATCAAGGGCAGCCCGGCGGCGGCGCCCTGGGTCCTGATGCACGCCATCGACTACGCCGAGGCGCTGGGCCCCTCGGAATCGCGCGCCCGTTTCCTGACGATGATGCTGGGCCTCGGGCTGCTGCTGGTTGCGGTGGCGATCATCGCGGTGTGGCGCCACGGCTCCTCGCAGCGCGCCTCCGAGGCCGCCGAAAAGTTCCAGCACCTGGCGCAGCAGTTCCAGGCGCAGAAGGACCTGCTGCAGCTGGTGACCGACAGCCAGCCGACCAGCATCTTCATCCTCGACCAGCAGCACCGCTACCGCTTCGCCAACCAGCAGGCGAGCCGCGCCGCCGGCATCACTCCGGGCGAGATGCTGGGCAAGGACATCGACGCGGTGATCGGCCCGGCGCTGGCCAAGCGCTACACCAATCTCAACGACCAGGCGCAGGAGACCGGCGCCGCGGTCACCGACGTGGCCCGCATGGAGCATGGCGGCCGGCTGCAGGTGCTGCAATCGGAGCACATCCCGCTGAAGGGCCGTTCGGGTGCCGCCGCCGGCGTGCTGACCGTCGAGCGTGACATCACCGACGTGGTGACCGAGCGCGAGAAGCGCGCCCGCACGCTGCAGAACCTGGTGAAGACTCTGGTGGGCGTGGTCGACCGCCGCGACCCCTTCGCCGCCAACCATTCCACGCGCGTGGCCAAGGTGGCCGGCGCCGTTGCGCGCGAGATGGGGCTGAGCGAGGTCGAGGCCGACACCACGGAGATCGCCGGCAACCTGCTCAATCTCGGCAAGATCATGATCCCGCCCGAGGTCCTGGCCAAGACCGGCGACCTGACCGAGGACGAGCGCCGCATGCTGCGCAACTCGGTGCAGATGAGCGCCGACATGCTGCAGAACATCGAGTTCGACGGCCCGGTGGTCGAGACCCTGCGCCAGGCGCAGGAGCGCTGGGACGGCAGCGGCCAGCCGCGCGGCCTCAAGGGCGAGGCGATCCTGGTCACCGCCCGCATCATCGCCGTCGCCAACGCGCTCGTCGGCATGATCAGCGACCGCGCCTTCCGCCAAGGCATGTCGATCGATGCGGCGATCGAGATCCTGTTCAAGGAATCCGGCAAGGCCTATGACCGCCGCGTCGTCGCCGCGCTGGTCAACTACCTCGACAACCGGGACGGCCGCAGCCAGATCGGCGACGCGCTGCCGGCGGCGGGCTAGACGACCGCCTACGGCAGCTCCTCGTCGAACAGCCGGGCCAGGCGGCGGCTCGCGGTCAGCGCCACGCCGAGGATCAGGCTGCGGCGGCGGTTGCCGTTGATGGCGGCGGTCGCCGATTCGCGCAGCACCGAGCCGCCATGGGCGTCGGCGACGATCAGCCCGACATCGCCGGGCAGCAGCTCCTGCGGGAAGACCGGCTCGACGGCGAAATAGAAGCGATCGCAATATTCAAGATATTCGCGCCATTTGCGGTCGGCGGCGAAATCGGCGCGCGAGGACTTGATCTCGACGATCACCACCTGGCCGGCGCCGTCGATGGCGAGGATATCCGCCCGCCGGCCATTGCCGAGGGTGTATTCGGCGAGCGCCGCATAGCCCAGCCCTTCCAGCAGGCGAACGACACCGCGGGCGATGCGCTGGGCGGTGGCAGGCAGCTCCGGATCCGGGTCGGTCATCAGGTCATCCTCATGCGCAGCCGTCATCCTGCGTCGGCCGCCCAGGGGTCGCAACACCGCGCCCCGCTGGCTCTTGTCGGCGACATTGCGCGTCTTTATCAAGTTCGCGATGAGCGATCTGCGCGCCCCCTCCTCCGAGGTCGAGTCGCCAGCCGAGGCCGCGACGGCGGCCCCGGGCGCGGATGGGGCCGCCCCGCAAACCGCTTTCCCGCA
>JBGAGP010000053.1:13012-27886 GCA_044226685.1 Dongiaceae bacterium
TCGCCGCGCCACAGCCGGGCCGGTTGCGCCGCGCCTGGCGCTGGCTGCTCCGTGCCGCAATCCTGGCGCTGATCGCCAGCCTGGCGCTCGCCGCGCTCTACCGCTTCGTGCCGGTGCCGGCGACCCCCCTCATGGTGCTGCGCCTGTTCGAAGGCGAAGGCTTCGCCAAGGACTGGGTCGCCTATGACGAGATCTCGCCCAACCTGGCGCGCGCGGTGATCGCGGCGGAGGACAGCGGGTTCTGCCAGCATTGGGGCTTCGATTTCGAAGCGATCCAGCGCGCCCTGCAGCACAACGAGACGTCGAACCGCCTGCGCGGCGGCAGCACCATCAGCAACCAGACCGCCAAGAACGTCTTTCTGTGGCCCGGCGACACCCGCATCGGGCGCTATTCGCGCAAGGCGATCGAGCCCTTTTTCACTCTGCTGATCGAGGTGATGTGGGGCAAGCGGCGCATCCTCGAGGTCTATCTCAACGTCGTCGAGTGGGGCCATGGCGTCTACGGGGCGGAAGCGGCGGCGCAATACCACTTCCACAAGCCCGCCAGCGCCTTGACCCGGCGAGAGGCGGCCCTGCTGGCGGCCGTGCTGCCCAATCCGCGCCGTTTCGACGCCGGCAAGCCCAGCAACTACGTCAAGCGCCGAGCCAATGCGATCCAGGGGCGGATGAACGACGTGGCCGATCCGACCGGGTCGCCCTGCCAATAGGCGCACGGGCAAGCCCGGAACCACCATTTGGTAAGAACAACGGAGAATCCCTACATCTTGTAGTAGGTGCCGGGCGGCCTCCCGGTCACATGCCGCCTATAGCGCAAGACAGCCTCGTATCCCTGGCCCCAAAACGCTGCGTTAACTATACTATCCTTTGAAATTACTCAATGAAATCGAGACATAAACGAATTATCCACGATTCCATCCCCAAGATGTCGTTTTGGCAGTGATCGGTCTCCAATCCATCCGATGAACCAGGGCCAACATCCCACCGGGTCCACCCAGCATCCCGCGCCCAGCGCGGACGGCGTGGCGGCGGCGCGCCCGGCGCCCTCCCTGGACCTGGAGCAGCAGCGCACCCGGCGCATGCTGACGACCCTGATCGTGATGGTGTTGGCCTTGACGGTGACCGCCGCGGGCATGGTCAGCTGGTATCTCTACCGCTCCGAATACGCCAACAGCCGGCTCAACCTCGAGCGCTTCGCCCATGCGGTGTCGGAACAGACCGAATGGGAGATGCAGCAGCTCGACACCGTGCTGCAGCTGGCCCGCACCTGGCTCGGCCGGTCCGAGCAGCTGGAGCTCAGCAGCACGTCGCGGCTGCAAGAGCGCATCCAGCCGCGGCTGATCGGCCTGCCCGCCGTGCAGAGCGTCATCGTCAGCAACGGAGACGGCACGCTGCGCATGGTGACGCGCGACAGCATGGCGGTGCCAATCACCGGCTTCGACCCGCGGCCGTTGTTCCGCTACTACCAGGAGCATCCGGAAGCCGACCTCACGGTCGGTGCGCCGTTCCGCCTGGCCGGCGCGGAGACCTGGGCCTTTCCGGTCAGCCGCCCGATCCTGGACAAGTCGGGCTCCCTGCTTGGCGCGGTCACCCTGGTGGTGGACGCGCTGGTCCTCGCCGAACGCTACCGCCTGGTGCGGCCGGGCGACGACAACCGGGTCTCCCTGCTGCGCTCCGACGGCGCCCTGCTGATCGACGATGCGGGCAATGCCAGCATCATGGCGCAGAGCTTCATCAACCTCGAAACCCCCAATCTGACCGGCCTGGGCAACCGCGAGAAATGGACCGCGTCGGACGGCGCCTTGAGCCTCGCCTTCCTCAGGCAGCTGGACGGCTTCCCGCTGGTGGTCGCGGCGTCGCTGCCGCGCGCCGAGGTCGGCGAGAAAGTGCGGCCCGGCCTGCTGCTGATCGGCGGCCTGACCGCCGCCGTGGGGCTGGCGCTGGCGGCAATCGCCCTGCTGTTCGGCCGCCGCGTCCTGTCGAGCCAGGCAAACCTGCGCAAGCAGCGCGACTTCGTCGCCCGGGTGCTGGATTCGGCCGACGTGATCGTGTTCGTGCAGGACATCACCGGACGGGTGGTGCGCTGCAACGCCGAGGCGCAGCTGCTGGGCTACGCCGCCGACGAGTTGCTGTCGCTCGACCCCTTCCTGCACCTGGTCCCGCGCGAGGAGCAGGACCTGGTGGCAGCCGCGCGCATCCGCTCGCGCTCCGGGCAGGATCCGGAACCCTATGAATGCCATCTGCTGACCCGGCAGGGCGAGCGGCGGCTGATCCGCTGGTCGACCACCCAGGTGCCGGACCCCGACGGCCGCCACAACCTGATCCTGAGCGTCGGCACCGACGTCACCGAGGAGCGCCGCCAGGGCGACGCCATCGCCCGCAACAACGCGATCATGGACCGGGCCCAGTCGATCGCCCGCATGTGCTACTGGTCGGCGCGGCCGGAGACCACGTCGGGCCAGTGGCAGGACTGCCTGTTCAGCTATTCCGCCAACGCCATCGAAGTCTATGGCTACAGCGCCGATTCGATCGACCTGCCGCTGGAGCAGTTCATCCAGCGCTTCGCCCATCCCGACGACCAGGGGCCGATGGCGGACCACTATCGCGCCTTCTACGAGGGCGACAACGAGCGCCTCGCCTTCACCTTCCGCCTGAAGCAGCCCGACGGCAGCTATCGCTACATCCGCGACTTCGCCGAGAAGCGCCAGGACATGAATACCGGCGCGGCCGAAATCATCGGCATGTCGCAGGACGTCACCCAGCAGATGGCGGCCGACGCCATGCTGCGGGAAAGCGAGATCAAGCTGCGCCGCGCGCACCGCCTCGCCAAGCTCTGCTACTGGACCTACGACCCCTTCGCCGCGGCGCAGGGCGGCGCCGACCGGCTGGTCTTTTCCGGCGACACGGAGGAGATTTTCGGCGCCCCGGTGGAGGAACTCAACGTCGCAGCGCACAGCCCGCTCATCGCCATGGCGCACCCCGACGACCGGGCCCTGGTGCTGGCGGAATGGCGCGCCTTCATGGTCGCGCCCGAGTCCAGCCACACCTTCGACTATCGCCTGTGCCGGCGCGGCGGCGAGATCCGCGACGTGCGCGTCTCCGCCGAGAAGGTGCTGAACGAGCACGGCGTGGTCGGCCAGGTCATCGGCGTGGTCCAGGACATCACCGACCGCAAGCGCAGCGAGCTCGCCATGGCGCGCAGCGAGGACCTGCTGCGCCACGCCCACCGGTTGACCCGCATCGGCTATTGGGTGTGGGAGCCGCGCGACGTGGCGCAGTCCTCCGATCGCGGGTGGCTGCATGTCTCGAGCGAGTTCTCCGACATGCTGGGCGTGCGGCCGGAGGACGTGCCGCTGGAGGAGACCGACCTGGTCCGCAAGTTCAGCCATCCGGACGACATGGAAGCGGCGCTGGCGGCGGTGGAGCCGTTCGTCACCCGCGCCGCCGACCGCTACAGCGTCAAGTTCCGCGCCCATAAGCCCAATGGCGAGATCGTGCACCTGCACATGGACGCCGAGCGCGTGCGCAGCGAGCAGGGCAACATCCTCTACGAAGTCGGCGTGGTCCAGGACGTGACCGAGCAGCGCCAGCGCGAGATGGAGCTGATCACCGCCCGGCGCGCCGCCGAGATCGCCAACCGCACCAAGACGCAGTTCCTCGCCAACATGAGCCACGAGCTGCGCACGCCGCTCAACGCGGTCATCGGCTTCTCGCAGCTGATCCGGGACCAGGCTTTCGGCGTGATCCCCGAGCGCTACCTGACCTATGCCGACGACATCAACAGCAGCGGCAAGCTGCTGCTGGCGCTGATCAACGACATCCTCGACATGTCGCGCATCGAGGCGGGCCAGCACAAGCTGATCGAGGAAGTGATCTCGCCCGAGGCGGCGATCAACGACTGCGTGCGCATGGTCGCTGCCAAGGCCGCCGATGGCGGCGTCAAGCTGATGGTGGAGAACAAGGGGCCATTGCCGGCGCTGAAGGCCGACGAGCGCGCCCTGAAGCAGGTGCTGCTGAACGTGCTCAGCAACGCCGTCAAGTTCACGCCGCAGGGCGGCTCGGTCACCATCGCCGGCCTGCGCCTTCCCGACGGGCGCCTCCAGGTGCAGATCGCCGATACCGGCATCGGCATCTCCGAGGAGGCGCTGAAGGACCTGTTCCAGCCCTTCCGCCAGGCCGACGCCTCGATCAGCCGGCGCTTCGGCGGCACCGGCCTCGGCCTCGCCATCAGCAAGAAGCTGATCGAGCTGCATGGCGGCCAGATCGAGGTCGAGAGCCAGTCCGGCCGCGGTACCTGCGTCATGCTGCGCCTGCCGGCCGAGCGCGTGGTCGACGAGACCCCCGCCGCGCGCCTGCAGGCCTGATCCCGCCTAGGGGAAGCGGTTCTCCACCACCAGCACCCACGGACGACCGGCGGCGAGGTCGAGACGACCCAGGCCGTCGACCTGCCGCACCGTCTTCGACACCGAATTGCGCACGTTGCCGCCGATGCTTTCCAGGCGCGTGCCGTCGATTGCGACGACCAGGTCGCAATGCATCGGCGTGCCGTCGGGAATGTTGTCGAAGGCGGGAAGGCTCGCCCCCGCCCGGGTGGCGCAGATCAGGTCGCCGGGCTTCGGCGCATAGCTCCGGGCGTCGCGCAGCGCGAAGCGCGCACCGGGCCGGTCCTGCATCCGGCCGATGTCGCGCAGATAATCGGCGTGCAGGCCGCTGGGGGTGAAGGCGCCGGCCGGCACGCCGGATTCGACCATCAGCCAGGAGATGAAGGCCGCCGACCAGGGCTTGTCGCAATCCTGGCCGGTCCAGTCCTCGTCCACCGCGCGCCAGTATGCGGCGATGCGCGGGCTGCCCCGGCGCTCGTCCTCCCACACGCCGACAGGATCGATGCGTTCCCGGCCGCCATCGTGATAGATGGTCTGGCCACCGAACGCGTTCCATTCGGCCGCGGCCAACCTTAGGATGTTGCCGCGCACCAAGGCGGAGTCGACCGGCGGGCGTTGCGGCACCACGGCGCAGCCGGCGGCGCCGATCAGCAGGCCGCCCAGAATTCCCCGCAGGAGCGCCCGCCGCAGGATTTGCAGGACCATGACCAAGCTCCACCATCGTCAATTCATCAGCGGCGCCAGCCTGTCATGAAGCTGCGGGTTTTGGCAGTGGGTCGGCTGAAATCCGGGCCGGAGCAGGCGTTGATCGCGGAATACGCCAGGCGGCTGCAATGGCCGCTGAGCCTCGAGGAGGTCGAGGAGCGGCGGCCGCTGGCCGGCGCCGCCCTGAAAGCGCGCGAGGCGGAACTGCTGGCCGCGGCCCTGGAACCGCCGCGCGGCAGGAAGGGTGATGCCGGGAAGGCCGGGCGGCGCATCCTGGTGGCGCTGGACGAACGCGGCAAATCCCTGACCAGCCGGGATTTCGCCCGCCAGTTGGCGGCCTGGCAGGACCAGGGCGCGGCCGAGGCGGTGTTCCTGCTGGGCGGGGCCGACGGCCTCGCCGAGTCGCTGCGGAACGAGGCCGATTTGCTGCTGTCGCTCGGGCAAATGACTTGGCCGCATATGCTGGCGCGTGCGATGTTGGTGGAGCAAATATACCGGGCCCAGCAGATCCTGGCCGGGCATCCCTACCACCGCGATTGAGGCTGCCGCCCGGTCGCCCGAGGAGACGTTGATGCGGTTGCTGCCCCTCTGCGCCTTGGCCGCGATGAGCCTGTGGCTCAGCGCCTGCCTGCCCGAATCGGAGCATCCGGTGAGCGCGGCCGACCCGCAGCACGGCGATCCACGGCTGTGGGGCGCCTGGATCAACCTGGCCGAGGACGGTTTCACGGTGGCCCATGTGCTCGCCACGGAAGGCGGCACCCTGCATCTGGTCACCATCGACCACGACGTCGAAGGTGTGGGCGGGGTCGATGAGTACGACGGCCACGTCTCGCGCCTGAAGCAGGGCGACTATCTCAACATCCGGGTCACCGGCTCCGAGACCGGGTATCTGGTCGCCAAATACCGCTTCGACGGCAAGGACAAGGTCATCGTCGCAATGACCGAGACCGCCGCGCTGGAGCAGGCGGTGCGCGACGGCAAGCTGGCCGGCAGCTTCACCGACGAGGGCGGCACGCCCGATCTGCGCATCACCGCGACGTCGGAGCAATGGCAGGCCTTCCTGGCGAAGCCGCCGGCGGATCTCTACGGCGAGGACATCGTGTTCGAGCGGGTTGGCCCCGCCTATGTGAGCGAGTAGCGGACGAAAGACTGGCAAGGGGCGAGAGATTGGCGTGAGCAAGCGACCGAAACCCGTAGTGCTGTGCATCCTCGACGGCTGGGGCCATCGCCCGCAGACCGATCACAACGCCGTCGAGCAGGCGGTGACGCCCAACTGGCACGCGCTGCTGCGCGATTGCCCGCATGCGCTGATCGATGCGTCAGAGCTGCATGTCGGCCTGCCCGAGGGGCAGATGGGCAATTCCGAGGTCGGCCACATGAATCTCGGCGCCGGGCGCGTGGTCATGCAGGACCTGCCGCGCATCGACCAGGCGGTCGCCAGCGGCGAACTGGCGCGCAATCCGCAGCTGCGCGATTTCATCGCCCGGTTGAAGCGGAGCGGCGGCACCTGCCACCTGATGGGCCTGCTCTCGCCGGGCGGCGTGCATTCGCACCAGGATCACCTGGTCGCCCTGGCGAAGATCATCGCCGCGGAGGGTGTAAGGGTCGCGCTGCACGGCTTCCTCGACGGCCGCGACACGCCGCCCAGCAGCGCGAAACAATACGTGGCCGAGGTCGCCGCCGCCATCGCCGGCCATCCCGGCATCTTCTTCGCCACCATCGGCGGGCGCTATTTCGCCATGGACCGCGACAAGCGCTGGGAGCGGGTCGAGCTTGCCTATGACGCGTTCTTCGGCGCCGCACCTTATCGCGCGGCCAGCGCCCAGGAGGCGGTCGCCGCCGCCTATGCGCGCGAGGAGACCGACGAATTCGTCAAGCCGACCCTGATCGGCGACTTCGCCGGAATCAGGGACGGCGACGGCCTGCTGATGGGGAATTTCCGCGCCGACCGGGCGCGGCAGATCCTCACCACCCTGCTCGATCCCGCCTTTGACGGCTTCCCGCGCAAGAAGGTCGCGAAATTCGCCGCCGTGCTCGGGCTGGTCGAATATTCCAGCGCGCTCGCCAGGCTGATGCCCTGCATGTTCCCGCCGGCGGAACTGACCGAGACGCTGGGCGAGATCGTGGCCAAGGCGGGGCTCCGGCAATTGCGCATCGCCGAGACCGAGAAATACGCGCACGTCACCTTCTTCTTCAATGGCGGCGAGGAGCGGCTGTTCCCCGGCGAGGAACGCATCCTCGTGCCGTCGCCGAAAGTCGCGACCTATGACCTGCAGCCGGAGATGTCGGCCTATGAGGTGACCGACAAGCTGGTGGCGGCGATCGCGTCCGACGCCTTCGACCTGGTGGTGGTGAATTTCGCCAACACCGACATGGTCGGGCACAGCGGCGACCTTGCCGCGGCGATCAAGGCGGTGGAGGCGGTGGATCGCTGCCTGGGCCGCCTGCGGGCGGCGGTCGAGGCGAGGGGCGGCGCGCTGCTGATCACCGCCGATCACGGCAACGCCGAGACCATGCAGGATCCCGTCACGCATGAGCCGCACACCGCGCATACGCTGAACCGCGTGCCGGTGATCGTGCTCGGCGCCGGCCAGCGCCGCGTCGTCGACGGCAAGCTGGCCGACGTGGCGCCCACCCTGCTGGAGCTGATGGGCCTGCCCAAGCCGGCGGCGATGACCGGTCATTCGCTGCTGTCACCGCGTGAGGAATCCCGCGCCCGTGCCACGGCGTAATCCTCGGCGTAATTCTCGGCGCAATCCTCGGCGGATCGCCCGGCCGGCCCTGCTGGCGCTGGCGCTGGCGCTGGCCGCCCCGCGCCTGGCCGCGGCGCAGAACCCGGCGCCCTCGCCCAACGAACTGCGCAGCATCCAGGAGCAGATCGACCAGGGCAAGATCCAGGCGTCCGAGTTGAAGCGCAAGGCCGAGCAATTGGCCCGCGACGTCGCGAAGCTGCAGAAGCAGCTGATCGAATCCGCCGCCGCGGTGCAGGGGGCGGAGGACGAGGCGACCCGGCTGGAAGCGGAGCTGGCCCAGCTCGCCGACCAGGAACAGGCGCATTCCGCCGAGCTTGCGCTCAAGCGCAACCAGCTGAGCCGGACCCTGATGGCGCTGGAGCGGCTGTCGCTGCGGCCGTCGCAGGCGGCGTTCTTCTCCGACCGGCCGGCGGTCGACGAGGCGCGCGCGGCGCTGCTGCTGGCGGCGGCGACCCAGGCGCTGGACACCCGCGCGCGCCAGCTGCAGAGCGACCTGGCGCAGATCCAGGAACTGCGCGAGGCGACGGCGGCCAAGCAGGAGGAACTGGCGCAATCGGTGCGCCGTCTGGCCAGGGAGAACACCCAGCTGGCCGCCCTGCTGGACACCAAGGCGAAGCTGCAGGAGACGACGCTGCAGCAGACCGCCGAGCAGAAAAAGCGCCAGGCGCAGCTGGCCGCCCAGGCCGACAACCTGAAGGACCTGCTGGACCGCCTGGCGGCGGCGCAGGCGGAAGAAGCGGCGCGCCAGGAAGCGGCGGAAGCGGCGGCCGCGGCGGCGGCGCAGGAGAATACCGATGCAGCGGAGCCGGCGGACGACGCGCCGGAAGACGCCGCGGGCGAGGTGCAGACCGCATCGCGCCCGCCGCAGCCCGATCTGGGCGCTGCCCTCAGCACGCCGCCGCCGGCCGATCTGCGCGGGTTCCCGGCCAACGCCGGCGGGCTGACCCGGCCGGCGCGCGGCGACATCGTCGCCCGGTTCGGCCAGCGCACCGACGCCTTCGGCGAGGGCAAGGGTCTCGTGTTCGCCACCCGGCCGGGGGCTCAGATCGTAGCCCCCTTTGATGGCCAAATTGTGTTCGAGGGGCCGTTCCGGTCCTATGGCCAAATATTGATCATCGAGCACCGTGGCGGCTATCATACGGTGCTTGCCGGGCTGGCGCGCGTGGCGGTTGCCGTGGGGCAATGGCTGAAGGCCGGCGAGCCGGTGGGCGCCATGGCGGCGACGCCCGACACCCACCCGCAGCTTTATGTCGAATTGCGCCGCAGCGGAGCGCCGTTTGATCCGGAGCCGTGGCTCGCGCCGTAAGGATACCGCAAGGTTTGCCAGTCACGATATTGCACAAGGATTTCTGGCGCGCCGGATGTCGCCCCCCTACAATCCGGCCCCTGACCGCCAGGACCGCATAGCCTACAGACGCATCTTACAGAAGGTCGCTCAGCGAATGATCCGCACCACCCTCCTTGCCGCCACCGCCCTGGCCACCGGCCTGGTCATCGGCGGCGTCGCTTTCCACGCCAGCAACGTCAGCGCCCAGGCGGCGTCCACCACCAACACCTATGAGCAGCTGAACCTGTTCGGCGAGGTGTTCGAGCGCATCCGCGACAACTACGTCGAAGAGACGAACGAGGAGCAGCTGATCGAGGCGGCGGTGAACGGCATGCTGACCTCGCTCGATCCGCATTCGAGCTACCTCAACCAGAAAGACTTCCAGGACATGCAGGTCCAGACCAAGGGCGAGTTCGGCGGCCTTGGCATCGAAGTGACCATGGAGGACGGCCTGGTGAAGGTGGTGACGCCGATGGACGGCACGCCGGCGGCCGAGGCCGGCCTGCAGCCCGGCGACCTGATCTCCGCCCTCGACGGCGAGCCGATCGTCGGCCTGACCCTCAACGACGCGGTCGAGAAGATGCGCGGCGAAGTCGGCACCTCGATCAAGCTCACCGTCATCCGCGGCACCCAGGACCCGTTCGACGTGACGCTGAAGCGCGCCGTCATCGCGGTCAAATCGGTGCGCTGGGAGCTGGAGCAGGGCAATGTCGGCTATGTCCGCATTTCCAGCTTCAGCGAGAAGACCGATAGCGGCCTGCGCGAGGCCATCGCCAAGCTGAAGGAAGCGACCAAGAACGAGCTCAACGGCCTGGTGCTCGACCTGCGCAACAACCCGGGCGGCCTGCTCGACCAGGCGATCTCGGTGAGCGACGATTTCCTCGACAAGGGCGAGATCGTCTCCACCCGCGGCCGCGACGCCGCCGAGGCGCAGCGCTGGAACGCCGAAGCCGGCGACCTGATGGACGGCAAGCCGGTGGTGATCCTGATCAATGGCGGCTCGGCCTCGGCCTCGGAGATCGTCTCCGGCGCGCTGCAGGACCAGCGCCGCGCGATCCTGCTCGGCACCAAGAGCTTCGGCAAGGGCTCGGTGCAGTCGATCATCCCGATCCCCAACCACGGCGCCATCCGCCTGACCACGGCGCGCTACTACACGCCGTCGGGCCGCTCGATCCAGGCCAAGGGCATCGAGCCGGACATCGAGGTGCAGCAGGCGAAGATCGAGAGCCTGGGCCCCGACGTCAGCCGTCACGAATCGGACCTGCCCGGCGCGCTCAGCAACCCGGACGACGCCAACGCGCCGAAGACCGGCGAGCAGCCGGCGAAGCCGGGCGCCGCGGCCGCGCCGGACGGCAATGCCGCCCCGGCCCAGGCGGCGGGCGACCAGGCCCCGGCGATGCCGGAGGATACCGAGCCCTTCGTCGGCTCGGAGAAGATCCAGATCGCCCGGCCGTCGGCCGACTACCAGCTGGCCCGCGCCCTCGATCTGCTGCGCGGCCTGGCGCTGCTGCAGAAGCAGGCCGCCAACTAGGGCGGCCGCGGACAGACCGTTGCCGATTTCGGGGCCGCCGCGTTCCAGCTTTGCGCTGTTCGGCGGCCCCGGATTCATTCTGCTCCTGCTCCTGGTGTTCGGGCTCGGCGGCGGTGGCCTGCTCCTCGTCAATAGTGGGTTGCTGACGCATTCGGGTGGGGCTCGCATGTCGCTGCCGGGCGGCCTCGGCGGCGCCCCGGCCGCGCCCAAGGTCGATGCCGCCGGCGATGCCGCGCCGCTCCAGCCGCTGCAGCCGATGCGGGCCGAGCCGGTGGCCGTCGCGCCGCCGGCCGAACCCGCCTATCCGATCGTCACCGAGGATCTGTCGCCGATCGACCTGCTGGTCCGCTACACGCCGGACCCGGCCTTGGCCCTGCGCGAGGACAACGCCGGTGCCGCGGCATATGACACCCCCAACGATGCCCACAATGACGCGCGGCGCTACCGCCGGCCGAGCGCGGTCCCGGCCGGGACGAGTCGCCTCGCGCTGGTCGTCACCGGGCTGGGCCAGGACCGCAGGCAGACCGCGCAGGCGATCCTTGCCCTGCCGGCCGAGATCAGCCTGAGCTTCCAGGCGAACAGCGCCGACCTCGAGAGCTGGATCGGCGCCGCGCGGGCCTACGGCCATGAGGCGCTGATCGATCTCGATCTCGGCACCGCCGACAGCCTGGCCGGCGCGCCGGGCGATCTCGGCGACACGCGGCTGCTGGCCGAGCTTGGCCCGGCGGAGAATCTGCGGCGCCTCGACGCGTTGCTGGCCCGGGCGCCCAAGGCCGCCGGCGTCACCATCACCATCACCGACGGATTCCTGGCCGATGCCGGCGCGCTGACCCCGATCCTGGCGCGGCTGCAGGCCGGCGGCTTCGTCATCGTCGGGCTGCCGGTCACGGCGCCGCTCACCATCGCCGCCGACCGCACCCTCGAGCCGGCAATGGATGCCGCCGCTCTGGCGCGCGAGGCCATGGCGCTGAAGGCGCTGACCCGGCAGCGCAAGGCGGCGCTGGCGCTGACCGACGCGGGCAATGCCGTGGCACTGGCCGCGGCCTTGGCGCGCCCCGGCGGCGGTGCGGCGGAATTCGCGCTTGTGCCGGCCAGTGCGCTGGTCGAAAATTAGCTGGCTTAACGTTCAATCAATCCAGTCTTCCGACATCACGGCATGGCCAAGAAACCTGCGCCCAATCCTCTGAGCAAGGCGGAGATCGCCGCGCTGCCCTATCGGCCCGGGGTCGGCATCACGCTGTTCAACCAGAAGGGCCAGGTCTTCGTGGCCCAGCGCATCGACAATCCCGGCCCGGCCTGGCAGATGCCGCAGGGCGGCATCGACAAGCGGGAAGAGCCGTTGGCCGCCGCCTGGCGCGAGATGAAGGAGGAGATCGGCACCGACCGCGCCCGCTATGTCGGCGAAAGCCGGGACTGGCTGCAATACGATCTGCCGGACGACCTGATCCCGCTGATCTGGAAAGGCCGCTTCCGCGGCCAGCGGCAGAAGTGGTTCGCCTTCCGCTTCCTCGGCGACGACCGCGACATCGACATCGACACCGAGCATCCGGAATTCTCGTCCTGGCGCTGGGCCGAGCTGGAGGAACTGCCCGATTTGATCGTGCCGTTCAAGCGCCGGCTCTATGAGGAGCTGGTCGAGGAATTCGCGCCGCTGATCGGCCGCGCCGCTCGGCGCTGAATAGTCCCGGCGACCGTCCGCGCAGATTTGAGGTCGACAGCGGCCTTTCGCGCCGCTACCAAGGGCGCCAGCCTTTCAAGGGAGACAGGAATGGCCAAGCTCAAAGTCCACGATATCGCGCCGGAGAAGCTGAAGACACTGACCAAGGCGGTGATGGCAACCGACAAGGGCGACATCACCATCGAGTTCTATCCCGACGTGGCGCCGAACACCGTGGCCAATTTCTACACCCTGGCCGGAGCGGCTTCTATGACGGCCTCACCTTCGTCCACCGGCTTCGTCGCCAGCAAGGACCGGCGAAGCGGCGGCGGAACAAGGAGATCAACGCGAGCGAGAAGGGCAACCCGCACAAGCACCTGGAAGGCTCGCTTTCCATGGCCCATCGCGGCCGCGACCGGCGGCTCGCAGTTCTTCCTGGTGCTGGAGCCGCAGCCGCATCGACGGCAACCACACGGTCTTCGGCCAGGTGGTCGAGGGCCTGGGCGTGCGCGCTGAAGCCGGGGCGACCACATCCAGAGCGTGAAATTCGCGGCGTAAGCTTCCACGCACTGCCCCCTCCCCATCCCTTCCCCGTTCCGGTGGAGGGGCGTATCCATCCCTCCCCCTTCAGGGGAGGTTAGGGCGGGGGCAGCCGCAAGCTCGGTCTTTCAGTGCAGCACCGCGCCCAGCGCCACCATGCCGACGGCGGCGTAGCGGCGAAGGGTGGAAGCACGGCCTTTCAGGATGAAGGCGCTGAATGGCGGCGAAGATCGTGGTCTCGCAGCGCCGCCACCTGGGCCGACGAAGGCCTAACCATCGCGTAGATGGCGATGCCATAGGCGGCCATGGAAAGCGCGCCACCCAACGCGCCGGTCTTCCAATGCCGCTTGGCCAGCGAGAACAGCTTCCTGCCGCGCAAGGCGAGACAGATCAGGATCAGGGTCGGCGCGTCGAGCACGAACAGCGCCGACGATGTAGCCCTACCCGCCGCCCGCACGCGCACGCCCTGCCGTCGCACAGCGTGTAGCCCATGCCTGAAGCCCGTCAGCAGGCCAGCCGACCGGCGCGCCAGTTGTGCCGCTGCGTCACCGGCGCGATCCACGCGCCGGGGAGAAGATGCCGATCGAGATGGCGGCGACGCCGGCCATCTCCGTGGTCGACAATGCTTCGCCCACGAATAGCCACGAGGTGATGGCAACCAGCAGCGGCGCCGAGCCGCGCGCGGTGGGATAGACCAGCGACAGGTTGCCGTGGCGATATCCCAGCAGCAGGAAGATGTAGTAGCCGACATGGGTGGCGAGCGAGCCGACGAGGAAGATCCAGCTCGGCCGGTCGGGGAAATCGACGAAGGGCACGAAAGCGAGCGCGATCAACCCGGCCATGCCCATGATCAGGGTCGCTGTTGACGAGCGCATCGTTGCCGAAACAGCACGTTCCAGCCGGCATGCATCGAGCAGGGTCCAGGTCAGGGAAAGGGCGCCATCACCGCCGCCAGCCGTTGGCAGGCCGAACTTGACCAGCACGTTCCAGCCGGCATGCATCACCGCCGCCAGCAGCACGAGCAGGGTCCAGGTCAGGGAAAGGGTCAAGGCAGGTCCGTTCGGAAATCCACCTGCGCCGCGACGGCACCGGGCTTCATGAATCTGTCACGATCCTGCCACGCCGGCGCGGGTCGGGGCAAATCGGTTCAGCCGATACAGCTATAGAGTAGGCCGCAGGTCAGTCGGGAACAGTTCTTACTCTCTAAGGGTCCCAGCGCCACTTTCCGTGCTGGCGACGATAACGAACCTGCCGCAAAACTGCGTCACGTCGCGCGAACCAACCCCAAGCCGGAACCCCGACAAAGCCCCAGATCATTGGGGCCACGACCCATAGAATCGAACTCTCGCCATATCGCTGTGCAAAGTGGAGGAGCACGAATAGCAAGAGGACCCCAAAATTGCCGCCTTGGATCGCGCCCCAGAAACGCAGATCCCTCTGCATCGCGGGAGCAATCTCAGCAATCAGGAGATGATCGCTCTTTGCCGGCTCGCTGCGTATATCCACGGTCACCGCATGCTCCACAGCTTGTGAAACAACTGACTGAGGCTACCAGCGTACCCTGGGTGAAACAACCTGGGCGGGCAATCCGTCTAGGCCTCCGCCACCCACTTTTTCCGCAACTCGCCCAGCCGGCCCTCCGGGATCGCCGCCTGGATCTCGCGGGTCAGGCGGTTCATCACCGCGATGTTGTGCTGGGTGAGCAATTGCAGGCCGAGCAGCTCCTCCGCCTTCAACAGGTGGTGCAGATAGGCGCGGCTGAAATTGCGGCAGCAATAGCAGTCGCAGGATTCGTCCACGGGCAGCGGATCCTCGCGGAAGCGGGCGTTGCGCAGGTTGACCCGCTCGCCCTTCACGCCCGGCATCAGCGCAGCACCATGGCGGGCGATGCGGGTGGGGCTCACGCAATCGAAGCTGTCGATGCCTTGCGCGATCCCGGCGAAGATGTCGCGGATGCCGCCGATGCCGAGCAGATGCGTGGG
>JBGAGP010000054.1:0-27914 GCA_044226685.1 Dongiaceae bacterium
GCCCGCAGAGCGGATGCGCGATCGCGACCGAGAAGCGGAACCGGCCCTCCGATTCCATCTCATAGGCGTCGCCGCGCGGCGCCCAGGAACGCGGCAGCGGGAGGCCCAGGCAGCGCCAGCCGCGCTGGACCAGCTCCAGCCGGCCATCGGCAAGAACCACGGCCAGGGCGAAGTCGAAGATCCCGAAGCGCTCGACGATCAGGTGTTCGTCGGAACCGGTCCCGGCGCGCTGCGTGCTGGAAAACGAATGGCCGCCGAAGCTGCGACGCCAGAGCTCGCCCGCCGCATCCACCTTGAAGGTGACAGTGACCGGCACATCCGCGGCGGCGGCGGGGAAGCGGAACAGCGCTCCGACGAGCCGCGCCAGCGGATGGCGCCCGCGCGTCACCTTTGCACGGCCGGTAGCCTGGGCGGAACGGGACAGATCGTGCATCGCCTGCAGGCTCGGCGGCAAAGTCGCATAGGCCTGGCCCAGGATGCGGCGGTAGAGCGGCAGGTTGCGGAAGGCGTCGAAGTCATCGCGCGTGCCCTCGACGATCTTGCGGCCGGCGAACAGCGCCCGATAGTCGTCCAGTTCGAGTTCCGCGATGGCGGCACGCGCGCCGGGCGCCGGTGGTACCCCCGCCAGCATCTTGCGCAGGATCGCCTCGGCCGCCATCGAGGGGATCAGCGGCCCGTCATCGCCCTCGGCCACCATGTGCCAGGAGCGCGCGATCTTCCGCAGCTGGGCGTCATGGCCGAAGACGGCCACGAACATGCCGCCGCGATGCTCGCCCCAGCGCAGCCGGTTGATCGCCCAGTAGAACAGCCCGGCGAACGGCGCCAGCGAGGGCAGGAAGCCGAGCGCCACCAGCCTCGCCAGCACGCCCAGCCCGCGGTGCAGGATCTCCGGCACCGGCCCGGCGCCCATCCACACCTCGCGCAGCTGCGGATAGCGCGCCGGGATCGCGCGCAGGTCGGGCACCTCGACCAGCGAGAACAGGATGTTGGACAGCGGCAGCCGCCCCGGCGGCGCGATGGTGTAGCGCAGGCTGTCGATCAGGGCGCGCGGCCTGGCCGGCTTGCCCTGGCGCAGCACCGCCACCTCCTGGCCGGCATAGCTGGCGATGGCGCGGATGACGTTGCGCCCGACCCCGGCATAGGGCGACGGGGCGATGCCGCCGCGCAACCCGTCAATCTGCGCCATGCCACGGCCGAGCTCGCGCAGCACCGCCGCGGTCAGCACGGGAAAGCTGCTGACTCCTGCCAGGACGGAGATGCCCTTACGGCGGGCTTCAGCATCGAAGCGGTCGATGCCAGCGACGAAATCGGCACCGTCGGCGAGATCGAGATAGGGGATGCCGAGTTCCAGCGCCGCCTCGACCACGCGATATGGCCGCGCACCATAGGCCTGGAACGGCCCGGTGGCGTCGACGATGACGTCCGCGCCCAGAGGCCGGATCTGGTCCACCAGGTCGCCGTCGCGATCGATGGCGGCGGCGCGATGGACGGCGGCGTTCCGCAGGCGCGCCCGGAACTCCTCCGCCTTGGCCAGCGAGCGGCCGGCGATGATCAGCCGCGCGCCCGCGGCGCCGCAGATGAGCTGCGCCAGGCGACCGCCAAACGTGCCGTAGCCGCCGAGGATCAGGATGGTGCGATCAGCCATGCGGCCGCGCCAGGACGTGCGGGCGATCCGGATCGGCCGGACAGCAATTCACGATGGCCTCCGGGCTTGCCGCCGAGAACAGGCCGGTCTTGAGCCCGGCCAGCATGCGCACCATCTCGCGCCGCAGATAGGGCACGCGCTTGAAATGGCGGAAGCTGAGATCGCGCAGCAGCGCCAGCGTCGCGGAATCCGACTGGAAGAACGGCGTCATCAGCGCGCTGGCATACTGATAGAACCGCACATGGCGCCGCCGCAGGTTTGCATAAAGCTGCAGGGCGGCGGTCAGATCGCCGCTCGCTTCCAGGCAATCGGCCAGCACCACGGCGTCGATCAGGCCCTGGTTGGCGCCCTGGCCGAGCTGGGGCGAGGTGACGTGGCCGGAATCGCCGACCAGCACGACATTGCTGCGGGCGACCGCTGGCGCGGTGAAATGGGCATAGCGCGCGAGGGTGAAATCCTGCGGGCCGGACAGGCCGGCCAGGACCGGCTCCAACTGCGGCCACAGCCGCGCCGCCGCCGCGCGCCAGGCCTCGAAGCCGTTTCGCCACGCGTCATGGGTCTCCGGTTTCAGGCTCCAGAACAAGGCGGCGCAGGGTGCTTCTCCTTCGGCGATGCGGCCGAGCGGCAGATAGCCGATCATCACCCGCGCGGCGTCGTAGCGCTGCGCCAGCATGCCATCGGCCAGGCCTTGATCCGGCACCGTCGCCCAGACAGCGCCGTAGCGGAACGGCCGCGGCGCTCGCGCGGTGATCGCAGCGCGCAGGGGCGAGCGCGCGCCGGAGGCGTCGATCACAAGATCCGCCATCGGCGTGCGGCGTCCCTGGGCGTCGACCAGGACAGTACGGCCGCCGGTGCCGGGTTCGGTCGCCACGATCTCGCGCCCCAGCTCCAGCGCCGCGCCCGATCCGGCGAATCCGCCCCACAGCACGCCATGCAGGCTGGCGCGGTGCACGGCCAGCGCGTGCAGGTCCGGGGTCAGGTCCGTATAGGCGAGGTCGAAGATGGTGGTGCCGCGCCGGGTCAGGCCGTGCAGGCGCCGGATGCGATGGCCCAGCGCCTCGAGGTCCCGGCGCAGGCCGAGCCGCGCCAAGGCGGCGAGCCCGGTCGGCTGCATCATCAGGCCCGAGCCCAGCGGTTGCACCGCCGCGAACCGCTCATAGAGGACGACGTGGTGGCCGCGGCGCGCCAGCAGGATGGCGCTGGCCAAGCCGGCGACACCGGCCCCGACGATCGCGATTTCCCGCCCGTGCTGCACCAACGCCCCCGCCCACCCCGTTGTGGCGCGCCCGATTCCGGCGCACGCGCTCCTCATTACACTGATCGCCCAATGGTTGCGATTGGATGACCGGGTGGCCGCGAAAATGCCGCCGGGCGCGCGCTGACGATCGCCAGGCTGTTGAAGAAATTAAGCTTTCTTCGGGCATCATGGGAAATTCCCGCCGGCTATGGGCGAGACTGGGCGGTATACGGCACTATGGGACGCGGAGGGGAGGGCGCCGAGTCGCCCGTCAGCGTATGAAATCGAATCCATGAAGCAGATCGAAGTCCGGTTGGCCGTCGTCCTCTATGGCGGCGTGTCGCTCGCCGTCTATATTCACGGGGTCACGCGCGAGATTCTCAACCTGGTGCGCGCGTCGAAGCTGTTCCGTGCCGCCAAATCGCGCGAGGCGGCGGGTGGCGCCTGCGTCGACGACCAGCGGCCGAAGGGCGATTCCACGGAGATCTACTACGAGCTGCTGCAGGCGCTGTCGCCCGAGATCGACCTGCGCGTCGTTGTCGACCTGGTCTCCGGCGCCTCCGCGGGCGGCATCAACGGCGTCATGCTGGCGCGCGCGCTGGCGCACGACCTGCCGCTGGAGCCGCACCGCGACCTGTGGCTGAAGAATGCCGACGTCACCAGCCTGTCGGACCCGGGCAGCCTCGCCGGCCGCCTGGGCAAGGCGGTCATGGCGCCGCTGTTCGACACGATGCTGATCCGCCGCTTCGGCCAGCAGGTGGCCGACCCGGAGACCCGCGCCAAGATGCGCCAGTTCATCCAGGCGCAGTGGTTCAAACCGCCTTTCTCGGGCGAGCGTTTCGCGGGCTGGATGCTGGACGCCTGCGAGGCGATGGAGGCGGGCGCCACGCCGAACGGGACGCTGCTGCCGCCCGGCCATCGGCTTGATCTGTTCGTCACCTTGACCGACTACCGCGGCCATTCCCATCGCATCGTGCTGCATGATCCGCCCAGCGTCGACGAGACAGAGCATCGCCGGATCGTGTCCTTCACCTGCCGCCGGGCGCTGTCGGGCGAGATCACCAGCGAGTTCGCCACCGGCGACATTCCCTCCCTGGTCTTCTCCGCGCGGGCCACCGCATCCTTTCCCGGCGCCTTCCCGCCGGCGACGGTCGCCGAGATGGACCGGGTGCTCGCCGCGCGCGGCGGGTCGTGGCCGTCGCGCCAGCGCTTTATCCACGAGAAGCTGCTGGTGACCGATCCGCACCAGGCGGCGAATGCCGGCGGCTACTTCATCGACGGCAGCGTGGTGATGAACAAGCCGTTCTCGCCGGTGATCCATGCGCTCGGCAACCGGCCAGCCAGCCGCGAGGTGGTGCGGCGGATCATCTATGTGGATCCCAATCCGCATCGCGAGGCAACCAACCGCGGCGATCACGGCGCGCCGGGTTTCTTCCGTACCATCCTGACCGCGCTGGCGCTGATCCCGCGCAACGAGCCCATCGCCGACGACCTGCTGGCGATCCAGGAATGGAACGAGCGGGCCCGGCGCATGGCCGAGATCCTCGCCGCCGCCGATCCGCAGGTCGAGCAGCTGGTCGACGAGATCGTCGATTCGCATCCCGAGAACCCGCCGACCATCGCCGATGTCGGCCGCTACCGCGCCGCCGCCAATGAACAAGCCCATGTCCGGGCCGGCTATGCCTATCTCAGCTACCAGACGCTGAAGCTGCGGCGGCTGGCCGAGCGGTTGGCCGCGTTGATCGCCGGCATCGCCGCCGCGCGCGGCGAACCGGCCGATACGGCGCAGATCGAGAGCCTGCTGGACCGCTGGATCGCCCAGCAGGATGGCATGGGCGCCACCCGGCTGGTGCCGTTCCTGCGCGGTTTCGATGTCGATTTCCGCCTGCGGCGCGCGCGCTTCGTCATCCGGCGCCTCAACGAGCTGTATCGCACGGCGGGCGAAACGGGCCTGCCGTTGCAGTCCAAGGCCATCGACGATCTGAAGGCGGCACTCTACGACGCCGTCGACCGCCTGCAGCTGCTGTGGAACGTGTCGTTCTATGTCGAGGAGGACAGGGCGGAAACCGGTGCCGCGGCAGTCGCCTTGGCGCGCGCGGCCGGGCGCGGCGAGACGCCGGAGACCGCGAGCTTCGCCGCCTTCGAGCAGGCGATGGGCCTGGTCGAGATCGATCACGACCTGGATGAGATCATCTCGCTCATGGGCCTCGCCTATCTGGCGCCCGAGGCGCGTCGGGCGGTGGCGATGTCCTATGTCGGCTTCGCGTTCTACGACCTCATCACCTTCCCGATCCTGCAATGGACCGACATGGATGAGATCAACGAGGTGCTGGTCGACCGCATCTCTCCGGCCGACGCGCATGGCATCGGCGCCGGCAAGGTGGTGCTGAAGGGAACCTCGTTGATGAGCTTCGGCGCCTTCTTCAACCGCGCCTGGCGCGAGCACGATTATCTCTGGGGCCGGCTCAACGCCGCCGACCGCTGCATCGACGTGCTGATCTCGGCGATCGGCACGCGCCTGCCGGCCAACCTTGATATCGATCGCCTGCGCGGCCGGTTGTTCCGCGCCATCCTCGATTCCGAAGCGCCGCATCTGCTGGCCGATGCCGGCCTGATCCCCGGCTTGCGCCGCGAGCTGGACGAAGCGCGCGCATCAACCGCCTGAAGCCCTATGCCGGAACGATTTCCGCCGACGCCGGAGCCGGTTCCGTGGCGACGGGCGCCGCGGCCGCAGCCTCGCGCCAGCGCGCGATTTCCTGCAGCAAGGTTTCGGGCCGCCGCAACGCGACCTGGGCACGGCCGGCATAGATCGCACCGTCGTTGCCGTCGAGGCTGAGCCAGTCGCCGGCCTGCAGGCGATGCTCGCCGATCCAAGCCGCGTCGCCCTCGGGCGCGAGGCGCAGCGCGGTGCAGCCGACCAGGCATACCTTGCCCAATTGGCGGGCGACGACGGCAGCATGCGAGGTACGGCCGCCGACCGCCGTCAGGATTCCTTCCGCCACCGCCATGCCTTCGATGTCGGAGGTGGTCGCCTCGTCGCGGACCAGGATGACCGGCTCGCCGCCCTTGGCCAGCGCCGCGGCGCCGGCCGGGTCGAAGGCGACACGGCCGCTGGCGACACCCAGGCTGGCCACGGTCGCGCCGCCGAGCCGGCGCAAGGACCCGGCGTTGGCCAAATGCTGCTCCTCCAGTGTCGCCGGGTCGATGCCCTGCAGGCGCCGAAGGGCCGCTTGCGGCGTGGTGATCCCTGCGCGCACCAGGTCGACGGCGATGCGCAGGGCGGCCAGCGGCGTGCGCTTGGCACTGCGGGTCTGCAGCAGCCACAACTTGCCGTCCTCGACGGTGAACTCGAAATCCTGCGCATCGCCGAAGCGCCGCTCCAGCAGGCCGCGCACGGTTTCCAGCTCGCGGCGGATGGCCGGCAGCATGCGGCCCAGGCGATCCGCGTCGGTCACCTGGTGGCGCCCGGCGACGATATCCTCGCCCTGGGCGTTGAAGGCGAAATCGAGATAGAGCGCGTCGGCCCCGCTGGACGGATCGCGGGTGAAGGCAACGCCAGAGCCGGAGAAGCCGCTCATGTTGCCGAACACCATGCTCTGCACGGTGACCGCGGTGCCGGCCAACCCCTGCAGGTTGTTCAGCCGGCGGAACGCGATGGCCTTTTCCGCGTTCCAGGAGCGGAACACCGCGCGGATCGCCTCGCTCAACTGCACGCGCACGTCCTGTGGGAAGGAGCGTCCGGCGGCATCGCGATAGAGGCCGAGCAGCTCCCGCACCAGGCTGCGGCACTGCATGAAGTCCAACTCGGCGGCTCCCGTGAGGCCGACGGCGCGCGCCGCATCGGCGCCCGCCTGCTGCAGCGTCGCGGCAGGCAGGCCGGCGACGATCTCGCCATAGGATTCGATCAGGCGACGATAGCTGTCCCAGACCAGCCGGGCATTGCCGGTCTGGCGCAGCATGGCGGCCGCCGTCTCGTCATTGAGGCCGATATTGAGCACCGTCTCCATCATGCCCGGCATCGAGGCGGCGGCGCCGGAGCGCACGGAGACCAGGAGGGGGCGCCGCCCGCTGCCAAAGCCGCGCTGGGTGAGGTTGTCCAGTTCGGAAATGCCGCGGTCGATCAGCGCATCGATGCTGAGGCCGCCGTCCAGCACGCGCGGGCACAAGGTCACCGGCAGCACGAAGGCCGGCGGCACCGCCAGGCCCGCCTCGGCCATCAGCATCAGGTTCCAGGCCTTGTTGCCGACTTCCTCCGCACCGCCAGGCGCCAGGGGGCGCCCGCCGGCAATGACGTAAAGCTCGCTCATGGATCGGCTCCTATCGACGCAGCACGTCGGTCAAGATGTGGTCGTGCAGCGACAAGGCCGCATGGGTCAGGCAATCGGCGGCATGCTCCAGGCCGCGGGCGATCTCGGTCGCCAGGTGGAAACGCGCGGGATCGGGCGGTTGCGACACCAGCGCCGCCGTCACCCGGCGCAGGCTGCGGTCGGTATCGCGTTCGATGCGCACCAGGCGGTCGACCGCGACCAGGAACTCTTCCGCTTCCTCGCGATCGGCGTTGCGGCGGATGCCGATGGCATTGAGCACAACCTTCGACCATTCGCGGGCGCCATCCAGCACCTGGCCGGCCAATTGCTGCAGCGGCTCGACATAGCGCGCCTCGGCATCGCCGGCGGGAAACAGGCTGATCAGGAAAGCCGTCTCCTCCAGGTCGTCGGTGGCGTCGTCGGCGGTCTCGATCACCCGGCGCAGCACCGCGTCCTCGGCCTTGCCCTGGGTCTGCGCCCGGAGCGCGATGACGATCTCATCGGCCGCGCGCTCCCACTTCTTGGCGCGGATGGCGAGCGGCTCCTGCCCGGCCGGCTGACCGGACCAGCATCCGGCGGCGGCGCTGCGCACGGTGTCGGCGATCTCCACCGTGTAGCCGGCATGGTCGGCGATCAGGTCGAGCAGGCGCTGCTCCCGGGTGCGGAAGCGGCTCAGCAGCTCGGCGCGGATCTGGTCGGCGATCAGGCTGGGCGAGCGGCCGATGCGCAGGCCGCGCGAGGCGGAGCGGAAGACGAATTTCAGGAAGGCGAGGGTCTGCGCGTCGCCCAGCATCTCCGCCAGCGTCTCGCCATAGCGCACCTGGCCGGCGCTGGCGGTCTCGATCGCGTCGTAGACCAGCCTTTCGCCGCCGAGCTCGAGGAAGGCGCGGTGGCCGATATCCTCCTCCGCCGCCCATTTCAGCAGCGCGACGGCTTCATGCTTGGCGAGGAAGGGCCGCAGCCGCTTGCGCGCCTTGTTCCAGTCGATCAGGAAGACCAGCCGCGAGCCGATCAGCGCCAGGTTGCGGGCGCGAACTTCGGCATCGCCGCCCGGAAACAAGGCCACCGCCATATAGAACGGCTCGCCATCGGCCAGCTCGGCGGTCTCGCGCATCTCGGCGTCGTTCCATTGCGACACTGTCTTGGGAAACAGCGAGCGGAAGAACTTCAACCGCGGCAGGTGCACGTCGGTATAGATCAGGCGGATGGCGTCGGGATCGACATGGATGACCAGGACATGGGCGTCGGTGGTACCGATGTCGTTCTGGATGGTCAGCCGGTCGCCCGCGCGCATCGCCGTGGTGCCGAGGCCCGGATGATCGAATTTCAGCGGCGCGGTGCGGTTCAGCCCGGCCATGAAGGCATGCACCAGGGCCTCGTCCCCGGCGCCGAGGCCATAGACCTGGGCGCCGTCGATATTGGCCTCGGAGAGCTCCGCCTGCAGACGGTTGATCGCCTTGTGCGCGTCCATCACCAGGAGATGGAGGGAATCGCCTTTCTGGCGGTCGGCGGACGTCATCTGATCGATCGCCGCGGCCGCGACCGCCTGGCCGTCGATGCGGCGCAGGGCCTCGGCCAGCGTGTCGTAGCGCCGGCGGAACTCGCCCGGCGCCTGTTGTTCGCTCGATCCTTGTTTTTCGATCGGCGCCAGCATGGCGGCAATTGCCGCCAGCAGCCGGTCGCGCACGCGGTCGAAGTCCGGCACCGCATAGGTACCGGATGACACGGCGCGCGTCTGGTCGATGATCTCCTCGACATCAAGGTCGCCGAGGCCGGTCGCCTGATGATCGAATTGCGGAATGTGGCCGTGCGGATTCTCCGCATGGGCGCGCGCGGCCTGCAAGACGGAGAACAGCACCTTCGCCCGGTCGTTGCCGTTGAGCGCCTCCGCCAGCTGCGCCGGCAGCATCAACTCCGCCTCGCCGAGAAGTTCGACCGCCTTTGTCTTCACCGTCATCATGCACTCCAGAAAAATGCGAAACGGCGATGCCTGCAGTTTCGCGGGACCGTGCCCCGACGCAATCCTATCCAACCGGCGGCGAAGCGCGAGCACCGGGCGCGAGATTTCATCGGACTGTCACATTGGAAACGGCGGTTGCGGCGGCCCGGCCCCTGCGGCGAAAGCGCGCTCTTCACGACGTTGTCATCAGCCGTGGCGATGATGGCGAGGACAGGCAAGGCAGGAAAACGCCGATGGATGATCGTCAGCGAAGCGACGTGAGCGAGGTGCTGGTCGCGACCGCGCCGGGCTCGATGAGCGAGGAGCCAGTGGTCGCGACCGATCACGAACGACACGGGCGCGATGATATGTCGCGCCAGCCGGAGCGTCTTCTCGCTGTCGCGCCGGCGCCGATTCAAGCCGACGGCGGCACCCTCGATCACTACCTGCATGCCTGGCAGGCGCAGTTCACCGGCGGCCTGTCGCCGACCGGCATTGCCCTGGCGTGGTGGGACTGGGCCCTGCATCTGGGCAACGCGCCGGCGAAGCAGATGCAGCTGGCCGAAACCGCAATCGCCGAGGCCGCGCGCTTTGCGCAGGACATCGCCGGCATCGGCCTGACGGGCGGCGGCGCATTGAAGCCGGACCCGGCCGATCACCGGTTCCGCGCAACGCCATGGCACGACGCGCCCTTCAACGTGCTGGCGCGCGGGTTTCACCTGGCGGAGCAATGGGCGAAGGTATCGACGACCGGCGTGCCGGGCGTGCGCCAGCGCCACGAGCGCCTGGTGTCGTTCCTGGCGCGGCAATGGCTGGAGGCGCTGTCGCCGGCGAACAGCCCGCTCACCAATCCCGAGGTGATCGGCCAGACCTGGCGCGCCGGCGGCGGCAATCTGTTGCTCGGCGCGATGAATGCCTGGGACGATGCGCGCCGGCATGTGCTGCCCGACGCCGACTCGCCGACCGCCCCCTATCGCGTCGGGGTGGACATCGCCGCGACGCCCGGCAAGGTGGTCTTCCGCAACCGTCTGATGGAGCTGATCCAATACGCGCCGGCGACGCCGACGGTGAAGGCCGAGCCGGTCCTTCTGGTTCCCGCCTGGATCATGAAATACTACATCCTCGACCTGTCCGGGCGGAACTCGCTGGTGCGCTACCTGGTGGAGCACGGCTTCACCGTCTTCGCCATCTCGTGGCGCAATCCTGGTGCGGAGGAGCGCGACATCGGCCTCGACGACTATCGCGAGCTCGGCGTCATGGCGGCGCTGGATGCGATCGGCGCCATCGTGCCGGAGCGGCGTGTCCACGCCGCCGGCTATTGCCTCGGCGGCACGCTGCTGGCGATCGCCGCCGCGGAGATGGCGCGCGAGGAGGATGACCGGCTGGCCAGCATTACCCTGCTCACCACCCAGGTCGATTTCACCGAGGCCGGCGAATTGCTGACCTTCATCAGCGAGGACCAGATCGCCTTCCTCGAGGACGAGATGTGGGTGCGCGGCTATCTCGACTCGTCGCACATGTCCGGCGTGTTCCAGGCCTTGCGCGCCGACGAGCTGGTCTGGGCGCAGGCGGTCCGCCGTTACCTGCTGGGCGAGGCCGATTGCGGCAATGACCTGATGGCGTGGAACCGTGATGCCACGCGCATGCCCTATCGCATGCAGGCGGAATACCTGCGTCAGCTCTTCCTCGGCAACGATCTGGCGCGCGGCCGCTACCTGGTCGACGGGCGGCCGCTTTCCCTCGGCGACATCAAGGCGCCGATCTTTTCCGTGGCGACGGAGGCCGACCACGTCGCGCCCTGGCGCTCGGTCTACAAGATCGCCTTGCTGAGCGGGGCCGAGCTCACCTTCGTGCTGACCAAAGGCGGCCACAATGGCGGCGTGGTGAGCGAACCGGGTCATCCGGGCCGCTTCTACCGCCTGCATCGGCGTGCCCCGGGCAGCGCCGCCATCGATGCCGACAGCTGGCTCGCGCTGGCGGCGCGGCTTGAAGGATCGTGGTGGGAGTCGTGGACCGGCTGGCTGGCCGAACGGTCCAGCGCGGCGGATACGGCGCCGCCCGGTTTCGGGTCTCCGGAAGACGGCTATCCGGCACTGTCGGACGCGCCGGGCAAATACGTCTTGATGCGGTGAGGGCACCCCGGACGCTAAGCCGAAAGACATAGGGGCCGCGTTCGGATCTTCCGCGGTGGCTGGATTCCCTGGACCTTGCTGGCTTTGCAGCCCAGGATACCAATTGGTATTCGCCGATCCGTATCCGCTATGACCAGCCGCTGCGTGTTTCTTGAATTCCGCGACATCACCTCGCCCTACCTCCAGGAATTTGCCGCCTATTGGCGCGGCAAGCTCAGGGACGGACGACTGCCGCATCCTGGCGCGATCGACCCGACGGAGATTCCGGGCCTGCTGCCCTTCGTCGTCATCGCGCAGCTCGAAGCAGCACCACTGCGCGTGCGCTATCGCCTGGTCGGCACACGCGTGGTCGAGGCGCACGGCACCGACTACACGAATCGCTATCTGGATGAATGCGGTTTTCTCATCGAGGCGGAATTGATGGAGTGCTATCGCCGCCTGGTGTCCAGGGGCGCGCCGGTTTTCATGTACTACGAGTGGGAGCGCGAGACCTGGCCGCGGGCGCGGAGCAGCATCGGCGCCAGCGAGAGCGGATTCTTTCCGCTGAGCAGCGACGGCGTCGCGATCGACCGCGCCATCAGCTTTGCCGACCCCAGCGTGCTGGCGCGCGGCATGGCCGCGGGGGGCGGCTTGTAACGAAGACCTGGGATGTCGCCGGCGCGATGCCGCGGCCGGAAGGGGGTGAAGTCCCCACTCGGCCCTTTTCACCGGCTCACATCACAGTCTAGCATGGACGGGGAGGGTATGAGTTTCCCAACCATGGGTGGTGGCGTGCCGGTCGAGATCGAAGAACAGACCATTCACTGGATCGCGGCGAACGAGGACCGGCGTTTCGCCGTGCTGCTGGACTACTGGCGTGGCCTGGTGGACCGGCTGGGCCGCCTGCCGAAACGGTCCGAGTTCGACCCCGTCGACACCCCGGGCGTGTTGCCGAACCTGTTCCTGGTCGACGTGGTGCGCGACGGCGCCGCGGAGCCGCGCTTCCGCTTCCGGCTGCTGGGCGGCGCGATCACGGCGCGGGAATCGGTGCGGCCGGGCCAGTTTTTGGACGCGTTTCCGGCGATGCGCGATTCGGAGCGCATTATGCGGCACTACCAAGACGCGCTGGATCTGAAGATCCGGGTGCGCGCCGCCACCCTGGCCTGGGATCATCCGACCAAGGACTTCATCACCTACCACGCCTTGCTGCTGCCGCTCTCCGAGGATGGCCATAGGGTCGACACGCTGCTCGGCCTCGCCATCTACGAGGCCTAGGCGGACCTCGCTCCCTGCCCCGGTTAAGGGCTTGTTAAGCATAATATGTGTGGATGGAGGCTCGGCGATCGGCCGATGCAGTTTCTCATCCGCTGGCCATGGACCCCATTCATCCGCGCGTCGAGCCCAGTTTCGTCCGCGATCCCGCCGCGCCGGCCAAGCCCGCGGCCGCTGCGGCGCCGCCCCAGGATGCCGAGGCCGACTCACATCCGGCCGCGGAGGAAGCCGATGCGTCCGGCACCGGCGAGGAAGCGGCCGGCGGCTTCTCGGGCGTCTCGCTCACCTCGATGCGCTGGCGCAGCCTGGCGACGCCGGCACCCCAGGCCGAGCACGTGGCGCGCAATCCCAGCCTGCCGACCTTCGTCGGGCTGATCATGCTCATCCTTACCTTCTTCATCGTGCTGAGCAGCATCTCGATCAATGACCGCAAGAAATCCGAGGCGGCCATGGCCAGCCTGCAGGACGCCTTTTCCGGCGTCGCGGCACCGCTGCTGCGGATGGACAACCTGGACGCCGACCGTGCCCAGCGCGATTTCGTGCAGGGCCTGACCAGCCAGATCCAGTCCCTGGTGCCATTGATGGGCGGGCAGAAGGCGACGCCGGCGGAGGACCAGGTGCTGTGGCTGCCGCTGTCGCTCGCCTTCGCCGGAGACCAGACGGACTTGCTGGCCGATTTCACGCCGGTGCTGCAGGAATTGCTGACCGCGAGCGGCAAGATTCCGGCCCGCTTCGACTACAAGGTCGAACTGCGGCTGTGCGACGACGAGGCGGGCGAGCGGCTGCGGCGGCGCGCGGCGGCATTGGCCGACGGCCTGGCGCGGCTGCAGGCGCCGCTGGCGCGCTTCGTGATCGGCGTGCAGGCCTGCCAGCCCGACCGCATGGCCTTCGCGGTCGCCCTGGCGCCGCTGCCGGTCGAGGCCGCGCCATGAGCAAGCCGCACACGCCCCCGCCGATCCCCTTGCCGCAGGAAGGCCGCCAGCCGCCCTGGCTGATGAGCTTCGCCGATTTCGTCAGCTGCCTGCTGGCCTGCTTCGTGCTGCTGTTCTCGATGGTGTCGATCGACCGCGAGAAGTTCCTGCGCATCCTGGGCAACGTGCCCGGCCGGCAATATGTCGACGAGCAGGCGCCGCAGCCGGTCGAACGCGGCATGACGCCGGACAGCACGGCACCGGCGCGCGATGCCACCTATCTGCTGGCGCTGCTGCGGGACTCCTTCGCCAAGGACAAGCAGCTCTCGGCCCTGGCGCTGACCGGCGAGGGCGAGAAGGTGCGGATCGCGCTGCCGGTCGCCACCCTGCTCGAGGAGCTGCGCGCCGGCACGGCGGCCAAGCCCGGCGGGCTGCTCTACGCGGTCGCCGGCACGCTGCGCAGCTTCCCCAACGAGATCGTGGTCGAAGGCAAGGGCGTCGCCGCGGCCGATGCCGAACGGTGGGGCAACCTCCTGCTGCTCACGCAGATGACGGCGCTGGCGCTCGAGCGGGGCGGCGTCGCCGGCGCGGTTCCCGCCCGCACCGACCTCGCGGCCTCCGGCGCCATCCGCGTCGAAGTGGTGATCACGGAGCGCGACGCGGCCGAGACCGCGCGCTGATTGGCCCTCGCTAGACCCAGCCGCCATCGACGGTGAATTCCTGCGCCGTGCACATCCGCGAATCGTCGGCGGCCAGGAACAGCGTCATGCGCGCCAGGTCGACCGGGTGCAGGCGGCCGGGCAGGCATTGCGCGCGGTCGATCTGCTCTTCCGCCGCCGCGTCGACCCACAGCTTCAACTGCCGCTCCGTCATCACCCAGCCGGGCAGCACGGTGTTGACCCGGATGCGGTCGGGGCCGAGGTCGCGCGCCATGCCGCGGGTCAGGCCATGGATCGCCGCCTTGGCGGTGACATAGGCCGGCATGTTGCCGCTGGCCATTTTCCAGCTGATCGAGCCGAAATTGACGATCGAGCCGCCGCCACGGCGCTGCATCTGCGGCGCCACCGCCTGGATGGCGAAGAACATCGGCCGCAGGTTGATCGCCATGCGCTCGTCCCAGTATTGCGGGCTGACGTCCTTCCAGTCGTGGCGGGCGTCGTTGGCGGCGTTGTTGACCAGCACGGCGATGTCGCCCAGCTCGCGCGCGACCCGCGCGATGGCGGCCTGCAGCGCCGCGACGTCGGTGATGTCGCAGGGCAGGAAGAGCGGCGCCGCGCCGTACTGCGCCCGCAACGCCTCGCACAGCTTGCGGCTGGCGGCCTCGGCGATGTCGACGAAGGCGACCTTGGCGCCCTGGTCAAGGAAGCTTTCGACGATCGCGGCGCCGATCCCCGATCCGCCGCCGGTCACGAACACGACCTTGTCGCGCAGGCTGGGATACTTCGCGAAACCCGAAAGGTCCATGGCACTCCGTCCTTCGTGCTATTTGCCGCCGCCGGTTCGCCGCCGCGCCGCCGCAACGCGGCCTAGCGCTTGCGTCCACCGGCCTTCGCGGTTCGCGCGGCGGAGCGCCGCGAACGCCCGATCACCGTGTTGGTGTCGGCCAGCAGGATGCGCGCCGCGCGCCGTGCCGCATCGGCATTGCGCCGGCGGATCGCGCTGAGGATGGCCTCGTGCAGCGGCAGGGCCTTGCGCATGTCGGCGTTGTGCGTCGCGGTGAAGGCGAACATGTTGCTCAACGCCGATTCGATCAGGAACCCCAGCGGCACCAGCAACTCGTTGCCGGCCGCTCCCAGGATGGCGAGGTGGAACTTCACGTCGTTGGTGTTCCAGTCGCCGACCGTGGCCGCGTCGAGCATGCCGCGATAGGCGGCATCGATCTCCGCCAGCTGCGGCGCGGTGTGGTTGAGCGCCGCCAGCGCCGCCACCTCCGGCTCCAGGATCTCGCGCATCTCCTGCACGTTGGCTAGGAAACGATGCTGGTCCGAGGTCGCCCAGTACCAAGCCAACACGTCGCGATCAAGCAGGTTCCAGGAATCGCGCGGCTGCACGCGCGAGCCGATCTTGGGCCGCGACACGATGAGGCCCTTGGCGGCCAGCATCTTGATCGCCTCGCGCACCGCGGTGCGGCTGACGCCGTAGGCCTCGCACCACTCCGCCTCGTTGGGCAGCAGCGCGCCGGGCGCGAACTCGCCCTTCAGGATGCGCGCCCCGATATCCTGCGCCAGGCTGTGATGGAGACGCTCCCCGCGTGCCCTGGCGGCCTTTTTAAGTTTCCTCATCACTGGATCGGCGTGTATGACATTGGTTTGCGAACCTAGCACAGGCTCCCGCTTTTTGTAATACAAATTAGGCATAGCCTGCCGGGACCATTGGCCGTATTGGTCCGGCGCCGCGGCCCCGGACTTCCGGCCTAGGGCCGCGCCCCGCCCGCGTCCCGGGGCGCCGTCTCGCGCCGGCCCGACACGATGACCTCGAGCACCTCCTGCTCGCTCGACTGCTTGATCCAGCGTTCGCCGACATTCTCGCCGCGCTTGAGCACCATCACGCGGTCGCCGACCGCGAAGATGTCCTGCAGGCGGTGCGAGATGATGATCTGCGCGACATTGTGCTTCTTCAGTTCCAGCATCGTCTCCAGCAGCCGCTCGGTCGCCATGACCGAGAGGTTGGCCGTCGGTTCGTCCAGGATGACCACGCGCGGCTCGAAGGAGATGGCGCGGGCGATGGCGACGGATTGCTGGCGCCCGCCGGACAGGCTCTCGACCCGCTGGTAGACAGAATTGACGTCGACCTTCAGCCGCTTCAGCACGTTGCCCGCTTCCGCATACATGGTCTTGCGGTCGACGAACATTCCCTTGCGCGGCCAGCGGCCGAGGAAGATGTTCTGCCCCACGTCCATGTTCCCGCACAGCGCGAAGTCCTGGTAGATCATCTCGATGCCGGCGCCGCGGCTTTCATGCGGGCTCCGGAAGCTGGTCGCGGCGCCCGCCACCAGGACCTCGCCGGAATCGCGGTGATAGGCGCCGGTCAGGATCTTCATCAGGGTCGACTTGCCGGCCGAGTTGTCGCCCACCAGGCCCAGGATCTCGCCGGGATAGAGCCGCAGATCCACCTCGTTCAGCGCCTGCACGGCGCCGAACGCCTTGTTGATCCGCCGCATCTCGACAATCGGAACCGCGGGCCCCGGCAAAATCTCTTCAGGCATGTTCCAACCCCGGTCTGCTTCTTCCAAGGCGCAGGCGCCGCCGCAAGGTCGCCAGGAGATCGGCCTGGCGCAGCCAGATGTCGATCAGCACGGCGACGATCAGGATCAAGCCGGTGAAGACGTTGACCCAATGCTGCGGCATGACGAAGGACTTGCCCTCGCCCAGGATGATGTTGAGCTGCAGCAGCGCGCGGATCAAGGTGATGACGGCGGCGCCCGCCAGCGAGCCGATGATCGTGCCATAGCCGCCGAAGATCGACCCGCCGCCGATGATGACCGCGGCGATGGCATCGAGCTCGCGGAACTGGCCGGCGGTCGGATTGAAGCTGCGGAAGAAGGCGGTGTAGATGATCCCCGCCATGGTGGCGCAGAGCGCCGAGAACATCAGCGAGATGAAGCGCACCCGCCTTGTGTTGATGCCGGCATAGTCGGCGGCGCGACGGTTGCCGCCGGTGGCGTAGATCATCTGCCCGAACGGCGTCAGCGCCAGCACCACGGCCGCGAGCGCGGCGACCAGCAGCATCCAGAGCGTCTGCACGCTGACCGCCTCGCTGATCAGCAGCAGCGGCCCCGGCGGAATCTCGATGCCGAAATGGCCGAAGATGTCGGCCAGCTTGCGGCCCAGCAGGTTGAAGCTCTCCGGAAACCCGGTCAGCTGCTGTCCGGCGACGATCCAGGCTGCGGCGCCGCGCGCGATGTAGAACATGCCCAGCGTGGCGATGAAGGACGGCAGGCCGAAGCCCACGGTGATCAGTGCGTTGAGCAGCCCCGCGGCGCTGCCCGCGATGAGCCCCATGAACACCGCCACCATGGGATCGAAGCCCAGCACCTTCATGAAGAAGGCGGTGGCCGCTCCCGCCAGGGCGAGTACCGCGCCAACCGAGAGGTCGATGTCGCCGGCGGCGATGACATAGGTGAGGCCGATGGAAAGCAGCGCCAGCTCCGTGTAGTTGAGCAGGATGGCGAAGCTGTTCTGCAGGTTCCACCAGTAGTCCGGGCGCAGCCAGAGCCCGATGAGCCACAGCACGACGGTGAGAATGATGGCGAGGGCGTCGCGCCGGGCCAGGAACCTGCCGAAGCCGCGCGCGGTCAGCGCCTTGTCGCTGGTCACCGTGCCCCTGGTCTGCACGCCCTCGATGGCGATGCCGCCGGATTCCAGGACCGGTGGCGGCGCCTTGCGGCGCAGCCAGGCCCAAATGCGCTCCGGCACCCGGCGGCGGATCACATAGGGCTCCACCAGCACCGCCAGCAGCAACAGGGCGCCGAGCAGCGCCGGAACCGCGCCCACGGGCAGCTGGCTGATGGCGTTGACGGTCACGTCCTGGCCGTCGATCTGGATCACCCGCGTGGTCGGCCAGCCTTCGCGCAGGACCTTGTCGATGACCACCGTCAGCATGGCGCCGAGGCAGGCGCCGACGACGCGCCCGCGGCCGCCCAGGATCGAGGCGCCGCCAATGATCACCGCGGCGATGACGATGAGCTCGGAGGAGAGGCCGGCCTGTGCGGTGACGCCCTTGTCCTGGGTGATCGACATCAGGCCGGCGATGGTGGCGCAGAGCGAGGACAGCAGATAGGCGCGGATGCGCACCCAGCGCGTCGGGATGCCGGCGTAGATGGCGGCCTGCTGGTTGCCGCCGGTGGCGAAGGTCTCGTAGCCCCAGCGCGTCTTGGCCAGCACGACGGCGCCGATCGCCACCACGGCCAGCGCGATCGGGACCTGGTTGTTGAAGCCGAAGGCGTTGGTCTCTCCCAGATGGAAGAAGCCCGGATAGTCGCGCGCCTTCACCGCGTAGCCGATCGACTTGCCGCCGGTGAGGCCGAGGATGATGCCGCGCCCGATCAGCAGCATGGTGAGCGTCGCGATGAAGGACGGCACCCGCAGCATGGTGACCAGGACGCCGTTGAGCAGGCCGATCAGCAGGCCCAGCGCCAGGCAGAACAAGGTCGCCGGCAGCGGCCCCCAATCGGCGAAGCTCGGCGCGAAGAGCAGCGAGAAAGCGACGCCGATCAGCCCGTTGGTCGAGCCGACCGACAGGTCGAGGTCCTTGTTGACGATGACGAAGGTCATGCCGACGGCCACGACCGCATAGCGCGCGGTGTCGCGCAGGATCGCCAGGAACGCGTCGCCGCTGCCGAAGAAGGCCGGGTTGATCAGCGCGCCGATGGCGAAGAGCAGCGCCATCAGCACCAGCAGGCCGAGCTCCCAGCCGCCCACCAGCTGGGTGGGCATGCGTCCCGTCCTGTTCGCGGAAATGTCGCTCATCGCGCTCCTGCCTGGCCCCTGCGCAACGCGGCAAGACTGGACGGGATCGCGGGAAGGGTCAAACCCCTCCCGCGATGTCCAGGGCCGTCTGCGATGTCGGTCAGTTCTCGAAGCGCTTGCCGACGTTCTCTACGGTTTCCTTGGTGACCAGCTGGGCGCGGGTGTCCAGATTGGCCGCCGCGATGCCGCGGTCGATCTGGAGATAGAGCTGCATCACCGGCCAGAAGCCCTGCAGGAACGGCTGCTGGCCGAGCGAGCCGGTCAGGTCGCCGCTGCGGATCGCGTCTTGCTGCGCCGGGCCCAAATCGAAGCCATAGGCGCAGATCTCGCCGGTCTTGCCCATCTGGGCGACGGCCTTGGCCAGCGCCGGGGTGAAGACGTTGTTGGCGGTGAAGGCGCCGACCACGTCGCCGCGCGATTCGAACAGCGACACGATGCTGTTCACCGGGTCCTGCGGATTGGCGTCGACGCCGACATTCTCCGGCCCGGCATCGACCTTGAAGTTCTCCAGCTTGCCGGCGTCCTGCAGGGTCTTCACCACGGCGTTGAAGGCCGCCGTGACGCGGTTGTTGACCTCGACATTTCCCATCGCGGTGGAGGAAGGCAGGATGATCGTGCCCTTGTCGACGCCCTTGGCCAGCACGCATTTCGCCAGGGCCTCGCCGCCGATCGCCGCCGCCGAGGCGTCCTGGCCGGTATGGCTGATGGCGCTGCGGTCGAGCAGGCCGCCATCGAAGGAGTTGGTGGTGGCGACCGGGATGCCCGCCTTCTCCGCGGCCTTGACGATGTCGTTATAGGCGCCCGCCTGGGGCGTGGTCATGATCAGGCCGTCGATCGTCGGGTCCTGCACGATCTGGTTCAGGATCTCGATCTCGCGCTGCGGATCGTCGGTCGGCGATTCCGAGCCGAGCAGCAGGATCTTGGCGCCGATCATGTTGCCGGCGACGGTCGCGCCGACATAGACCGGATCGAAGAAGCCGTTGCCGGCGGTGTGGGTGACGATGGCGAAGGTGAGGTGACCGTCGGCGGAATGGAAGTTCTTGGTGCCGTCGGCTTCTTTGGCGGCGTCTTCGAAGGTGTAGCCGCCGACCGCCTTGGCGATGGTGCCTTCCTGCGCCTGCGCGGCACTGGTCAACGCGGTTGTGGCGAAGGCCGCTGCCACGACGGCCATACTCACGGAAGCAAGCGTTCGTGTCATGATATCCTCCCAGTGATTTTCGCGGCACCTCTGTCGAGCACGGGTGCCTGAGGCCACTATAGGCGCGCATTCGCAGCGGCGTAAACAGTGAGTTATGCCTGTGGCACAGGCATAACTCACCTCAATTAACCTCAATCGTTACGATGCGCTGATGGCGATGCGGCGGATACCGGGGCCCGGATGTCGCGCCGCAGCAAAGCGCGAAGGGCCGGGGAACAACGGTTTTTATAATACAATACCGCGTTGCCGCGCCGCACGCCGGTGTGATATCCGAGGGGCCGCCTCGGCTTCCGGGGCGGCTCAACGGACGCAGTCTCAGGCAGGAAGGGTCCCGGCGCATGCGCCTCATCCAGTTCAAGACCGAGAGCGGCGGTCGCGCCGTGGCGCGGATCGAAAACGACCGCGCGGTGACCATCCCCAATGTCAGCAGCACCATCGAGCTGGCCAACAAGGCGATCGCCGCGCACCGTACGCTGGACCAGATGGCGGCGGCCCTCGGGGCGGGGCCTGACCTGAACTACGCCGTCCTGCTGGCGGAGAAGCGCGTGCTGCCGCCGGTCGACCATCCCGATCCGGCGCATTGCTATGTCACCGGCACCGGCCTCACTCACCTCGGCAGCGCCGATGCGCGCGACAAGATGCACAAGAACCTGGCCGGCGACGTGGAGCAGCTCACCGATTCCATGAAGATGTTTCGCTGGGGCCTTGAAGGCGGCAAGCCGAAGGGTGCCGGCGCCGGGGTGCAGCCGGAATGGTTCTACAAGGGTGACGGCAGCATCGTCGTGGCGCCAGAAGCGGACATGCCGCTGCCCGAATTCGCGCTGGATGGGGGCGAGGAGCCGGAAATCGCCGGCATCTATCTGAACGGGCCCGACGGCATGCCGCATCGCCTGGGCTTCGCGCTGGGGAACGAATATTCCGATCACGTGACCGAACGGCAGAACTACCTCTATCTGGCGCATTCCAAGCTGCGTCACTGCTCCATCGGGCCGGAGCTGCGCACCGGCGACCTGCCGCCGCAGCTTTCCGGCGAAAGCCGCATTTCCCGGGGTAACGAAATCATCTGGCGCAAGCCGTTCCTGAGCGGCGAGGCCAACATGTCCCACACCATCGCCAACCTGGAGTTCCACCATTTCAAATATCCGCTGTTCCGCCGCCCGGGGGATCTCCACGTGCACTATTTCGGCACCGCGACCCTGAGCTTCGCCGACGGCATCCGCACCCAGCCGGGCGATGTCTTCGAGATCGAGATGGCGGAGTTCGGCGCACCCCTGCGCAACCGCTTGGCACCGCAGGCGGCGGGCTTTACCTATGGCGGTGTCGCCAGTCTCTGACCGGGTCCGCCGTTCCATGAGCAAGTCTTCGATCGCCTGCATCGCCGTCGATTGGGGCAGCAGCAACCGGCGCGCCTGGGCCCTGGGACCGGATGGCGGCATCCTCGACCAGCGTGCCGATGCGCTTGGCCTGCTGGCCCATGCCGACCGCCGCTTCGCCGATTCCCTTGCCACCTTCCTCGATGCCTGGCTTGCCGCGGCGCCCGGCGTTCCCGTCATCATGGCGGGCATGATCGGCAGCCGCCTCGGCTGGGTGGAAGTGCCTTATCAGCCTGTTCCGCTGCCGCTGACCGACCTGGCGCGGCACCTCGCCAAGGCGGGTGAGGTCGGCCGCGGCAGCGGGTGCTGGATCGTGCCCGGATTGAACCAGGACGATCCGGTGCAGCCCGAAGTGATGCGCGGCGAGGAATGCCAGGTGCTGGGCGCCTTGCTGGCCGGCCATGCCGGGAGCCGCCTTTTCCTGCTGCCCGGCACGCACAGCAAATGGGCGCGCGTCGGCGACGGGATCCTGCTTTCCTTCCGCACCTATCTCACCGGCGAGCTGTTCGACCTGCTGTGCAAGTCCGGCACGCTGGCGCAGCTGATGACCGATGCCGGCGAGGACAAGGGTGCCTTCGCCAAAGGGGTCGAGGCGGCGAAGGACGCGCAATTGCTGAACCGGGTGTTCAGCGTGCGCTCGCTTTCCCTGTTCAACCGGCTGAGCGGCGCGGCGCCGCGCAGCTATCTCTCCGGCCTGCTGGTCGGGACCGAGATTCGCGACGCGATGACGGTCTGGCCGGAATGCGGCGAGAGCGGCGTGGTCTGCATCGGCTCGGCCGGCATGATCGCGCGCTACGGCAGCGCGGCGGCGCAGCTTGGCCTGAAGCTCCAGGGTTTCGACAATGCCGCCATCCTGCCGGGCGCGTTGCACTGGATCGCCCGCCAGGCCGGGCTCCTGGGATCATAGACCTAGCCAGGGGGCGGTTCTAACCAAGCGTTAACGCCTTGGGCGTAGCTGTTGCGGAGGTGCCAACAGGGCAGTCGGGGGCTACGTGACCATGATCGACACCTGGGATCTTTCCCTGCTGATCGACCACTCGACCAGGATTCACGATGCGCGCGGGATGACCGCGCAGCATTTCGGCGTGGCGCTGCGCGACATCACCGAGCGCGCCTTCATCGACTTCGTCATTCCCGAGCAGCGCGCCGCCTTTCGCCGCTGCATCGCCCGCATCTATGGCGGCCGCGAGATGGGGCTGACCGCCGCCAAGCTGCTGACCTGCGAGCCGGAACCGCGGCAGTTCTACATGATCGCCAAGCGCTCGAACGAATCCGAGCGCTGGTGGCTGATGATCGCCGCCGACAATGCCAATACCGCCGCCAGCGCCGAGCTGATGGCGACCGCCCCGGTGCTGGCCGATGACGGCGAGTTCATCGCCATGGTGGAAGGCGCCGCCGACCAGCTCAATGGCCGCGTCGACATGATGCGCGTCGCGTCCTCGCTGCTGTCGGGCAAGAAGAAATCCGCCCGCGCCTCGCGCGAGAAGACCGAGAAGCTGGAAACCAGGTTCACCAAGATCGTGCTCGACAACGCCTTCGACGGCATCGCCACCCGACCGGCGCCGGGCGAATACGTGATGCTCAAGGACCGCGAGAAGCCGGAGGGCGAGATCGTCCACCAGCTCGAGGAAGCGGCCGAGCAGCTGGAGATTTCGCGCGGCGAGCTGGGCCTGGAAACCGCCACCCTCGGCCTGGAGAAGCTGGGCCGGGACCTGCGCGCCACCAGGATCGTCCGCGCCATGAGCGAACTGGTCGAGGATAGCCGCGATCGCCAGGACGATTGGGGCGAGCGCGTGCCGCCGAAGAAGCCCTGGCTCAAGCCGGCGATGGCCGCCGCGGTCGCCGGCGTGGCGTTGCTCGGCCTGCTGCTCTTCCTGGTCTAGAACAAGTCCGCCTGGTCCTTCAGCCGCGGCCAGGCTTGGTCGCGTGGGGACAGGATGCGGGCGCCGGTCGCCGGCCAGGCGATCCCCAGATCCGGATCGTCCCAGGCCAGGCCGCGCTCGGATTGCGGCTCGTATCCCGCCGTCACCTTGTAGGCAACCAGGCATTCCGGCGTCAGCGTCAGGAAGCCATGCGCGAAGCCCGCCGGGACGAAGACCTGTCTGCCTTCCTCCGCCGACAGCTCGATGCCGACATGCCGGCCGAAACCAGCGGAGCCGCGCCGCAAGTCGACGGCGACGTCGAAGATGCGGCCGGCCAGCACTTGCACCAGCTTGGCCTGGGTGAAGGGCGCCGCCTGATAGTGCAGGCCGCGGATCGTGCCGGCCGTGGCTGAGCGCGACAGGTTGTCCTGGACGAAATGCGCGGCGCCCAGAAGGGGCTGCCAATCCGCCTCGCGATAGGTCTCGGCGAAGCTGCCGCGCTGGTCGCGATGCACCTTCACCTGGATCAGCTTCACGTCCGGCAAGGCAAGGTCGGTGATCTGCACGCTGGTTGTCCGCGGCCGGGAGGATAAGCACCTGATTAGTCGACCAGGCATATCCGCACAAGCCGAAACGGGCCGGTCGGCGGGCGCCCGGCAACCGGCCACTTGGCGCGCTGGCGTCCAGGGGTTATTGAAGAATGGCGTTATTGAAGAACGGCGCTGTTGAACGAGCGATGCCGCGCGCGCCGCACCAATATCGCCGCCGCGAAGGGGGAGCGGTCCATGGCCTTTGGCCGTCTACGCAAATTGTTCCGGCGGGAGCCGACCCGCCAGGAGCTCTATCTGCAGCTGCAGCGCGGCCTCAATATCGAGCGCGACTATCAGCGCTGGATCGACCTGTGGGAACGCTACGGGCCGGTTGAAGGCGGTCCGCAACCGACGCTGCCGCTTACCATCGTTGTCGTCGGCAAGGCGAACCCGGCGGACGAGACCTACTGGAGCGGGCTGCGCAAGGCCTGGCCGGAAAGCGACCTGCTGCGCCTGCCCGATGCGACGGCGATGGCGGAGCTGCTGCCGGCGGCGCTCCAGGCGGCCCAGACGGATCGCCTGATCTTCCTGCGCGCCGCCGACCGCCTGGCCGCGATCGCGCCTTTCAGGCTGGCGGCGGCAATCGCTGCGCGGCCGGATGCCGACCTGATCTTCGGCGACGAGGACCAGATCGATGCCCAAGGGCGGCGCTTCGCGCCCTGGTTCAAGCCGGATTACGGCGACGACCTGTTCCTGTGCCAGAACGGCTTCGGCCGCGCGGTGGTGTTTCGCAAGGCGACCCTGCAGCGCATCGCTGCTCCCGAGACCGAGGATTTCGACGCGGCGATCTACACCATGGCCCTGCGACTGGTGCCCGGTGCGCGGCACGAGCCACTGCATTGCCCGGGCGTCCTGCTGCATGTCGGCGGCGATCCCGCGACGACGCCGAAGGCGCGCGTGCTGCATCTGCCGGCCGCGCCGCGGCTTGCCGCGGTGGAGGATTTCGTGGCCCGCCGTCCCTCGCTTGCCGGCGCGACGGTCGAAGGGCCGGACCAGCACGGCAACCTGCGCCTGCGCCATCCGCTGCCGGCGTCGCCGCCGCTGGTCTCCATCGTCATCCCCACGCGCGACCGCAAGGACCTGCTCGAGCAGTGCGTGAAGAGCCTGGATGACAAGACCGCCTATCGCAACATCGAGATCATCATCGTCGACAACGACAGCCGCGAGGCGGAGACCAAGGCCTATTTCGCCGCGCTGGCTGAGCGCCCGAATGTGCGGATCGTGCCGGCGCCGGGTCCTTTCAACTATCCCCGGCTGATCAATCTCGGCGCCGCGCAGGCTGAGGGCGAGCTGCTGATGACCCTCAACAACGACATCGAGGCGATCGAGCCCGCCTGGCTCGACGAGCTGGTGAGCCAGGCGCTGCGCCCGGATGTCGGCCTGGTCGGCTGCCTGCTGCTCTATCCTGATCGCAGCGTGCAGCATGCCGGCGTCATCATCGGCCTGAGCGGCGTCGCCGGCCACATGTACGCGGAAGCGCCGGCCGGGGATCCGGGCTATGCCGGGCGCATCCTGGCGACCCAGGATTTGTCTGCCGTCACCGGCGCCTGCCAGATCATGCGCCGCGATCTCTACCGGCGCCTGGGCGGGCTCGACGAAACGCGCCTGGCGGTCGCCTATAACGACATTGATTTCTGCCTGCGGGTACGCGCGGCGGGGCTGCGGGTCATCTACACGCCGCATGCACCGTTGCTGCATCGCCATTCGGCCAGCCGCGGCTCCGACGTGCGACCAGAGCGGCTGGCCAGCTTCACCTGGGAGCGCGACTTCATGCGCACGCGCTGGGCCGAGGTGATCCAGGACGACCCGTTCTTCAATCCCAATCTGTCGCTGTCCGGCAAGAAGGGGCGCCTGGCCACGGCGCCGCGGCCGCGGCTCTATCGGCGCTAAAGAAGCAGCCCGCGCAGATACTGGCCGTAGGTCGAGGACATCAGTTCCGCCGCCAGCTTTTCCAGCTGCGCGGCGTCGATATAGCCGTTGCGGTACGCGACTTCCTCCGGGCAGCCGATCATCAATCCCTGGCGATGGAAAATGGTCTGCACGTAGTGGCAGGCCTCCAGCCAGGAATCCGTCGTGCCGGTGTCGAGCCAGACATTGCCGGGACCGAGCTTCTCGACCTGCAGCAGGCCCTGGTCGAGATAGCGCTGATTGAGGTCCGTGATCTCGAGTTCACCGCGCGCCGAAGGGCGCAGTTCCGCCGCCAGGTCGGAGGCGCGACCGTCATAGACGTAGAGGCCGATGATCGCCCAGTTGGACTTCGGATGCGCCGGCTTCTCGACCAACCGGACCGGCTTTCCGCCATCGTCGAATTCGACGATGCCGTAGCGCTCGGGATCGGAGACCCGGTACGCGAAATTGACGGCGCCCTGGCGCAGCGTGCGGATGCGGGTCAGGCTCTGGGACAATCCCTCGCCGTGGATGAAGTTGTCGCCGAGAACCAGGGCCACCGGCTCGCCGCCAAGGAAGTCACGCCCGAGCAGCAGGGCCTGGGCAATGCCTTCCGGCTTCGGCTGGGCGCGGTAGGAGATGGCGATGCCCCACTGGCCGCCGTCACCAAGCAGATGGCGGTAGCGCTCCGCGTCTTCCGGCGTGGTCACCACCAGAAGGTCGCGTATGCCCATCTGCATCAGCGTGGTCAGCGGGTAGTAGACCATCGGCTTGTCGTAGAGCGGGATCAGCTGCTTCGACACCGCCTTGGTCGCCGGATAGAGCCGCGTGCCGCGGCCGCCCGACAGGACGATACCCTTCATCGCGGCCAAGTCCCCTTTCTGCGCTTCGTTCCCGGCTCAACGCGGCGCGACGCCGGCAAGCTCTTGGTTGTTGGTGTTCAGGCCCAGACGTTCGCCGCCATAGCGGCCGGAGCGGAAGATCTCCTCCCACCAATCCTTGCGCGCGAGATACCAGGCAACGGTCTCCTCCAGCCCGGTTTGCAGCGGGCGCAGCGGACGCCAGCCGATCTCGGCGGCCACGCGCGACGAGTCGATGGCGTAGCGCTGGTCGTGCCCGGGCCGGTCCTCGACATGGGTGATCAATGACCGGCTGCTCACGTTGCGCGGCACGGCGCGGTCGACCAGGTCGCAGATCATCTCCGCCACGTCCAGGTTGCGCCGCTGCTCGGATGCGCCGATCAGGTATTTCTCGCCGACCGCGCCGAAGGCGAGCACCCCCAGCAGCGCCCGCGCATGGTCCTCGACATGGATCCAGTCGCGCACATTGGTGCCGCCGCCATAGATCGGCAAAGGCTGGCCCTTCAAGGCACGGATGATCAGGGTCGGGATGAACTTCTCGGGAAACTGGAACGGCCCGTAATTGTTGCCGCAATTGGTGATCAGGGTCGGCACGCCGAAGGTGTGGCGCCAGGCCGCGGCGAGATGATCCGACGCCGCCTTGGTGGCCGAATAGGGCGAGCGGGGATCGTAGCGGCTGCTCTCATTGAACAGCCCGCCCTCGGGCAGCGAACCATAGACCTCGTCGGTCGACACATGCAGGAAGCGGAAGGCCGCGCGCGCCTCGCCGCCCAGCTCCTGCAGCCGGGCGCGGCTCGCTTCCAGCAGGTTGAAGCTGCCGACCACGTTGGTCATGACGAAGGCCTGCGGCCCGTCGATCGACCGGTCGACATGGGATTCGGCGGCCAGGTGGATGACCGCGTCCGGCCGGTGGCGACGGAAAATCTCGCTGAGCGCGCCGCGGTCGCAGATGTCGGCACGCTCGAAGGCATAGCGCGGATCGCCGGCGAGCGGCTGCAGCGCCTCCGGGCTCGAGGCGTAGCCGAGCTTGTCGAGATTGACGATGCGGCAATCCGTGGCCGCCTGCAGCAGGCGGCAGACGGCGGAGCCGATGAACCCGGCGCCGCCGGTGACCAGGATGATCTTGCGGCCGAGCGCGGCGCGCAACTACTGATCGGTCAACCCGGCTTTCGCTTGCACCATTGGCACGGCTTCTGATTGCCCCGCGGGGCGAATGGGAATGGTTCTATAGGGCCTCCGGAGGGCCGTCTACCT
>JBGAGP010000055.1:0-28072 GCA_044226685.1 Dongiaceae bacterium
TCGTATTCCAGCTCCTCCAGGCGGAACTGAACGTAGTGCGACAGGCCGTCGATCATGTCGAGCGGCAGCATGTTGCGCAAAGCGCCGGCGTCGGGATGCGGCCGCTTGATGGTGAATTCCTGGCCGCGCTTGATCAGATAGTCCATGCCGGCGGCCGGATAGAAGCCGAGCAGGAAGGAGGCGAGCACCGCCAGATAGGTGGCGATCCCCGTCTCGCCCCCGGTCTCCGCCGGCAGCATGGCGTTGGAGAAGACCGTGTGGCGCACGGTCAGCACGATGGCCAGCGCCAGCAGGATCCGCATGCCGCAGAGCAGGAAGGAATAGGGCGTCAGGTCGTAGTTGTTGACCCGGCGGATCAGATAGAGGACGCACCAGAGATAGGCGCCGGCGAAGCCGAAGGCCAGCATCACCGCGCTGTTCTGGGCATAGGCGAGGTCGACGGCGATGGGATTGCCGGGGTTGCGCAGCCCGAGCAGCAGGATCTGCGCGCTCAGGGGCAGGCAGCCCATGACCTCGCTGCCGCAGCCCGGCCCGACCAGGAACCAGCCGCGGATGAACAGCCGGTCGACGAAGAAGGCGACGATGATGGCGAAGACCACGACGCTGAAACCGTAGAGGAGGACCGGCAGCATCGGCCGGAAGACCACGGCCGCCTGGGTGGACAGGCGCCTGGCGGTGCCGGCATCGTCGGGCAGTTCCTGCCGCGGCGTGTCCAGGTATTTGCAGCGCACGGAATCGAAGGTCGGATCCATCAGGGCTTCCTGCGGATCCAGCTGGTCGTCGTTGTTGGGCTTGAGGAAGCCGCCTTCCAGCCGCAGGAAGGTCTCGGCCCGGATCTGCTTCACCGCCCGCTTGCCGATGATGATCAGCAGCGGCACCGCCATGGAGACGACCATGGTGGGCAGCGCGTTCCACAGCGAGCCGTAGCCGAGCAGCATGGCCTGAGCCTGGTCGAGCAGGGACTGGACGGACGCCGACATCGCAACCTCCCCCGAAAGCCGGAACGGAAACCGGGCTGGGACGAACTGGCAGGGGGCGATACGCGCCCCATCGCCCGCCGCCCACCGGGCGGCAACATCACCTGTGGATAACTCGCCAGCGTTAGCACCGCCGCCCACCTGCGGCCACCAACAAAGCTGCGGCCCGGGAACCTGTCTGCGCTTTTCGCCAACCTCACAACTGCTTGATCGGGACGGAAAATCCGGCCTGGCCCAGGCGCCGCAGCCGATCTTTCATTTGACAGGCCCGGGGGAATGCATTAACTAATCAGCACGGTCCCCAGAGATCCTGCGGACCCCTGCCAGAGACACCCGCCTGGGTGACCCGACCTCGCAAATCTCTCCGAACCGATCACCGACCGTTTTGCGCGCGAGGTCTGTTGCAAGGTTTATTCGGGTGCTCTCCGGCGATTTCGTCGCCTGAAGTCCCTGCGCCCATGACCGGCCTGCCTGCCGGCCGCCGGGTCCGGGAACCGCTTCGGAGCGGCGCCGGTTTCCCCATTTTCCCCCGATCCACAGAAGCACATCCCCCGATCCCATGAATCTCCAAGACCTGAAGCGCAAGACCCCGGCCGAATTGCTCGAATTCGCCGAGAGCCTGCATATCGAGAACGCCTCCACGCTGCGCCGGCAGGACATGATGTTCGCCATCCTGAAGCAGCTGGCGGAAACCGACACCGCCATCATGGGCGACGGGGTGCTCGAGGTCCTGCCCGACGGCTTCGGCTTCCTGCGCTCGCCGGAGGCGAACTACCTGCCCGGCCCGGACGACATCTATGTGAGCCCGAGCCAGGTGCGCCGCTTCGGCCTCCGGACCGGCGACACGGTCGAGGGCCAGATCCGCAGCCCCAAGGACGGCGAGCGCTATTTCGCGCTGCTCAAGGTCAACAAGATCAATTTCGACGAGCCGGAGAAGATCCGCCACCGGATCAACTTCGACAACCTGACCCCGCTCTACCCCGATGAGCGCCTGAAGCTCGAGAACGAGGACCCGACGCGCAAGGACATCACCAGCCGCGTCATCGACCTGATCTCGCCCCAGGGCAAGGGCCAGCGTTCGCTGATCGTCGCCCCGCCGCGCACCGGCAAGACCGTGATGCTGCAGAACATCGCGCACGCGATCTCCGCCAACCATCCGGAATGCTACCTGATCGTGCTGCTGATCGACGAGCGGCCGGAGGAAGTCACCGACATGTCGCGGTCGGTCAAGGGCGAGGTGATCTCCTCCACCTTCGACGAGCCGGCCTCGCGCCACGTGCAGGTGACCGAGATGGTGCTGGAGAAGGCCAAGCGCCTGGTCGAGCACAAGCGCGACGTGGTCATCCTGCTGGATTCGATCACGAGGCTTGCCCGCGCCTACAACACCGTGGTGCCATCCTCGGGCAAGGTGCTGACCGGCGGCGTCGACGCCAACGCGCTGCAGCGGCCGAAGCGGTTCTTCGGCGCCGCGCGCAACATCGAGGAAGGCGGTTCCTTGACCATCGTCGCCACCGCGCTGATCGATACCGGCAGCCGCATGGACGAAGTGATCTTCGAAGAGTTCAAGGGCACCGGCAACTCGGAAATCATCCTCGACCGCAAGCTCTCCGACAAGCGCACCTTCCCGGCCATCGACATCACCAAGTCGGGCACCCGCAAGGAAGAGCTCCTGGTCGACAAGGCGACCCTCAGCAAGATGTGGGTGCTGCGCCGCATCCTGATGCCGATGGGCGTCACCGACGCGATGGAGTTCCTGCTCGACAAGCTGAAGCACTCCAAGACCAACAGCGACTTCTTCCAGTCGATGAACCAGTAGCGGTTCGCGGCGGGTCGAATACGACGGCGCGGAGGGAAACCTCCGCGCGGTTCTGTTTCCCGGGCAACGCCACGGCACTACCCCAGCTGGTCGGACAACTTCTTGAGGGCGGCGCGCACTCTGTCCGCCGTACTCGCATCGGCTCCAGCTGCCTCAGCTCTCGCGCGAACCAAGTCGCGAACCGCCGGCCGGACCGAATCAAATCTCGCACTGCGCTGGAGGTCCCGAACATACTCTGGCAGCCGTTCATTGGGGACCTGCTTTGCACGCTCGACCAATGCCCGCAACTCATTCTCGTTCCAGTCACCATCACGCGTTCCGGCGATGCACTCCCAGCCCTTCTCCGAGATCATGTGGACGGCGGTTTCAAAGCGCTCGCCGCTCAGCCCAAGGACTGCGCGAAAGGCTTCGGTCCTCGTCACATCGCCGCCCTTTGCCAAGACGACGATAAGTGGCAGGAGTTGCGCCTTGGCCAGCGAATTCGACTCAAGCGCAGCGCGAGCGCGAACTCGGAGGTCGGCCGGAGCCGAATCCTGCAACTCGCAGAGGCGGGCCAGCAGCAGGCTCGGCAATGCGCTCCGCGTCGCCGGCAACGCAGCGCCAAAAGGCACTTCCAGCACCGCCCGCCGGGCAAACTCCTGGTCGTCGTCGCTGAAAGCATTAAGCGAACGCAGTGCCGCAGAGACGAGTTCATCGTCATCGCTCGCAAGAGCGTCCAGAATGTATGGTTTTGCAAACTCGACGTCAGGTTTTTGCGAGGCCATTAGCGATGCCATCAGAGCCAACCCGGCAATGAGTTGGCCCCTCCGCCCACTGGTCACTGCTCTCCGCGCGTGAGCGAGGAGCCTCGCTTGTTGTTCGTCTGCAACACCAAACACAATCTTCTCAAAGGCATCAATTGCCTGTTCCCTGACGCCGTCTTCGTCAAATGCCGGAACAAGGGAATCGAGGATTCCGGGGATCTGTTCAGGAGTTGGCTTCGGCCAGCGCGTGATCTCGAAACCGAGCAAACCCGAAACAAACTCGCTCAGTTCGGGTCGCTGTCCCACGATCTCCTTCGTTTGATGCAGCAGGGAAAACGCCGAGACACGGTGAGGCACCGCCACAACTCCGCCGGCCCAGCGCCCGATAACGCGATTTTCGGAAGCACCGTGCTCGACAGCTTCGATAGATATGCCCTCAAAATACGGTTCCGAAGAGATTCGCGCCCGAGAATCCGGGACGTGCTGCGTCGTCTGGATGGAAATGTAGCGCCCCGCAGGTGTCCAACCTTCGACAACAGCGCATATTCCTGGTAGGCCCGCTTCCAGAAAGGCGACATAGCTTTCCATCGCTTGTGGCGTAAGACAGGTCTCACCAACCGCCCGGCGATAGATCACCGGGGCCTGGTCGTGGGACCCGGCATAGCTGAATGAAGACTTGGCCAACACCTGCATACACAGCCAGTCGCAACTTGGCTCATCCTGGACCAGAAGAATGTCCAGGCCGTGGGTTGCCAAGAATGGACGCACCTCCGTGGCTCGTAGGCTGTCAGCCATCTCCGAAACAGACTTGGCGTCCACTTTGTCATTGTGCGCGTCGAAGAAGTATATCGCGACCAGCGCCGCGACGGGCGCGGACGCCATGGCTTTCCGCCCCTTGCGCAGGCCTATTGCAATGAACAAGGCAAAGCCACCATACAGCGGAGTGAGCACGGCCATCGCAATGATCGCCCATCCAATCGGGCCACCCCATGCGAGATCGCCCAGGGATCGAAGCATGTGGTTGGCGATAGGGTAGCCGACCCGATAGATCAACAATGTCGCAAGGCCGACCGCGACGAATTCTGCACTTTTCCAAACTGGCGAATTGACTCTCATTGGCATTCCTGCGGGCGAACAGAGGAATGCTCTATCAAATGTCATAACGAATTCCTTATGAACAACCAAAAAGTCAACCGCCTCAGAGGTGAGCTTTGATATGCTGCCGCCATAGCTAACTTGTTGGGGGAAGGCAGCATGACATCGGCAAAGGCGCTGTGCCGCCGCTTGCTCAGCATGGGGGCGCTGCTCTGCGTCCTGGTCGTCGCCGGCTGCGCTGGCAATCCCGCGCCAGTGCAAAGCACGGCCGAGGAGCCGGGCTCCAGCTATGCTTCCGCCATCGTGCTCGAGGATGCCCATACCGAGTTCGACGGCGTTGCCGCCGAGCACAGATGGGTGAAGAAGAACATGCCGGGCTGGCGCTGGGGAACCCAGAGCCTGCTCAATCATGACGGCCGGGTCTACGACCTGATCGAACTCAGCAAGGACGGCGTGACCAAGAACCTCTATTTCGACATCACCGGCTGGTTCGGCAAACTGGAATAGCCTGCATCCGCCTTGCCCCGGCCTGCGTAATTCCACCGAAGTGCGGCGGCATCGTCCCCGGTGGGTGGCGCAGCCCCATCGAAATGCCGGCGGGCTTCGGATGAGCCGCGGTCTTCGGATCGCGGCTCATCCTTCTTCGCTGACTCCCCTATTCGCTGACTCCCTGGCGGGCCGCGGCCTCGGTCGCGGCCCGTCCTTTCACGCCGCGCCAGCGGGAGTCTACGTCCCTCGCCCGCCGCGGATCATGCCGCGCGCGAAAATATAGTCGCGCGCGCCGCAGAACCGCCCGCCGCCGGCTGCCGTAGAGGCTGCATCGATGCGCTGTCGGTGGCCGCAATCCGGCGCGCCGGCGCATCGGTCGCATAGCCGCAAACATCTGGGAGGTTTACATGTTGCTGCGCCGATCGCTGATGGCCGCGCTGGTTGCGCTGCCGGTTCTCGCCGCCTGCTCGTCCACCAACGCCGAGACCGTCGCGAGCAAGGATATCGTCGACACCGCCGCTTCCGCCGGACAGTTCAACACCCTGCTCGCCGCGGCCCAGGCCGCGGATCTGGTCGACACGCTGAAGAGCCCCGGCCCGCTCACCGTCTTCGCGCCGACCGACGCGGCCTTCGCCGCGCTGCCGGCCGGCACGGTCGAGAACCTGCTGAAGCCCGAGAACAAGGACCAGCTGGTGAAGGTGCTGACCTATCACGTGGTCTCCGGCAAGGTGATGGCCGCCGACGTGGTGAAGCTCACCTCGGCCAGGACCGTGGAGGGCGCCGATGTCGCCATCGACGCCACCGGCGGCAAGGTGATGATCAACGACGCGCAGGTGGTGCAGGCCGACGTCGCCGCCAGCAACGGCGTCATCCACGTCATCGACAAGGTGATCCTGCCGCCGATGTAACGGCTGTCTCCGGCGCGCACCCCCCGCGCGCCGCTCCCGGCCCGCCCGGTTCCGGCAGATCGCCCGGAATCCGGCGGGCTCCGGATGGGCCGCGGTCCTTGGATCGCGGCCCATGCTTTTCATAGCCCTGCCGCTGCGGCACGGCGTCGCGTTGCCCCGGCGGAACGGGCCGGCGGGCGGCCCGGCAGCCCGCAGTTGACAGGCCGGACCACCTTGGCGGAACATTGGTTCGTCATGCTGATGCAGGAAAGCGGCGATCGAATCTACGAGAACGCACGGTCTGTCCGGGCGCAGATCATTCTCGACATGTTGAAATACTGGGAGAGCAAGGTCCGGGACGGCCGTATGCCCAAGCCGTCCGACATCGACCCGGTCGAGATCCCGAAGCTGCTTGCCTCGGTGGTGATCTGCGAGCTGGAAGATGCGCCCTTCCGCGTGCGCTTCCGCCTGGTCGGCACGCTGCAGGTCCATGTCGCCGGCAGCGAGATGACCGGCCGCTATGTCGACGAGATGAACTGGGACGAGGCGCCCTTCGTCCACCGCATTTTCAAGCGCGCCCGCGACACCGCGGCCCCGGTCTTCGGCTACTACCACTGGACCTTCCGCGACGGCACGCCGGGCGCTTCCGAGTTCGGGCTGTTTCCCATGTCGGAAGATGGCAGCACGGTCAGCCGCGTCCTCGGCATCGACGAGTTCCACCCCTATCCGGGCACGCCGTCCTACGCCCCCGACGGCCGGCTGGGGTAGAGCCGCGCGCGGCACGTCGGACCGCGTCGCGGGGAGCGATCACCGCGCCAAATCGATCCATCATCGTTCGGACTCGCGCCGGCCGCAAAAAGACGTTGCGCCCGCCGCCGGGACACGCTCCCAATGGGCGGCATCGATCAGAGGAGAAGACCATGCAGCGCAGAACCGTGCTCATCGGCTTGGCTGGCCTCGCCGCAGGCGGGCCGCTGCTCGGCGCCTGCGCCTCCGGTGGCAAGGGCTCGGCCGCCAAGCCCAGCGGGGAGCGCACCGACATCGCGATCGAGGTCCGCCGGATGAAGGACCTGCAGCGACTGGCCGAATACATCCACCTGGCCGGGCTCGAGGACCTGCTGGCGGGTCCTGGTCCTTTCACCCTGTTCGCGCCGGACGATGCCGCGTTCAGCACGGTGTCGGCGGCGGGCGGCGGGCTCTCCGGCGGCGCGCGGGTCGATTTCAACCTGCTGCGCCAGCCGAAGAACAAGGACAAGCTGGCGCGGCTGCTGAAGCATCACGTGGTGGCCGGGCGCCTCGACGCGATGGCGGTGCAGCGGAGCAAGACCCTCACCACCCTCGCCGGCACGGTGCTGAAGGTGGTGCGTCAGGGCCAGAGCGTCGCCATCGGCACGGCCGAGCTGGAGCGCACCAATCTCGGCGCCAGCAACGGCTATATCCACATCATCAACGAAGTGCTGATTCCGCCGAAGCTGTGATCGCGGCTGTGGTTGCGGGGCCGGACATCCGGGGCAAGCCATGACGAAGCTGACAAGGGCGGCGGAAGCGCTGGCGCGTTTTCCACGCTTCCATCTGGCGCATCTGCCGACGGCGCTGGAGCCGCTCGACCGGCTGCGGGAGCATCTGGGCGGGCCGCGCCTCTTCCTCAAGCGCGACGATTGCACCGGCCTGGCGCTCGGCGGCAACAAGACGCGCAAGCTCGAATTCCTCATCGCCGACGCGCTGGCGCATCGGGCGACGGCGATCGTCACCGAAGGCGGGCTGCAATCCAACCATGTGCGGCAGAGCGCTGCCGCGGCGGCGAAGGCCGGCCTCGCCTGCCACCTGGTGCTCGACCACGCGGTGCCGATCGTGACCGAGCTCTACCGCGGCAACGGCAACCTGGTGCTCGACTACCTGCTCGGCGCCGAGGTGCATCTCTGCGACCCCGGCGAAAGCCGCGCCGCGCGCATCGCGCGCCTGATGGCGCGGCTGCGCGAGACCGGCGAGACGCCCTATCACATTCCGACCGGCGGCTCGAACGCCATCGGCGCGCTGGGCTATGCGGGGGCGATGCTGGAACTGCTGGCCCAGGCGCAGGCGCGCGACCTGGCGATCGACCGCGTGGTGGTGGCGAGCGGATCGGGCGGCACCCAGGCGGGGCTCGTCGTCGGCGCCGCCTTGGCCGAAAGCGCGGTGCCGGTGATCGGCGTCGACATCGACGACGATCCGGCGCCGCTGCTGGCGCAGGTCGCAGCCGTCGCGGCGGACACGGCAGCGCTGCTGGGCCTGCCGGACATTCCGGCGGAGCGCTTCCTGCTGGCGCGCGGCTATGCGGCGCCGGGCTACGGCGAGCCCAATGACGGCATGATCGAGGCGGTGAGCCTGCTGGCGCGCCTCGAAGGCGTCGTGCTCGACCCGGTCTATACCGGCAAGGCGATGGCGGGCCTGATCGACTGGGTGCGCGAAGGCCGCTTCGGCGCCGACGAGACGATCGTGTTCGTCCACACCGGCGGCGCGCCGGGGCTGTTCGCCTACGCGAATTATTTCTGAGGCGCCGCGTGTCCCGCTACTTGCGGAAGGCCTGGTCGATCAGCGTCGCGGCGATCTCCTTCGCCGTGGTCGCGGCGTCGGGCCGGGCGGAGACCTGCGCCACCGTGGTGGCGCCTTCGAACAGCAGCGCGATCTGGTCGGCCAGCCGCTCGGGATCGGCCGCCCCGCCCTCTTTCGCCTGGGCGCGGATGAAGCTGCGCAGCTGCGTCTTGAAACGGCGGGCGCAGGCATTGATCGGATGCGCCGGATCGGAATACTCGACCGCCGCGTTGATGAAGATGCAGCCGTAGAAATCCTTGTCGGAGAACCAGCTCTTCGCCATCTCGAACAGCGCCAGCAGGCGCTGGCGCGGATCGGTGCCGGCGTTCAGCACCGCGGGCAGGAACTTCTCGGTGAAGGCCGCTTCCTTGCGCGCCAGGGCGGCGAGGATGAGATCCTCCTTCGAGGGGAAGTGCGAATAGAGCGTCTTCTTCGCCACCTTGGCGACGGCGACGATGCGGTCGACACCGGTGGCATGGAAGCCGTACCGGTTGAACAGCCCCATCGCGGTGTCGATCAGGCGGTCGCGGGCGGGCGAGGCGGTTGAGGGCAAACCCGTCAATTCCGCCCCCGAAGTCTCGGTCGTGTGCGTGTCGGTGGTCATGGCGTGCTGCAACCTCCGTGGGCCGGCGCCGGGGAAACGAAACGGTCCCTTCCACAACGCGCGCGGCGGGAAAAGCATGCGGGCAGAGCGTTGGACGCGAGTTTACGCTCGATCACATCCCGTAATAAATCGGTTTCATCATTTCACGGCAGCGTGATTTGACCGGAAACCGATCTGTCTCCAACATCGGCCCTGAGATTTGGGTCGTATCCCAAGACGAGACAAGCGGTGTCTGGAGCCGCCGGCATTTCCGGCCCCCCATCCACCGAGGCTATTGTCAGGCATTCCGGCGGTGATCCGCAGCTAACCGACCGGAATGGACTGACAATCGATCGGCCGCCGGGCCTGCCTGTGGGCAGGATTCGGCGGCCGATTTTGTTTTCCGTACAATAGTTTAAGGCAACAGGACGAGGGACCCGGTGGTCTTGCGCCCCTCCAGGTCGCGATGCGCCTGGGTGGCGTCCTTGACCGCATAGGTGTGGCCCACCTTCATCTTCACCCAGCCCTTGGCGATGGCCTCGATGACCCGGTTGGCGGAGAGCTCGAGCTCCGGCCGGGTCGCGGTATAGGCCATCAGGGTCGGCCGGGTCAGGAACAAGGACCCCTTCTGCGACAGCAGCAGCGGCGAAATGTCCGGCGACGGGCCGGAGGCATTGCCGAAGGTGACCATGTAGCCGCGCGGCCGCAGGCAATCGAGCGATTGCAGGAAGACGTCCTTGCCGACGCCGTCATAGACCACGGCGCAGCCCTGGCCGCCGGTGATCTCCTTGACCCGCTTCACCCAATCCTCGGTGCGGTAGTTGATGACGTGCTGGCAGCCCTGGGCCTTGGCCAGTTCCAGCTTCTCCGCCGAGCCCGCGGTGCCGATGATCTGGGCGCCCAACTGGCGCAGCCATTGCGAGGCGATGGTGCCGATGCCGCCGGCCGCGGCATGCAACAAGACGAAATCGCCCTTCTGCACCGGATAGGTCCGGTGGATCAGGTATTCGACCGTCATGCCCTGCAGCATCATCGCCGCGGCGACCTGGTCGGGGATCGAGTCCGGCACCTTGATCAGCTTGTCGGCGGGGAAATTGCGCCGCTCGGCATAAGCGCCGATCGGCCCGGTGCCATGCGCCACGCGGTCGCCGGCCTTCAAGCCGGTGACGCCCTCGCCCACCTCTTCAACGACGGCGCAGGCCTCCAGCCCGATGCCGGTCGGCATCGCCATCGGATAGAGCCCGGTGCGGTGATAGACGTCGATGAAGTTGACGCCGCAGGCGAGGTTCTTCAGCCGCACCTCGCCCTTGCCGGGCGCAGGGAGATCGACCTCCACCCAGTGCATCTGCTCCGGCCCGCCATGCTTCTCGACACGAATGGCGTGGGTCTTGGTCATGGCGGTGGTCCTTCAATCCGTTGCGCGTTGGCGGAAGATTACTGCGGTGCGGTGCGCATACTCAACGGTCCTTGCGACGGAGAAGTGGATCCCGGGGCAAGCCCGGGATGACGGAAGAAAGAACGTGCACTAATGTTTCGTCATCCCGGCCGAGCGTCAGCGAGCGCCGGGATCCACCCAGCCGCCGCACGAACCTTTGTGAGCTATTACGTCTACATCCTCGCGAGCAAGCCGTTCGGCACGCTCTATGTTGGCATGACGAGCGATCTCATAGGCCGCGCGCATCAGCACCGCATCGGCGCGGTCGATGGCTTCACCAAGACATACAATGTGAAGCGCCTGGTCTGGTTCGAGATGCACGACACCGCGCTTGCCGCCATCGCGCGCGAGAAGTCGATCAAGCGCTGGTCGCGCGCGGCGAAGATCCGCGCAATCGAGGAGAGCAACCCGCATTGGCGCGATCTCTACGACGATCTGGCGCGATGAGCTTCCTCTTGCGCCGTTCTTGCGGCGGATGGGTGGATCCCGGGGCAAGCCCGGGATGACGGGCGAGGAAACGCCCTTCATGATTTCGTCATCCCGGCCGAGCGGAGCGAGCGCCGGGATCCACGGAACCGCCGCGCGGACCGTCGCGAGCTAGCCGTGATACCCGCTGAACATCAGCGCGCAGGCGCCGTAGGCGAGGAGGAATTCGGCGGCGAAGGCGGCGAAGAAGACGACGGCGAAGACGATCACGGGATAGAGCATGCTGGGAGTCTCGCCCCGGCGCGTGCGGCGGTCGGTCTTCACCGACGCCGTCACCGCGGCGATGACGATGTTGAGCAGGACAAAGATGAAGATGAAACCCATGCTGGCCGCGCTCCGCTAGTTGAACGGCCCGTGAATGCTGCTGAGCGCCAGGAAGCACCAGCCGAAGAAAAGGACGAGGACGACGGCCATCACGATCAGCCAGGTGACAACGGTGCGCGCGACGAATTTTCCGAAGTCGAAGGCTTCCTTGACGAAGAGCAGACGGCCGCCGGTGATCGCGGCGGCGACCAGCAGCGTCGCCAGGAAGAAGAGCATCGCCGCTAGTTGATCGCGGCGGCGAAAGTGCCTTGCGCCGGGTCCTTCACATAGCCGCCGCCAGGCGCCACTTCGATGACGGCGAGGGAGCGGTCGACGGTGCCGTCGGCATTGAGGCGGAACACGCCGGTGACGCCGGCGAAGCCGTTGGGGTTGGTCATCGCCGGGCCGTTGAAATCGGGCGCCGCATTGGCGCCGGCCTGCTGGGTCAGGGCGACGACGAGGGTGATGGAATCGTAGACCAGGCCGGCGCGCTGGTCGGGTGCCGCGCCATAGAGGCTTTGGTAGCGCGTGGCGAAGGCCTGCCACTTGTCGGGCGCGACATTGGCGAACCAGCCGCCGACGAGGCCGGTCTCCTGCGCCAGATTGGCGTCGCCGGCCCACAGGCTGGTGCCCAGCATCTGCACCGTGCGGGGATCGATCTGGAAAGCGGGCAGGAGCGGGGCCAGCTGGCGCAGCCGCGCGCCGCCCTCGGGCAGCATCAGCGCATCGAAGGGGTCGCGCTGATGCGCCTGGCCCAGCTGCTCGACGGTGCCGGTGTAGTCGAGTGCGTTCGGATCGTAGACCGCCATCTGCGCCAGGGTGGCGCCGTATTTCACCAGCGCCTCGCGATAGGCGGCGGAGACGATGTTGCCGTAGGGCGAGGCGGGAGAAAGGATGGCGAAGCGGCGCTTGCCTTGGGCGACCGCGTAGGACACCACGCGGTCGACCTGGGCCTGCGGTGTGACGCCCATGATGTAGACGCCGGGCTGGGCCGCCGATTGGTCGTTGGTGAAGGCGAGCAGGGGAACGCGGGCACCTTGCGCGATCGGCGCGATCTTGCGCGCCTCCGGCCCGAAGACCGGGCCAACGATGATCTTCGCCCCGGCCGCGAGCACTTGGCGCGCCGCGGACTCGGCGCCGGCGGCGGTCGCGGTGTCAGCCGGCAGAAACTCCACCCTGTTGTCACCGACGTCAAAGAGGCCCATCTCCGCGGCCTGAAGCAATGACCGCCCAAGCGCGGCCTGCTGACCGGAGAAGGGGAGGAGCAGCCCGATCTTCACCCTTGTATCCGTGGGAATGACGTCTTGCGGCGCGGCCGGGGCCTGCGGCACGGGGGCGGGCGCTTGGCTTGGCTGCTGCGGGGGCGGTACATTGGGAGCGCAGGCTGATAGAAGTTGGGCGGCCAGAGACAGCAGCAACCCACCCGACAGCATCCTGGCCCGATGGGCAGCCCGAAACGTCAACGCCTGCAGCATGAGAAATCCCGCATGATCCGGAAAAACAAGTCGCATGAAGCCTAGCCACAGCAGGGAGGGAAGTAAACGCGCGGAAAAGCGGCCGATTTCCGGCGGCGGCGGGGTGCTCGGCCTGGTGGCGACGCCGATCGGCAACCTGGGCGACATCACGGCGCGGGCGCTGGACTGGCTGCAATCCGCCGACCTGATCGCCTGCGAGGACAGCCGGGTGACCCAGGTGCTGCTGCGCCATGCCGGGATCGAGAAGCCGCTGGTCTCCTATCACGACCACAATGCCGACCAGATGCGCCCGAAGCTGCTCGCCCGCGTGGCGGCGGGGCAGCGCGTGGCCCTGGTCAGCGATGCCGGCACGCCGCTGATCTCCGATCCCGGCTACAAGCTGGTGCGCGACGCCATCGCGGAAGGCCTCGCCGTCACCATGCTGCCGGGGCCGAGCGCGCCGCTGATGGCGCTGGCCTTGTCCGGCCTGCCCAGCGACCGCTTCCTGTTCGGCGGCTTCCTGCCGCCGAAGCAGGCCGGGCGCCGCCGCGCCATCGCCGAGGCGGCGCAGGCCCCGGTGACGCTGATCTTCTTCGAGACCGCGCCGCGGTTGTGCGATGCGCTGGCGGATCTGCAGGCCGTGCTCGGCGACCGCCCGGCCGCGGTGGCGCGCGAGCTCACCAAGCTGTTCGAAGAAGTGCGGCGCGGGCGGCTCTCCGACCTGGTCGCGCATTACGCGCAAGCGGGGCCGCCCAAGGGCGAGATCGTCGTGGTGGTTGGCCCGCCGGAAGAGGTCGATGTGGCGGCGGAGGACGTCGACACATTGCTGCAACAGGCACTCGCCACGATGAGTGTGAAGGACGCCGCCGCCACCGTCGCCGCCGCGACCGGAAAGCCCAGGCGCGAGATCTATGCCCGGGCCTTGGAACTCGGGGCGCTGGAGCAGGGGAGGGTGCGCGATGCGTAAAGCGACGCACGACTCCCTCCACCCGAAGGGGGGAGGGATGGGGTGGGGGCAGTCGCGCCCCGCTGCCAGACGATCTTCGCGCGCTGCCCCCGCCCTGACCCTCCCCCGCTTCGGGGGAGGGGATACCGTGCGCCGGTGAAACGCCGCCCGCCCCGCGACCGGCAGCGCGCCCAGCGCGCGGGGCGGCGGGCGGAGACGCTGGTGTGCTGGTGGCTGCGGCTGAAGGGCTGGCGCGTCCTGGCGGTGAACTGGCGCTGCCCGGCCGGCGAGGTCGACATCCTGGCGCGGCGCGGCCGGGTGCTGGCGGCGATCGAGGTGAAGCGGCGGCAGCCGGGTGGTTCCGGCGACGGCGACGCGGCGGCGCTGCTGGCCATTTCCGCCCGCCAGCAGGCGCGCGTCGCCCGGGCGGCGGAGGCCTTCATGGGCCGGCGGGCGGATTGCCAGGGGCTGGACCTGCGCCTCGACGCGGTCACCGTCCTGCCCGGGTTTCCGTGGCCCCGGCTCCGCCACTATCCGGCGGCATGGCAAGCGGAATCCCGTTAAGGCATAGTGATTCGATGCGAGTCGCGGGGGCTTTCGCGTCTGATCCAAGCCTGCTCCGGAACCGGGAGCTGCCGGGCGCGGTGCTGCTCGGCCTCGCCGCCTGCGTCATCCTCGGCGGCTGCTCGCCCATCGGCACTGCCATCGGTGCCGCCGCCTATACCGCCGACCTGGCGACCCAGGAGCGCGGCCTCTACCAGGGCCTCGACGACAACGCCATCTGGATCGCCATCAACGGACGCTTTGCCGCCTACGATGCCAAGGTGCTGCAGCAGGTGCATTTGCAGGTGCATGAGGGCCGCGTGCTGCTGTCCGGCGACGTGCAGAAGCAGGAGCACCGCCTGGCCGCGGTCAAGGCGGCCTGGGCCACCGCCGGCGTGCGCGAGGTGATCAACCAGATCCAGATCGCGCCGGATCGCGGCCTCGGCACCATCGCCCAGGACGAATACCTCGCCCGCACCGTGTGGCTGAAGCTGTTCGTCGACCGCGCCGTCCGCGCCAACAATTATTCGATCGAGTGCATCGATTCCGTGGTCTATCTGATCGGCGTCGGCCAGGACCAGGCGGAGGTGCAGCGCGTCATCGACCATGCCCGCGACGTGCCCTATGTGCGCAGCGTGGAGAACTATGTGCGGCTGAAGGGCGACAATCTGCCGCCCGAGCCGCCGCCACCCTCCAAGGCGCCGGAGATCATGCCGGCCGAGGACCAGCCGCCGGTGGCCACCCAGACGCAGCCCGCCGCGGCGACGCCATGACCCGCATCACATGACCAGACTCCAATGACCAGGGCCGAGATCGAAGACGCGCTGCGGCGCTGCGGCGAAGGCGCCGACGAGGCCATCGACCTCGCCGCGGCGGCGCTGCTCTGCGCCCTGCACGAAGACGACAAGATCGCGCTCGAGCAATGCCGCGCGCACCTGGCCGAGATCGCGCTGGAGATGAAGCGTGCCGCCGCGCTGGACGCGCTGAAGGCCGATGACGAGGGGCTCGATGCCTGCTGCGACGTGCTGCGCTACGTGATGGCGGAGAAGTTCGGCTATCGCGGCGACGAGGAGAATTACGACGACCTGCGCAACGCCGACCTGGCCCAGGTGATGACACGGCGGCGCGGCCTGCCGGTCGCGCTCAGCATCCTCTACATCCACGCGGCGCGCAGCCTCGGCTGGCGCATCGAAGGGATCAACTTTCCCGGCCATTTCATGATCCGCCTGCACGGCGAGAAGCGCGCCGCGATCCTCGACCCGTTCAGCGGCGGCGTCGCCCGCAGCATCCGCGACCTGCGGCAGCTGCTGAAATCGCAGTCGAGCGACAAGAACGAGCTGAAGCCGGAGCATTTCACCGCGCTGGAGAACCGCCAGGTGCTGCTGCGGCTGCAGAACAACATCAAGGTGCGGCGCATCCAGGAAGGCGACCTGGCCGCCGCCGAGCGGGCGCTGCAGCGCATGCTGTGGCTGGCGCCGGGCCAGCCCGATTTGTGGCGCGAAAGCGGCATCCTCAACATCCGCCTCGACAATCTGCTGGCGGCGCGGCGTGCGCTGACCCGCTACCTGGAGCTGGCCGAGAACGACCAGCAACGGCAACGCGCCGCCCGCCTGCTGCAGGAGCTGAGCCAGCAGCTGCATTGACGGCTCGCCATCTCGTGAGGTGACGGCAACCCGAATTGTGGTAGGCTGCAACCCGGGGATGCTATTTCTGCGGGGCCTCACATGTTGAAGGCATTGGCTTCCTGGTGTCTGCTGCTCGCCCTGTCGCTGGCGCTGGGCGTCGCCACGGTGCCGCGCGCGGTCGCGGAAAACCTGCCGGTCACCGCCGAGCGCTACGGCCAGGCGTGCAAGAAGACCGGCGGGGAATACACCCGCAACCTCAACAACAGCGGCGTCGGCACGGTCTATTGCCTGTGGCAGCCGCGCGACCGCACCGAGTGCAAGGTCGGCGGCAACCAGGTGAATGTCTGCATGATCCGCTGCAGCTCCGCCGCCTGCGTCGGCGCCAACCCGGACAAGAGTCATCCGGTCTGGCCGCTCAGCGGCGGGCCGAAGCGCACCGCGCCGGTGGACACCCTGGCGCCGGGCGAGTTGATGCCGGTGAATTAGCTTGATGCCGGAGAACTGGCGGGCGGCGTCCGTTCAGCCGGCCTTCAGTCTCGATCGTCACCCCGGGCTTGACCCGGGGTCCATGGCGCCGCCGCAAGGGCGGCTGGTGGATGCGCGCGACGCTCTTGTTGTCCGTTCGTGCTGCGGAGGAATGGATCCCGGGTCAAGCCCGGGATGACGATTGGGGTGGTTGCGCCGGCGGGCGAATGATGGCGGGTCGCGGGGTCGCATCAGTCGGGCGGTATTGCCGCGATCCTCGCGCGACACTGCAACACACACCTCGTCACCCCGGGCTTGACCCGGGGTCCATCGCGCGGTCGCAAGCGCGGTTGGCATCTACGCGCGACGTCCGCGGCCCACAAACCCTCCGTTCGTGCGGCGGAGGAATGGATCCCGGGTCAAGCCCGGGATGACGATGGGAGTGTTTGCGAGGACGTGCGAACCGCGCGGGAGCGCGCTTTTGCGCTGACGTCACCCTTCGCGTGGCCGCGGTGCGGCGGCGTAGGTGATGCGGTCGCGGTCCTTGCGGTTCCAGGCGAAGTTGAGCGTCTTGTCCTGTTCGCCGGTACCATTCAACCGGCCCCAGAAGGCGTGCGGATAGCGGTTGTTCGCCGCGTCGAGCGCGCCGCGCACGACGACGACCACATGGCCGTGGGCGGCGGGCGCGCTCTGCTCGTCGCCGCGCAGGCCGGCGATCACCAGTTCGCCGGTCTCGGCCGCCGCCTTCGCCGCCGCGCCATCGGGCAATTGCCGCCACTGCACGCGGATGTGGTCGACGATCTCGTTGGCGAGGCCCGCGAGCGGCACGTCCAGCCGCGCGGCGACGGCGCGGGCGAAGCCGCTGCAATCGCCACTATGGGCCGGCCATTCCAACCGGCAGGCGGCGACGATGTCCTCGGCACTTGGCATGGCGATCTCTCCCGATGCGTGCGGCGATCATACTCCGTTCAGCGCAATCTGCATTCAGCGCAACCAGGCGCGGCTGAACAGCACGACGCGGTAGCCGTCGGGGTCCTCGAAGGTCGTGCCGCCATCGTCCCAGAACGGGTTGAAGGATTTCACCGGCAGGAAGCCGGCCGCCCGCATCCGCGCCAGCGCCACTTCATAGTCGCTCGCTTCCGGCAGATAGAAGACCAGCACGTTGTCCTCGGTCGGCGCGCGGCCGGCGCGATGGCCGTCGCGGCGCGAGAATTCCAGGTGATAGGGCTGCCGCGCATGGCCGATCATCATGCCGTCGAAGCCGTCATGGCCGGTGAAGCGGTAGAGCAGCTCGAAGCCGAGGCCGTCGACATAGAAGGGCAGCAGGGCGTCGAGGTCGTCGGTCGGCCGGCCGACGCGCAGAACGGGGGAGGGCGGATGCATAATGTCGCTCATCGATGCTCGCGGAAGGCACGCAGCTTATCCTGGCTTCTTTCGGCGCCAAAGCTCGGCTAAGAAGGGCGCATGCGGATTCTCATTATCGGCGGTGGGGTGATTGGCGCCACCTCGGCTTACTGGCTGGCCAAGGCCGGGCATGCGGTTGAGCTCATCGAGCAGGAGCCGGAAGGCGGCCACGGCGTCTCCGCCGGCAATGGCGGCCAGCTCTCCTATGCCTATGTCGAGCCGCTGGCCGGGCCCGACCTCTGGGCCAAGTTCCCGGCCATCCTGCTCGGCCTCGACAGCGCGGTCAGGATCCGCCCGCGCCTCAGCGCCGATGCGCTGGGCTGGACCGCGTCTTTCCTTGGCCATTGTTTCGGCGGGCGGCAGCGCGCGACCCTGGCCGATCTGCTGCTTCTGGCGGGCGAAAGCCGCGCGGCGATGGCCGAGCTGCTGGCGGATGCGGCGCTCGATTTCGACCACGGCAAGCGCGGCAAGCTCATCCTCTATCGCGACAGCCAAGCGCTGGACAGCGCCGGAGCGCTGGCCGAGATCAAGCGCGCCCATGGCTTCAAGATCGAGGTGCTGGACCGCGCCCGCTGCCTGGCGCTCGACCCGGCGCTTTCCGGCTATGGCAATCCCTTCGCCGGCGGCGTCTATGCGCCCGAGGACGAAAGCGGCGATTGCGGCAAGTTCACCCGCGCGCTGCTGGCGCATCTGAAAGAACGCCTGGGCGTCGAGGTGCATACCAGCACGCGGGTGCTGCGGCTGAACCAGCAGGATGGCAAGGTCTGCGGCGTCGACCTCACCCCCAACGGTCATATGGGCGGCACGCGCAAGGCCGACGCGGTGGTGCTGGCGGCCGGCATCGACGCGCCCAGGCTCGCCGCCACCATCGGCCTCGCCCTGCCGATCCAGCCGGTGAAGGGCTATTCGATCACCGCGCCGGCGCGCGACGCGGCGCCGAGCGTGAGCCTCACCGACCGGGCTGAGAAGATCGTCTTCGCCAGGCTGGGCGACCGGATGCGCGCCGCCGCCTTCGCCGATCTCGACGGCTGGTCGCCGGCGGTGAAGCCGGACCGCGCGGCGGCACTGCTGGCGCTGGTGCGCAGGCTCTTTCCCGATGGCGCGGACTGGGATGCCGCAACGCCGGTCTGGGCCGGGCAGCGCCCGATGACGCCGTCGGGCCGGCCGCTGATCGGCGCCAGCGCCAGGCCGGGCCTGTATCTCAATGCCGGCCATGGCGGCCTCGGCTGGACGCTGGCCTGCGGGGCGGCGCAAAGGCTGGTCAGGGCGGTGGCAGCGAGTCAGTCAACTTGAGCAACGCCGGAATGAGCGCAGCGATGAGACCACCTGCGAGGGCACCCAGGAATCCGATTGCTGCGACGATCCACCACCTGGTGTCCTGCTTGTGCTCCAAAGCACGTGCATGAAGATTGATGGCGGTGCTGATCAACATCTCCAGCTCATCCGAATTCAGCGGCATTCGAGATATCCGCGCTTTCTGTGAGTCAGATAGGGCGAGATAAGCCTCTTTCGTGATGGCCGATCCTTTGTCGACGTCGTAGTGCTTGATTCGCTGACGTCTCCAAACAAGAGACGCACGCCTGCGGCCTGAATCCAGTCGGAAGAACTCGGGATGCTGCTCGAAGACCGCACGCCAATGACTGGCTTCGGACTTGTCGCCGCAGATTCGATCCGACCAGGCTTCAAAATCGAGCTTGTAGAACTTGTAGGTACCCATCACCTGGATGGCAGCAATGACGTCAGCCAGGCGATCATCCGCAGCGAGATATGGCGAGCCGCCTGAGCGCATGTTTGCCTCCGTAGGAACAGCAGCCGTGAGGGCACGCAGCGGCTGCCGTGATGACGATTTGCCAGAGGTCCGAAATTACCAATAGTTTAACGAGCACTGTATCAGCAACCTGTTTCGTGCAACTTGACGCCGCCGCCCGGCCAAGCCCACATAGCGGCCGAGAGAGCCAGACCTGAGCGGAAAGACCTCGCCCATGCCGTTGCGCGTCGCCATCCAGATGGACCCGATCGAAAGCATCAACATCGAGGGGGATTCTTCCTTCGTCATGGGGCTGTCCGCCGAGGCGCGCGGGCACAAGCTCTGGCACTACCATCCGCGCCAGCTCACCTTGCGCAACGGCAAAGCGGTGGCGCGGGCGCGGCCGATGACGCTTCGCCGGGTGAAGGGCGACCACTTCACCCTCGGCGCCGAGGAGGTCATCGATCTGTCGTCGATGGACGTGATCCTGATGCGCCAGGACCCGCCCTTCGACATGTCCTACATCACCGCCACCCACATCCTGGAGACGGTGCATCCCAAGACCCTGGTGGTGAACGACCCGGCCGCGGTGCGCAACGCGCCGGAGAAATTGTTCGTCACCCATTTCCCCGACCTGATGCCGCCCACGGTGATCACCTCCGACCGGCAGGAGATCCTGGCCTTCCGCGAGCAGCACAAGGACATCATCGTCAAGCCGCTGTTCGGCAATGGCGGCGCCGGGGTGTTCCACATCGCGCCGGGCGACGAGAACCTGGGCGCGCTGCTCGAGCTGTTCACCCAGCTCTACCGCGAGCCGATCATCGTGCAGCGTTACCTGCCCGAGGTGCGCCAGGGCGACAAGCGCATCATCCTGATCGACGGCGAGGCGGTCGGCGCCATCAACCGCGTGCCGGCGGCGGGCGAGGCGCGCTCCAACATGCATGTCGGCGGCCGGCCGGAGCAGGTCGGCCTCACCGCGCGCGACAAGGGGCGAGGCGGTCGGCGCCATCAACCGCGTGCCGGCGGCGGGCGAGGCGCGCTCCAACATGCATGTCGGCGGCCGGCCGGAGCAGGTCGGCCTCACCGCGCGCGACAAGGAGATCTGCGCCGCCATCGGCCCGGCGCTGCGCTCCCGCGGCATGATCTTCGTCGGCATCGACGTGATCGGCAACTACATGACCGAGATCAACGTCACCTCGCCCACCGGCCTGCAGGAGATCAACCGCTTCGACAAGGTGGTGCTCGAGGACCGCATCTGGGACGCGATCGAGATGCGCCTCGGCAGGAAATAGCTGGGGCGGAAACAGCTGCGCGCGCCGCGCCGGCACAATGACCGCAACACCGTTGCGGGCAATGCGAGCCAGCGCATGGCCTGCTTTCCCGGCGCTTCGTCATTCATCTTCCGGCGCTTCGCCGTGACAGCGATTTCAGCTCTGTGACGGCGCGCACAAAGGCGCGCTGGCTCCATCGATGGCGCTTGCGCCGATGCGCCGCGCCGTGGTCATAGGCGCGCCACGAGAGCACATCTTCTGCTTGGGAAAGAGGGTTACATGAAGTTCCGCACTGCCATCACGGCCGCCGCTGCGGCGGCCGCGCTGATGTCGTTCACCTGCGCCGCGCGCGCCGAGACGCAAGTCGAGCGCGGCGCCTATCTGGCGCATATCATGGATTGCGGCGGCTGCCACAACACCGGCGCCTTCACGCCGCAGCCGAACCTGGAGACGCCGCTCGCCGGTTCCGATATCGGCTTCGAGGTGCCCGGCCTCGGCGTGTTCTATCCGCCCAATCTGACGCCGGACCAGGACACCGGCCTCGGCAAGTGGAGCGATGACGAAGTGATCACCGCCTTCACCACCGGTGTCAGGCCCGATGGCCGCCAGCTGGCGCCGGCGATGCCGTGGATGTCCTATGGCCACATCAACTCCGACGACGCGGCGGCGCTGGTCGCCTATTTGCGCTCGCTCCCCACGGTGAGCCACAAGGTGCCGGGCCCGTTCGGGCCGCAGGACAAGCCGACGGCGCCCTATATGACCATCGTCGCGCCGAAGTAAGGCGCGCAATCCGCCGCAACGCCTGTGGTAACCTGCCTGCGTCCCGCTCCGGGACGCAGGGAGGGCCACGGATGAATCCGCAGATCGCCGAACTGGTCGACCGGATCAAGGCGCTGGAGGCGGAGCTCGATGCCGAGCTTGCCCGCCAGCGCGCCAAGCTCGCCTTCGGGCTGGAGCGCGGCCGGGTGGTCTTCGAGCAGGAGATCCTGCGCCGGCACCGCGAGTTGCAGGTCAGCCTGGCCAAGTATGTGCTGGGCGCCCGGCCGCTGGTGGCGCTGACCGCGCCGGTGATCTATGCGCTGATCGTGCCGCTGGCGCTGCTCGACCTCTTCGTCACGCTCTACCAGGCGATCTGCTTCCCGGTCTACGGCATCGCCAAGGTCCGCCGCGGCGACTACCTGGTGTTCGACCGTCACCACCTCGCCTATCTCAACGCGCTCGAAAAGCTGAACTGCGCCTATTGCTCCTATGCCAACGGCCTCGTCGCCTATGTGCGCGAGATCGCCTCGCGCACCGAGGAATATTGGTGCCCGATCAAGCACGCGCGCCGTACCATCGGCACCCATGCGCGCTATGCCGGCTTCGAGGATTACGGCGACGCCGAAGGCTTCCGCCGCGACCTCGCGGCGCATCGGAAATCGCTGGAAAAGGATGCGGGGCCGACGCCCTGAGCGCCAGCGGGTCTCCTGACCACGCCTGACAGCGCCGCCATCCAGCATCGCCGCATAGACCCCGATCGAAGGAGCATGCGATGGACGGCGACACCCCGCGGCACCCCGACGATACGGCGGAAATCATGCGGCGCTTCAATGACGGCTTCCTGCGCCACGACCCCGATGTCTTCCCGGCCCTGGTGGCGGCGGATTGCGTGATCGAGAACACGGTGCCGGCCCCGGATGGCGCCCGGCATGAAGGCCGCGCCGCCTGCCTCGCTTTGTGGCAGGGCATCGCCGCCAATTGCGCTGCGCATTTCGAGCTCGAGGACGTCGAATGCCACGGCCCGCGCGCCATCATCCGCTGGCGCTACCGCTGGGGCGACGGCGCGGCCGAATCCGTGCGCGGCGTCAACCTGATGCGCGTGGAGGGCGGCCAGATCGTCGAGGCGATGGGCTACGTCAAAGGCAAGTAGTGGCGCTTGCCCTAGGCCGTAACCTGGGCGCGGCGCGGGGTCACCAGGGCGATGGCCACCATCATCGTTGCCAGCGACAGCCAGACCCAGGCCGAGTTCTGCTCGCCGAAGATGACGATGCCCCAGAGCACGCCGAACAGGGTCACCAGGTTCGAGGTCTGGCTGGTGAAGACCGGCCCGGCGGTGTCGATCAGGTAGACGAAGAGCGAGAAGGCGACGGCGTTGATGAGACCCAGGCCGAGCAGCGACCATTCCACTTCCGTCCACGGCCAGGCCGGCGCCACGAAGCTGCCGGTCGCGTTCATCACCGGGAGGAGGAGCAGCGCCGCCGTGATGAACAACGCCGTGGTGGTGGTGAAGGCCGCGGCGCCGCGCGGCTTCCACAGCGACATCATGATGTTGAAAGCGGCATAGCAGGCGGCCGCCCCCACGCAGAGCAGCACCCAGGGCAATTGCGCCGGGTCGGGCAGGCTCTCCTGCGGCCCGACCAGCAGCAGGATCGCCGCGATGCCGAGGATGACGCCTAGGACGCGGCCGAAAGCCAGGCGCTCCAGCCGCAGCACGGCGGAGACGGCAAAGGTGATCAGCGGAATCACCGCCAGCGAGATCGACAGGATGCCCGCCGGCACATGCGAGGCGGCAAAGAAAAAGATCGCGTTCGGCACCACCATGCCGATGGCGGCGGAAACCACATACAGCAGCAGCAATTCGCGGCTGAAGGGAATGCGCCGCCGGCGCAGCAGGCAGAGCAGCAGCAGGGTCGCACCCGCGCCCAGCGCCTCCCAGAAGGTGATGCTGAAGGGATGCATGCCGGCGCTGGCGGCGACCCGCGCCAGCGAAAACGACAGCCCCCACGCCATGCCCATGATGAGCAGGATGCCAAGGCTGCGCAGCCGCTTGCCGGCGGTGGCGGGCGGGGCCGATTCGACCGCCGCCATGGCTCACGCCTCCGGCGGCAGGGGCAGCGCCGGCTCGGGCTGCGCCTGCCGGCGCTGGCGCGCGACGACGGTCTCGCGGTGGACGATGTAGATGCCGCTCGCCACCACCACCAGGCCGCCGACAATGAGGTAATAGTCCGGCACCTCGCGGAAGAAGACGAAGCCGAGGATGAAGCCGTAGACCAGCGCCATGTAGTCGAACGGCGCCACCACCGAGACCGGCGCGCAGCGGAAGGCGATGGTGATCAGGATCTGGCCGCAGCCGCCCATCAACCCGATCAGCACGACGATGCCCCAGAATTCAAGGTCGCTGGGCCACACCCAGGCGAGCTCGGGCCAGATGCCGCCCAGGGGCGCGGTCGACAATCCGGCAAAGGTGGCGAACAGGGTGAAATAGAACACGATGGTGCCGCTCTGCTCGGTCCCGGTCAGCTTGCGGATCGAGATCATGGCCAGCGCGTAGAACACCGCGGCCAGCAGCGGCACCAGCGCCGCCATGTCCCACACGCCCGCACCGGGCCGGGTCATGATCAGCACGCCGATGAAGCCGACGATACAGGCCGACCAGCGGCGGATGCCGACCTTCTCGCCCAGGAACGGGATCGACAGCACGGTGAGGAAGATCGGCCCGGAGAGGCCGAGCGCGATGGCGTCCGACAGCGGCAGCAGCTTGTAGGACAGGAAATAGCAATACATCGCCGAGACGCCGAACAGGCCGCGCAGCAGATGCCCGCCCAGGTGCCGCGTGCGCAAGGTGAGCCCGCCTTGCGTCATCATGAAGATGATGATCGGCGCGAAGGCGAAGAGGTTGCGGAAGAACACCAGCTCGCCGGTCGGAAACACCTGGGAGACGCTTTTGATCACCGCATCCATGGCGGTGAAGATCACTGTCGCGGCATTGATCAGCAGGATGCCGAAGACCGGGCGGTCCTGGTGGCTCCTTCCGGTCGGAGAACTGGGCGTGGCTGGAAGGACGGTCACGGGAGGCGCGGTGAAAGGAGGGAAGGCGTGGGCCGCATCCTAGACGGGGCCTGGGGCCGCCGCCACCCCGGGCGGGCGCATGACTGGCATGCGGGCGGGCTAGCCCGGCCGCCGGCGCCGCGTTTCGCGGTGCAGGATGTAGAGCCCGCTGCCCACCACCAGGGCGCCGCCAAGCACCAGGTAGCGGTCGGGCCGTTCGCCGAAGACCGCGAAGCCGAGCAGGAAGCCGTAGATCAGCGCCATGTATTCGAAGGGCGCCACCAGCGAGGCCGCGGCATGGCGATAGGCGAGCGTGAGCAGGATCTGCGCGCAGCCGCCGAGCAGGCCAATGGCGATGGCATAGGGCCAATCCGCCACCGCCGGCCAGACCCAGCGGAAATAGGGCGCCAGGCCCGGCGAAATCCAGCCGAGCGGCGCCGTCGCCAGCGCGGCGCAGGTGGCAAAAAGCGTGAAATAGAAGACGATGGTGCCGCTGGGTTCAGTCGCGGTCAGCCGGCGCACCGAGATCATGGCCAGCGCATAAGAGAAGGCGCCGGCAACCGGCAGCAGAACGGCCGGGCGCCAGGAACCGTCAGCCAGGCCGCCGCCGAGCAGACTGCCGGGCCGGGTCATCACCAGCACGCCGATGAAGCCGGCGATACAGGCCGCCCAGCGGCGCAATCCGACCTGCTCCTTCAGCAGCGGGATCGACAACAGGGTGAGGAAAATGGGGATCGACAGGCCGAGGGCGATCGCCTCCGACAGCGGCAGCAATTTGTAGCTCAGGAAATAGCAGAAGATCGCGCCAACACCGAACACGCCGCGCAGCAGGTGGCCGAGCGGGTCGCGCGTGCGCAGGCTGATGCCGCCGCTTCGCAGCATGAAGGCGAGGATGGGCACGAAGGCGAAGAGATTGCGGAAGAACACGATCTCGCCGGTCGGGATGGTATCCGAGACCGCCTTGATCACCGCGTCCATGATGACGAAGACCGCCACCGCGCCGTTGATGCAAAGGATGCCGAAGAGCGGCCGGTCGCTGCGCGTCGTCTCCGCCGGCGCGGCCGGCGCCTTGTCGGTCACTGTCCGCCTCCCCGCCCAGGCGCATCCCGTTTCGGCATCCCTACCTATCCTTTCGACCATGCGGCCGCGGCCTTCTGGCGGTTTGACCGCGGGGTGCCGGATGGGCCAAGTTTGCCGCATCCCGATCCTCCAGCGACCGTAGCCGACCATGCCAGAGACCGACGCCACCCAAACGACGCCGACTGCGCTGAAAATCGCACTTTGGGCGATGAACCTGCAGCATCCGGTGGCCGATCGCGCCGCCTGGCTCGCCTTGCTCGAGGCGCAGATGCTGGCGGCGAAAGGCCAGGGCGCGGAACTCCTGGTGCTGCCGGAATATGCCAGCGGCCACTGGCTGCACTGGGCCAGGGAGCCGATGGCCGGCGCGCCGCTGATGCGCTGGATGGCGCAGGAAGGCGAGGCCCTGCTGCCGGAGATCGAGCTGCTGGTCATGCGGCACGGCCTCGGCCTCATCGCCGGCAGCATGCCGGTGCCCGCCGCGCACAATCCCGACGCCGCGCGCGACCTCGGCACGCTGAACCGCGCCTGGATCCTGCTGCCCGAAGCCGACGGCACGCTGCGGCGGCTGCATCATGACAAGCTGGTGCCGACGCCGTCCGAGCGCGCGAACGGCGACTGGCCGATCCGCCTCGGCGCGCGCGTGCAGCCCTTCGAGTTCCGCGGCCTGCGCATGGCGGTGCTGATCTGCCTCGATGTCGAGATGCCGGCGGTGGCGGCGAAGCTGCAGGACCAGAAGCTCGACCTCGTCATCGTGCCGTCGATGACCGGGCAGCTCTCCGGCTATCACCGCGTCTTCGATTGCGCCAAGGCGCGCGCAATTGAGCTGTTCGCCGCGGTGGCGGCGGTCGGCGCCATCGGCGAGATGGCGCAGGGCCAGGGCGGCAATTGCTCCGGCGCGGCGCTGTTCCTGCCCTGCGAGATGCATCTGGGCGCCTCGGGACGCGCGGCGGAAATCGCGCCGCAGAGTTCGGCCGACGGGCCGGGGCCAATGCTGGTGGCGGAAGTGCCGGTCGCGGCCCTGCGCCGCGCGCGGCGCCACGCGGAGGCCTGGCCGGGGCCCTTCGACGGCCGCCATGTCGAGATCGGCCATACCGACGCGCCGGTGCCGATCCCGCGCTTCAGCGTGGTCGAGCCGGCGTAACCGCGATCAGGGGCAAGGTCAGGATCCATCATGCACACGATCTACAGCGACGAGCATCGCCACCAGGACGGCAATGTCGAATTGTTCGAAGGCAAGGTGGTGAAGCCGCACGAGATCCCGCGCCGCGCCGAGATCGTGCTGGAGCAGGTGAAGGCGCGCAAGCTGGGCGACGTGGTGGGGCTGCACGATTTCGGGCTGGCGCCGATCCTCAAGGTGCATGAGGCGGATTTCGTCGACTTCCTTGGCAGCTGCTGGAACGAGTGGGTGAAGTCGGGGCGCAATTTCGACGCCCTGCCGCATGTCTGGCCGGTGCCCGGGCTGCTGCCGCCGGGGCGGACCAAGCGCATCCCGGATTCGATCGATGGCCGGCTCGGCCTCTACGGCATGGATGCCGGCACACCCATTGTCGCCGGCACCTGGCGCGCAGTCTATGCCTCGGCCCAGGTGGCGCTGACCGGGCAGCGCCTGGTGGCGACGGGCGAGCGTGCGGCCTTCGCTTTGTGCCGCCCGCCGGGGCATCACGCCGGCAGCAACTTCTACGGCGGCTACTGCTTCCTCAACAATGCCGCCATCGCCGCCCAGGCGTTCCGCGATTCGGGCGCCAAGAAGGTCGCCATCCTCGACGTCGACTATCACCACGGCAACGGCACGCAGGAGATCTTCTACAGCCGCGACGACGTGCTGACGATCTCGATCCACGCCGACCCGAAGCAGGAATTCCCCTATTTCCTCGGCCATGCCGATGAGCGCGGCCACGGCCTGGGCGAAGGCCACCACATGAACCTGCCGCTCGCCTGGGGCAGCGCCTGGGACAGCTATGGCGCCGCGCTGGACCATGCCATCCGGCGCATCACCGATGACGGCATCGACGTGCTGGTGGTTTCGCTCGGCCTCGACACCTTCGAGCACGACCCGATCTCGCGCTTCAAGCTGCGGCACGAGGATTATCTCGCCATGGGCCGCAAGATCGCGCGCTGCGATCTGCCGACCCTGTTCGTGATGGAAGGCGGCTACGCCGTCGACGCCCTCGGCGTGAACACCGTCAACGTGCTCGAGGGCTTCGAGCAGGGGTGAGGCCGGCGCCTAAGCCGCCTTGCATCGCGCGACGGATGAGTGGACCCCGGCTCAAGGCCGGGGTGACGAGCTGGATTGTGGAAGCCGCGAGCCGACACGTCGACGGTCTTGCGGAATTGCAGCAGCAACT